>JBBQXQ010000011.1:0-45134 GCA_038209515.1 Gemmatimonadales bacterium
TCTACGACTTCTACTCCGAGACCAAGGTGTGCTACGTCGACTATTCCGGGAGGCTGCAGCGTGCGCAGATCGATGCCTATGACGTCTAGGGTCTAGGGTCTAGGGTCTAGGTCTAGGATCTCAGGTCGAGAGCGTTTTGGAGTGTTCGTGTCCCGAGTCAAGACTTTCTCGTGATCGACATCACTCACTGAGCACGTAGACTCTAGACCCTCGACCCTCGACCTTTTTTCTCCATTGCGCACCTTCTAATCGTGGGGTAAGGTTCCACCATGCGTCCAATGCAGGTCGGTTCGGGTAAGCGCGCTCCCTCCTTCGACGAAGGCTCACTCGACCAGTACTTACGCGAGATCAGCAAGTACCCGCTGATCCCGCAGGAGGAAGAGGTCAACCTGGCGCAGCGGATTCGCGTCGGGGAAGAGGAGGCACTCGACAAGCTGGTCCGCAGCAACCTGCGCTTCGTGGTCTCGGTTGCCAAGAAATATCAGAACCAGGGCGTCTCGCTCGCCGACCTCATCAACGAGGGCAACCTCGGCCTGATTCGCGCCGCGCATAAGTTCGACGAGACCAAGGGCATCAAGTTCATCTCCTATGCCGTCTGGTGGATTCGCCAGGCCATCCTTCAGGCGCTGGCCGAGCAGAGCCGGATTGTCCGGGTTCCCCTTAACCGCGCCGGCACGCTGCACCGCATCGGCAAGCGCTCGTCCGCACTGCTGCAGGAGCTTGGGCGGGAGCCGACGCCGTCCGAGATTGCGGAGGGCATGGACATAACGATGGAGGAGGTCCAGAAGACTCTGTCCATCTCGCAGAATCATCTCTCACTCGACGCGCCGCTCACGCCGGGCGAGGACAACAAGCTCCTCGACTATCTCCCGGACACGCAGAATCCCGGTCCCGACTCCGAGACCTTCGAGCACGCGCTGACCGAATCGATCGAGGAAGTGCTGTCTACCCTGAAGGAGCGCGAGGCCAAGATCCTGCGCCTCTACTTCGGCCTGGACGGCCCCGAGCCCATGACGTTGGAAGAGATCGGCAGCCTGCTGGGCATCACCCGGGAGCGGGTGCGTCAGATCAAGGAGAAGGCGCTGAGCCGGCTGCGGCACGTGAGCCGGGCACGGGCGCTGGAGAGTTTCTTAGCTTAAAGGCCTTAGTCCCTCAGTATCCGCTCGACCTGATCCCATTCAATTAGAAACGCATCGTGACCATAGAGTGAGGCAATCTCGCGGTATTCGGCGCGTCCACCGGCCGCCTGATATGCCGAGACCCAGTCGCGGACCTCGCTCGCCGGATACAAAATATCCGAGTCGATCCCGACGCCGATCACCCGCTCGACCTGCCGGGCTGTTTCCAGAGCCGCGGTGGCAAGGTCACCGACGTCCTGGAGGTCCATCGACCGCATCAGGGCTACGTAACTCGCCGCATCGAACCGTGCCACCAGCTTGTCTCCCTGCCTCCTCAAGTAGTGCTCGACATCGAACACCCCCTCGGACCTGGACGACAATCTTCCGAAACGGGCCTGAAACTCGGCGGCCGACCGGTAGGTGATCATGGCCAGCGCCCGGGCTGCTGCCAGGCCGGCAGCGGGCCCCTGTCCCGCGGCGTAGTCGCCGCCGGACCAGGCCGGGTCGGCTTCGATCGACATCCGCTGCACCGCGTTCCACCCGATGGCCTGGGGCGAGGCAGCTGCCGGCGCCGCGAAGACGACCAGCCGTTCGGTGGGAATGCTGCTTACGCGCCCCCACTGGAGCGTGACCATTCCGCCGAGTGAACCGCCGGTGGCCAGAGCAAGCCTCCGGACACCGAGATGCTCCAGCAGCGGGATATGAGCCCGCGCCAGGTCCACCGGAGTGAGCTCGGGAAAGCGCCCGCCCCGTTCCGCCTTCCACTCGGCGGGGCCGGTGGACCCGTAGCAGCCGCCGAGGAGGTTGGCGGATACGATGGCGTGGCGCGAGGTGTCGAGGGCCCGGCCCGGTCCGACCAGCGGACCCCACCAGGCCTCGACATCAGCACTGCCGGTCAGCGCATGGAAGACGAGAATCCACCCGTTCTGCGCAGCCGCCCGGACATCGCCGATGACTCGGTAGCGAAGCCGGAGGTCGGTGAGCACCTGTCCATCGGCGGTGGTCAGCTCGCCGATGGTGAAGTCGCGGGTGGGCCAGCCGGTATTGACGATTGCCGTCATGTGCCCTCATCGGTGACCGACATGAATCTTCTCCTTAGTGGTGGAGCTGGGAGCTGGGAGCTGGGAGCCGGGAGTCGCGAGTCGCGAGTCGGGTGTACGTCTGCCCGTTGCAATAACTCCCGACTCCCATCTCCCGACTCCCCGTTCCCGACTCCTATGCGTGACTCGTGACTCGTGACTCGCGACTTCCTGTTCCCGACCTCTGACTCCCGACTCCCTCGCCGAGCGCCTGATCCAGATCGGCGATCAGATCACCCGGATCTTCGATCCCAACCGAGAGCCGGACCAGCTCCGGCGTGACTCCTGTGGCCCGCTGCTGCTCGGGACTGAGCTGCTCGTGCGTGGTGGACGCGGGGTGGATGATCAGCGACTTCGCGTCTCCCACATTGGCGAGCAACGAGAAGAGCTTGACCCGATCGATCAGTGCTCGGGCCACGGCATGGCCCCCCTTCACGCCGAAGGCGAGCACGCCGCCGAAGCCCCCGTTGAGGTACTTGACCGCGTTGCGATGCTCGGAATGGGTTTCGAACCCTGGATACGAGACCCATTCCACCCGCCGGTCCTGGGCCAGCCAACGCGCCACCGCGAGCGCATTGCTGGAGTGACGCTGTATCCGCAGCGGCAGCGTCTCGAGGCCCTGCAGGAGCAGAAACGAGTTGAACGGCGAGAGCGCGGGTCCGAGATCGCGAAGCAGCTGGACGCGGAGCTTGATGATGAAGGCCGCGGGGCCGAAGGCCTCGGTATACACCAATCCGTGATACGATGGGTCAGGGCTGGTGAATTCGGGAAATCGAGTGCGCGAGGTGGGGCTGGCCCAGTCGAACTTGCCGGCATCCACCACCACGCCACCGATGGCGGTTCCATGTCCCCCGATCCACTTGGTGGCCGAATGAACGATGATGTCCGCCCCGTAGTCGATCGGGCGGCTCAGCGTTCCGGCAGCCCCGAAGGTATTGTCCACCACCAGCGGGACCCCCGCCGAGTGGGCGATATCGACCAGGGCCTCGAAGTTCGGCACGTCGAGCCGCGGGTTTCCGATCGTCTCGACGAACAACAGGCGGGTGCCGCCGTCGATCGCCGCGCGAACCTGGTCGAGGTTATGGATGTCGACAAACCGGGTCGTCACGCCCCACTTGGGGAGCGTGTAGGCGAACAGATTGTAGGTCCCGCCATACAACGTCTGGGAGGAGACCAGGTTGTCCCCCGCGCCCGCCAGGTTCAGAACGCTGAGCGTCGTCGCGGCCTGGCCGCTTGCCACTGCCAGCGCGGCAATGCCACCCTCGAGCTCGGCGATTCGTTTCTCGAACACGTCGCTGGTCGGATTCATGATGCGGGTGTAGATGTTGCCGAACACCCTGAGCCCAAAGAGATCGGCGGCATGCTGAGTGTCGTTGAAGACGTAGCTCGTCGTGGCGTAGATGGGGACCGCCCGGGCGTTCGTCGTCGGGTCGGGAACCTGGCCGGCATGGACCGCCAGGGTATCGGGATGGTAGGACATGGCACGCTCCTCGAGTTCGTGAAAAAGAAAAGGCCCGGACCACAGGGAGTGGGCCGGGCCTCGGGTCGTCGGTTCGGTGGAGAGTACTAGCTGCTAGTCTCCTGCCGCGCGCACGCCGATTGCTCCGTCCACCCCGCCTGGGGGCGACACATGCAGCAAATTCGGCGACACATTACGGCCTGAGCACTCACCATTCGAACCTCGCGTTGCTGCAACATGGGGAGCAAAAGGCCCCCCGGGCTTGGGAAAGCGCGGAGGGCAGTGTCCGGCGCTTTAGCTCTTTGTGTGGTGCCGAAGCACCCGGCGGGAGCAAGTGGCCCTAAATCCACCGCCGAGTTCACACTATACCCTGCGCGGAATGCTGTCAAGTTACCAGATGCTTGCACCCCGCCTCCCCCGCAGACGAAATGGGGATGGGCCCTCGGGCAGGCTCCGCGAGAACCACTCCGCCCTTCCCCTGGGAGCCTGCCCTCGAACCCATCCCCATTTCGTCTGCTCCACCCCCTCACAGGCGCCCAGATATTCGCGAGCGGCTCATCCGGTTGCCGCTGAAACCAGGTCGCCGCTGGGTGAGGAGCGACGGCGCTTGACGCGGTTGTGATGTGGCTTGCTGCAGCGATGCTCTCATGGTAATTCTTCCGGCGTCCACGCCGTCCTCGAGTCCTTTGCCTTATTCCCGACGCTTATGGCCAGTAACGCATCCTTCGACGTGTCCACCGGCGCCGACCTCCAGGAGGTCGACAACGCGGTGAATCAGACGCTGAAAGAGATCGCCCAGCGATACGACTTCAAGGGAACTCACTGCGAGGTGAGCTTCGACCGGCTCAAGGCGGAGATCCGGTTGAGTGCCGATGATGAATACCGGATGGACGCGCTGGTCGACGTGCTGAAGACCAAGATGATCAAGCGCAACGTGCCGGTGAAGAACATCAAGCTGGGCGATCTCGAGCAAGCAACCGGTCAGAGTGTGCGCCGGACAGTTACCCTTACCCAGGGGATCCCGCAGGACGTCGCGAAGCGGATCGTCAAGGCGGTGAAGGATCAGGGGTTCAAGAAAGTGCAGGCGGGCATTCAGGGCGATGAGGTTCGAGTGACTGCCCCGTCCCGCGACGAGCTGCAAGCGGTGATCGCCTTTCTCAAAGGCCAGGACTTCGGGATCGAGCTCAAGTTTGGCAACTACCGCGGCTGAGCCGCAGACTCTGAGGCGGCTGGGCATGGCGCTGCTGTTGCTGGCGCCGGCGAGCTGTGTGTCCGGTCCGAGGCCCACTGCGCCGACGGCCGGGCTTCCGATCCCGGCCGGGCACGACCCGGAAGTGCGGGTCGGCTTGGTGGTCGGTGCAGTGTCCGCCTCGGTGGGTGGTGGCGCGGCGCTCGGCGTCACCGGTCCCGACGGATCGCACCTGTGGATGATCCCGCCCGGAGAGACCTGGCAGGTCGCGGTCGCGGGCAGCGCCTTTACACTCGCGAGCCGTGGCTGGACCTCCGCGCCGCTGGAAGCCGTGACGCTCACGCCGGCGGAGTCGAACCCACTGGTCCGGGTGAACGGGAGGAGCTACCGCGGGTCCGTCGTGATTCTGCGCGGCGGGACCGGGATCACGGTGATCAATCGGGTCGGCCTCGAATCCTATCTTCTGGGCGTCGTGTCGGCCGAAATGGGCCGGCGCGGGCCGGCCGAGCAGGAAGCCTTGCGCGCGCAGGCGGTCGTGTCGCGCACGTACGCACTGCGGAACCTGGGTCGCTGGAAGGCTCAGGGCTTCGATCTGGCCGCCACCGTCGCCGCCCAGGTCTACAGTGGACAGGGAGCGGAGACGCCCGAAGGGCGTGCGGCCGTGGGCGACACCCGAGGGCGGGTGCTTACCTATGAGGGGACGCCGATCGAGGCGTTCTTTTACTCCACCTGCGGGGGGCGCACCGCCGACGGTGCCGAGGTCTTTCGGGGGACGGCCAGGCCGTACCTTCGATCGGTCCGCGATCAGGCCGACAACGGAAGTGTCTATTGCAGTATCTCTCCCCGGTATCGCTGGCACGAGGAGTGGACCGGCGAAGCGCTACGGAGCATGCTCGAACGAAACCTGCCGCCCGCCGCCGGGAGGCAGAGCGTGGATGTCCGGGAGGTCAGCAACGTGCGGGTGACTCGCCGCAGCTCGTCAGGTCGGGTAGACCAGCTCGCCATCGGACTGGGCGGGCGGGAAATCACCATCGATGGGCCAGCGATCCGGCAGGTGATGCGTCTCAACTCGGGCGAGCCTCTCCGGAGCACGGCATTCGATCTGGTCGCCACGGTCGCCGGCCGGCGAGTGACCCACCTGACCGTGGACGGGATGGGATCGGGGCACGGCGTCGGATTCTGCCAGTGGGGAGCGGTCGGACGCGCGCGAGCGGGGCAGGGATACGAACAGATTCTTGCGGCCTACTTTCCCGGAACCCGGCTGGAGCGCCGCTACTGATGAAGGGAGTACCATGACGGCCGGTCGCAGCGGAGCCACCAGCGAGCGCCTCAAGGTGGGAATCATCGGTGGCGGAGCGATCACCCAGGTGGCGCACCTGCCGGTGCTGAAAAAGATGCGGAGCGTCGAGGTGCAGGCTATCTGCGATACCGACCTGCCGAAGGCCCGGGCGCTGGCGGCGCGCTTCGGGATCAAGGACGCCTTCGACGACATCGAGGAGCTTCTCCGCTACGAGGCGCTCGACGCAGTCGTCATCTGCTCGCCCAATCACCTCCACGAGTCCCACATTCAGGCCGCGCTCTCGGCCAACCTTCACGTGCTCGTGGAGAGACCGTTGGCCATGTCGGCCGTGAGCGTGCAGCGCGTCCTCCGCGCAGTCGAGAAGCACGATCGGGTGGTCATGGTGGGCATGAATCACCGCTACCGTCCCGACGTTCAGATCGTGCGCAGCTTCGTACAAAGCGGAGAGCTGGGGAACATCGAGAGCATCCGGGGCAGCTGGCACGTCTTCCGCCCGGGTCGGACCCACCTGGGCTGGCGACAGCGGCGCGACGAGGCGGGTGGCGGCGCCATGCTGGATCTGGGACTCTCGATTCTGGATCTGGGTCTCTGGCTCGGGGGCAGCTCGCCACCGACACGAGTCAGCGCCAGCCTGGATCCGATCGGGAAAGAGCGGTCAGTGGAACAGTCGGGCAGCGCATTCGTCGTGTGCGAGAATGGCACTTCGATCTTCGTGGACGTGACCTGGCGGCATCTGGGAGAAGGGGAGCGTTTCGGGGTCGGAATTCGCGGCAGCAAGGGGACTGCGGGTATCAATCCACTCAACGTCTGGAAAGAGCTGCACGGGGTGGCGGTGGACGTGTCGCCGACCGGGTCGGTCAGCCGGGAGAACGCCTTCACCGCGAGCTACCGGGCCGAGTGGGCCCACTTTCAGGCGGCGATCGCGGGCGAGGCCAAGGTGCCATCGCTGCAAGAGCATCTCACCCTGCACAAGGTTCTGGATGCGATCTATCGCTCGGCGTTCGACGGGCGAGACGTCACGTTGTGAAGGCGGACGGGCGGACGGGCGGACGGGCGGTCAGTTGGTCCCGTGGAACAATCCTGCTGGCAATTTCCCTGCTTTCCATTCTTCCGGGCCGCGCTGGCGGCCAGGACCGTCCGCCCGTCCGCCCGTCCGCCCGTCCATCCGAGCCAGGCTCCGAGCTGACGGTTTATCTAATGACGATGGGCCCGGGCAAGCGCGTGTGGGAGCGCTTCGGTCACAATGCCATCTGGATCCACGACCCGGTCAGGGGCACCGACCAGGCGTACAACTACGGTCTCTTCGATTTTCACCAACAGAATTTTCTGGTCCGGTTTATCCAGGGGCGCATGTGGTACTGGATGCAGGGCTTCCCCGCGGAGTCGTACATCCAGCAGTACCGCAGGGCCAACCGCTCGGTCTGGGTGCAAGAGCTCGAGATGGCGCCGCGGGCGCGCCGGGAGCTCCAGGAGTTCCTGGAGTGGAATGAACGGCCCGAGAACCGCTTCTATCATTACGACTACTACCGGGACAACTGCTCTACCCGAATCCGCGATGCGCTGGACCGCGCCCTGGCCGGGCGGATCCATCAGGCCACTCAGTCGGCGCTCACCAACAGAACTCACCGGTTCCACACGCTGCGTCTCACCGCCAACGATCCACCCGTCTACACCGGGTTGCTGCTCGCTCTCGGTCAACCGGTAGATCGCCCCATTTCGGCGTGGGAAGAGATGTTTCTCCCGCTGGCAATGCGAGAGCATCTGCGGGAGCTCACTGTCATGGGCAAAGACGGCGCGCCGGTTCCTCTGGTCAGGTCGGAGCGGACTCTATTCGAGGCGAGCGAGCCCACACCGCCATCCACCCCGCCGTTCTGGCTTCCTTTCTATCTCGGCATCGGTCTCGCGCTCGGGGGCTCAGCGTACGGGCTCGCGACTCGCGCCCGACGACGCCGTCCCGCGCGACTCGGCTTCCTGATCCTGGCCTGGATCTGGGTGCTGGTGACCGGCACTGCGGGGGCTGTACTTGCGGGATTATGGGGATTCACCGACCATGCGGCCGCGTACTACAATGAGAACATCCTTCAGATGAACATCCTGGCCCTGCCGCTGGTGTGGCTGCTCCCCGGGTTTATCCGGGGGAAACGATCGTCGGCGAGACTGACGCTCGGCCTGGCGACGGCCGTCGCTGCGATATCAGTGGTGGGACTGGTGCTGAAACTGCTTCCGCAATTCTACCAGATCAATGGTCAGGTCATCGCGCTTGCGCTTCCAGCCCACGCCGGGGTGACGGCAGGACTCTGGAGATTGACTCGTTCTAGGGTCCCCTGACCCGCTGCGCCCCCTCCCGCGCGTCGGGGTAGTCCGGAAAAGCCGACAGGGCGCGCTGATAATGTTCGCCCGCTTTGGCCTTGTCACCCTGAGTCTCATAGAGCAATCCCAGGCTGTACTGGCTCAGCGCCTCGGTCGGAATGATCGCAGGTTCGGCGTTGCCCCGAGGAGCTTGGCCGGTGGTCTCCGCCAGAACCCTGTGGGCTACCATCTGAATGATGCGGAACAGATCGGCCCGGTCCTGGAGTCGGGGGTCATCATTGGAGACGACCTTCACTATCTGTCCGTTGTCGGTGTCAACGATTCTGGCGTCGAGGCGGAACTTGCCGTAGAAGTCGGCAAAGTTTCCGGTCACGGCATAGCGAGCTCCGACCTGCTTTCCGATCTTGGCCGCTGTCGCAGCATCCACCCTGGCATTCGGTCCCAGCTCCTGGCTCTGGAGTGCCTGCGCGACCCGACTGCGGTCGACCAGACGCAGCTCGGAGTGCCCGCTCAGCTCGCTGACCAGCGTTGCGGGGATGCCGAGCGCCAGCGCTCGAAATACTTCCTTGTCCTGGCCGTAGGAGCCGCGATCCTCGAACGGCAGGACGGCGATGACGACCGGTCTGGTCTGTGCTGCCGCCGGCGCCACGGCAAACGTCACGAGCGCCAATGTCCGGAGTGCGGTCGGTCGCATGATCGCTCCTCTCACAGAGGGAAGTTCATTCCTTCTGCCGCTGCCTCGATCTCCAGCGTCGGAGCAACCCCCGCGGCGTACCGACGGGTATCCGCCAGCAGACGGTCCAGCGCGTCGTCGCTGTGCTCCGGCTCATGATGAAAGAGTATGAGCCGGCGACACCGCGCCTCATGGGCCAGATCGACCGCCTGTCGTGGCGTCGAGTGCCCCCAGCCGGCGCGGGCTTGAATGATCTGATCCGGGTACATCGCATCATGAATCAGGGTGTCCGCGCCCCCGACGAACTCGACCAGCCGCTCGCGCCAATCCGGCGGAACCTCATAGGAGCCCCCCGATCCCAGCTCGTTGTCGGTCACGTACGCGACCTGGCGGCCCCCCGCGGTGGGGACGAGGTGGTAGCCCAGGGTGGTCCCGGGATGCCGGAGCCGGAATGCGCAGATGTGGAAGTCGTCAATCTCGAAGTCGCCCTCGCTGATCTCGACTACGGTGAGGTCCGCTGCCAGCGCATTCAGCGGGACCGGGAATACCATGGGATCCATCTGGCGTCCCAGAATCTCCTTGAGGGGAACTCCCTCCTGGGCGGCGCCGTAGATGCTGACCGAGGTGCCCCGCGAGCTGAGCGGCTTGAAGAAAGGGAGACCCTGAATGTGATCCCAGTGCGTGTGAGTGAGCAGGATGTCGGCGATCAGCGAGCTCCTCTGTTTCATCAGCTCGTGACCTAGTGGCCTGAGGCCACTCCCCGCATCGAGGATGACCAGCCGGTCGCCGGTACCGTCAATGCTGATACACGCGGTGTTTCCGCCGTAGCGAGCGGTGTCCGGACCCGGGGTTGGAATGGACCCCCGGGTTCCCCAGAATGTCAGTGCGTGAGCCACGTGGGATCACCAGCAGCGGGAGAGACCATCCCGCAACCTAGCGGTCGGATCGACTACGGGGGTGTGACCGTGATCACGAGCTTCTCCGGGCCGCCAGCATCAGCGAGTGCCGGTCGTTCAGCGTGATGTCCTTCCGGGTGACCTGGATGATGCCGCGCTCGACCAGGTTTCGCATCGTGCGGGAAACCGTTTCGCGGCTCGAGCCGATCATCTGGGCGATGGTATGGTGGGTGAGCTTTCGAGTAATGCGGTCGCCACCTTCGTCCTCGGCCATCCGGAGCAGCAGGTGGGCGACGCGTCCGTTGACGTCGAGCAGGACGAGGCTGCCGATCTTCTCGTCGGCGCGCCGGAGCCGCCGGGAGATTTCTTTCAGCAGCGAGATAGCAACCTCGGGCGAGCTTCTGAGCCGCGAGTGGAAATCCTCCCGGCGGAGCACCAGCAGGCTGGAATCGTCCATGGCGATGACGTGGGCCGAGCGGGGCTCCTCGTCGATGACCGCCATCTCCCCGAAGAAGCTTCCTTCTCCCAGGACCGAAAGGATCACCTCCCGTCCGTCCTCTGCGATCAGCACTACCTTGACCTGGCCGGCCGCCACCAGAAACAGCGCGTCACCGGGGTCATCCTCGAACACGATGACGCTGCCCTTCGGGTAACTGCGTTCTCGAGTCAGCTCCGAGAACGCAGCCAGGTCGGTCTCTCCCAGTGCTGAGAAGAGGGGAACCTTCCTCAAAACCTCCATCGGGGACAGCGCCACGATCGCCTCACTCGGTAATGGAAGTGTTTGGGCGTAGCATACTTGCGCCTGGATGGGCTGTCAATCATTCAGAAGCAAATCGTGAACGGTGAACATTGAACGGTAAACGGGTATGCTGGGGGTGATGGCCCGTTCACCGTTAACTGTTCAGTGTTTACGTGGTTAGCGCCGGCTTGCATGAAGTACCAGAAACCGGATAAATTGAACGGCTTAGCGCTAACTCAGGAGCACCAAATGAAGGCCGATCTTCACCCGACCTACCACAAGCTCACGGTCCAGTGTGCCTGTGGCAACCAGTTCGAAACCCGCTCGACTGCCGCCTCGATTCACGTTGAGGTATGTGCCCAGTGCCATCCGTATTTCACGGGCAAGCAGCGCCTGATGGACACCGCCGGCCGGGTTGACCGGTTCCGCCGGAGGTATCAGACCGAGCCAGCGGCCGCCACGCCCAAGGCATAATCGATGGAGGCCCGACTCCGCCAGGCCCTGGTGCGGGCGGAGGAGGTCGGTCAGGCTCTCTCCGATCCCGAGGTGGCCAGGGATCCAGGAAAGCTGAGATCTCTGGGTCAGGAGCACACCCGGCTCGCTCCCGTCGTCAGACTCGCCGAACGCATCGCGCGGCTTCAGGATGAGCTCGAGCAGGCGCGGGAGATGGCGAGCGAATCGGACCCGGAACTCGTCGCCCTCGCCAAGGCCGACCTCTCGCGCCTCCCGCAGGAGATCTCCGCTCTCACCGCCGAGCTGCACGAGCTGCTGCTCCCCCGAGATCCGCACGACGACCGCGACGCTATCATGGAGATCCGGGCCGGCACCGGCGGGGACGAAGCCGCCCTCTTTGCCGCCGACCTCTACCGCATGTACCAGCGGTATAGCGAGCGCCACCGGCTGTCCTGGGAGCCGATCTCGGTCAGTGAAGGGCTCCTCGGCGGGATCAAGGAAGCGATCGTGGCGGTCCGCGGGGAGGAGGCCTACGGCCTGCTTCGGCGCGAGTCGGGCGTGCACCGCGTGCAGCGGGTTCCCGCCACCGAAACGCAGGGCCGGATCCACACGTCTGCCGCAACGGTGGCCGTGCTCCCGGAAGCCGAGGAAGTGGACTTCAAAATCGAGCCGCAGGACCTCAAGATCGACGTGTTCCGCTCGTCTGGTCCTGGAGGGCAGAGCGTCAATACCACGGACAGCGCCGTCCGCATCACCCACCTGCCGACCGGCGTCGTGGTCAGCCAGCAGGATCAGAAATCGCAGCTTCAGAACAAGATAAGGGCCATGGAAGTGCTCCGCGCCCGGTTGCTCGACCGGATGCTGGCGGAGCAGGAGGCGGCTCGCTCACGCGAGCGGCGATCGATGGTGGGAACCGGCGACCGTTCGGCCAAGATCCGCACCTACAACTTTCCCCAGAGTCGAATCACCGACCACCGGATCAACTTGTCGGTGCACAATCTGCCGGACGTATTGAACGGCAACCTGGATGAGATGATCGAGGCGCTCCGGATGACCAGCCGCCAAGAGCTGATCGATGCCTGAACTGGTCACCGGCCGGCGCTCGCTGATCCAGGAAGGTACCGACCGCCTGGCGCAGGCCGGCGTGCCGGAACCTCGCCGCCAGGCGGTCCGGATCTGGGCCGAGATCAGTCAGGCAGCGCAAGGGGATATGCTGCTCACTCGTGGTCTCGACGTGGACCCTGCGGAGGCCGCACGATATCAGCATGCAATCCAACGCCGTGCCTCGGGCGAACCGTTGCCTTATGTGACCGGCTGGACCGGCTTCAGGCACCTGTCGCTGCGCAGCGATAGACGTGCGCTTATCCCGCGTCCCGAGACGGAGGGACTGGTGGAGCTCCTGCTACAGCGGGCTCGCGGGGGCCGGGTCGTCGATATCGGTACTGGCAGCGGCTGCATTGCCCTGAGCCTCGCACTCGAGGGCGGTTTTACGGAGGTCGTCGGCATCGATCGCTCGGCCGAGGCGCTCGCCCTGGCCGGCGAGAACCGCGAGCTGGCGGGCACCCGGGTAGAGCTGGTGCAGGGAGACCTCTGCGCCCCACTTCGAGTCGGCACGTTCGACGCGCTGATTTCCAATCCGCCGTATCTTACAGCGGCTGAGTATGCGGGCCTGGACCCATCGGTACGGGACTGGGAGCCGGCGATCGCACTGGAGAGTGGGGAAGACGGGCTCGAGGCGACGGTGCGATTGCTCGACCAGGGACGGGGCGTACTGCGGGAAGGCGGGTGGGTGGCCCTCGAGGTCGATTGCGTCAGAGCTAGTTCCGCCGCTCACCTCGCTTCTGCCCTCGGCTGGGAGGATGTGAGGATTCATCTGGACCTATTCGGTCGCGAGCGCTACCTGCTTGCGCGGAGGAGCAACACACGGTGATCTGGGACAAGGCGCAGGACCTGGGCCGCCTCATTGGCCAGTCGGCGGAATACCAAGCGCTCAAGCGGGCCGAGACGTCGCTGCGGGAAGACAAGGAAACCGTGGCCAAGCTCGATCTGATCCAGACGCTCGCGCGCAAGGTCGACCAGGCGGTTTCCACCGGCCAGATGCCGGATCAGGCGACGGCCGAAGCCTATGAAACCGCCGTGCGGGATCTGGAGATGAGCCCGACAGGACAGGCCTACGTGGTGGCTCGCTCCAACTTCGAGAAGCTGATGTCACGGGTGAATCAGCAGATCAGTGAGGGCATGGACAAGGGAGCGACCAGCAGCATCATTACGCTGGGATGACTCGCCGCGGCTTCTTCGTCGTTCTCGAGGGACCGGAGGGATCCGGAAAGTCCACGCTCGTCGGTCCACTGGCGGAGCGTATGCGGGCGAGCGGCGTGGACCCGCTGGTCGTGCGGGAACCTGGCAGCACCCGCGCGGCCGAGATTGCCCGCCAGGCCTTGCTCGATCCCGAGCATCCGGTAGGCCCTCTCGCTGAGCTCTTCCTCTACCTTGCGGCCAGGGCCGATTTGGTTCAGTCCACCATACGTCCTGCGCTGGATGCGGGCCGGGTGGTGCTCTCAGACCGGTTTGCACTTTCGACCGAGGCCTATCAGATGGCCGGCCGGGGGCTGGATCCGGCGTTGGTGCGGGCGGGAAATCAGGCGGCCACCGGCGGCGTTCGCCCGGACCTCACACTGATCCTGGATTTGGCCCCGGAGCTGGGCCACGCTCGGCAGCTCGCCGCCGGGAAACGGCAGGATCGGCTCGATCGGGAAAGTGTGGATTTTCATCGCCGGGTGGTGAACTTCTATCTGGCGGTTGAGGGTGAAGGGGTGCGACATTTGGATGGAAGCCTCCCACCGGACCAGCTCTTGCAGGCAGCATGGACCGAGGTCCGCGCCGCCGCCCCCGAAACTTTCCAGGCGCCGGTTGGATAAGTTTATATATCGCTATGGTCTAGCCGTCGGGGCCGAGCTGGTCTCTGGCCTCGGCCACACCGGACGTGAGGGTCTCCGTCAGGGACGACAACCGAATATTTCAGCTATTCTGCGGGAGCGGAGGAAAATATGAAGCAGCGTTGGGGCGTGATTGGTCTTGTGGCGGTGATCTCTTTCCTGAGCGGTGGCTGGCTGCTGCAGCGAGGCGTGGCTAGTGATGGCAACGTCTACCAGCAGGCGCGGCTCTTCGACGACGTCCTCGGCCATGTCAGTACCTACTACGTCGACTCGATCGGCGAAACAGATCTCTACCAGAAGGCCACCACGGGCATGCTGGAGCAGCTGAAGGATCCCTACTCGGTCCTCCTCACCGGTGATGACTACAAGGCGCTCACCGAGCAGACTTCAGGCAACTACGCGGGCCTCGGCATCCAGATCGACGTTCGGGACGGCTGGATCACGGTCGTGGCGCCGCTTCCGGAAACTCCGGCTGAGCGGGCCGGCATCCAGACCGGTGATCAGATCATCGAAGTTGACGGCAAGTCGACTGAAGGTTGGAAGAATGACGAGGCCGTGAAGGCGCTGAGGGGGGACGCAGGCTCCAAAGTGGGCATCACGATCAGGCGCGCCGGCATTGCCGATCCGATCAAATACCGGCTGACGCGCGCGCAGATCCACATGCGCTCCGTGCCACCCGGGACACTTTTCGACAGCGGTATCGGCTACATCTCCCTGAATCCGGTGAGCGAGACCTCGGCCGAGGAGCTGCGTCAGGAAATCGCGGCCATGAAAGCCAAGGGCATGAAGTCGCTCATCATGGATTTGCGGGGCAACCCCGGCGGCCTGCTCGATCAGGGCGTCAAGGTGGCCGACCTATTTCTGGATTCCCGACAGGAGATCGTTTCGACGCGCGGGCGCGCTCGTGGGTCGACCAAGGAGTTCTACGACGAAGCACGGCAGGCCTGGCCCGACCTTCCGATTGTAGTGCTGGTAAACGATGGAACCGCCAGCGCAGCTGAGATCATTGCCGGTGCCCTGCAGGATCATGATCGCGCGGTAGTCGTTGGCGCTCCCACCTTCGGCAAGGGGCTGGTCCAGACGCTGTTTCCCCTGGGCGAGGGAATTGCCTTGAAGCTGACGACCGCAAGATGGTACACGCCGAGCGGCAGGACCATCCAGCGCATCGCGAAGGACGAAGAGGATCAGGCTACTCAGGCGGCCATGGCGGCCATCGCCGACACGGTACCCGGCGCCCCCGATAAGGAGTCCACCGACTCGGCCCTCAAGGAGCGTCCGATATTCCACACTGATGGCGGACGGGTGGTACGGGGTGGCGGGGGCATCGTGCCGGATCTGGTCATTCGCCCGGACACGTTGACGGTTCCCGAGCGGGAGTTCGCCAAGGCACTCGGCGGTGCTCTCCCGCAATATCGGGACGCTCTCACCTCGATCGCTCTCGAGGCCAAGAAGACCCATGGAGTGAAATCTGAATCCTTCAAGGTGACGCCCGCGATGCGGCAGCAGGTGTACGAGCGGCTCCGCGCGCACGATGTCAAGGTCGACCCCGGTGTGTTCAACGGAGCGGGGGACCTGATCGATGAGCAGTTGGGTTATGAAGTGGCTCGGTATGTCTTTGGCCGCCCGGCCGAATTCCGTCGCCACGCCACAAACGACCTGCAGATGCAGACCGCGATGGGATTGTTGCGCAAGGCGCAGACGCCCAAGGAACTGCTGGGCCTGGCCCGGACGAACGGGTCTACCGCTACGGCCCAAAATTAGGATCGCCGGTGGCAGCGTCGTGTGAGCGAGCCCGGTCGGGCTGGAGGAGGGCCGGCCGGGCTCAATCATTTTGCAAAGGGCAATGGGGCTATTTTGTATGGCCATAGCCAATAGCTAATAGCCTAAAGGAGTATCGGTGTCGCAGCCACGTATCACGATTATTGGAGCAGGCCGGATGGGGCAGGGCCTGGGATTGGCGTTGAAGCGGCGGGGCTACAAGGTCATGCTGCTCAATCGTTCACCCCGAGAGGTGATCCCGCCCCTGGTGCTGCATCAGGGCAGCAAGGCCGAGGCAACGGCAGAAGCCGAGCTCATTCTGATTGCAACTCCGGACCAGGCTATCACCCATGTAGCCGCCGAGCTCGCCGCGGAACGCGCCGTCACTCGGGACCAGGTGGTTCTCCATCTGTCAGGTCTCCTCGATCGCAACGCACTGCAGCCTCTCGATCAGACTGGGGCAGCATGTGGATCCTTTCACCCGCTGCAATCGGTCGCCGAGCCGGGTACCGCGGCCGAGCGCCTGAAAGGAGCCTACGCCGGTATCGAGGGTGACGAGCGGGCGCTGGTCGCGGCCGAGCGGTTAGCCAACACGCTCAGGATGGTCCCGGTGCGAATACCTGCTGCGGCCAAGCCGGCATATCATGCCGCTGCCGCATTCGTCGCCAACTACACCGTGGCCCTTGTGGGAGTGGCCGAGCGGATCGCGCGCTCCGCGGGAGTGCCCGCGGACATTGCGGCCCGGCTCTATCTCCCGCTGCTCGGGGGGGCGGTGGCAAACCTGACCACTCTCGGACCGGCCGCGTCGCTCACCGGTGCGGTCCGGCGCGGAGATGCGCAAACCGTACAGGCACACTTGGACGCGCTGGAGCCTGAGGACCAGGAGCTCTATCGCACGCTCGGGCGGGCAGCAGTCGCCCTGGCGCGTGAAGCAGGTCTCGGCGATGCCGAGGTGAAGCGGGTTGATGCTGTTCTGGCGGGGGAATTCCTGGGACGGAGCGCTGGTGTTGCAGCTACTGATCGACGACCCGAACACCATTCGGGACCTTGAAGGTGAAGGTCCGCTCCGGCACCTGCTCGTTGACCCGGATCTGACTCAAGTCGAGAGTTCGAGTGGCGCCTGATTGTTCGTGGATCTCGAGCCGGCGGGGCAGGGCGTTCTCCCGATCGAGCCAAATCACCGCTTTTTCGAAGGGAAGATCCGGGACTGCGGGCGTGAGCTCGATCACGTCGGTCGTACGCCCGTTCAGCCGCTCACTCCGCAGATACGACGCCTTGTATCGCTCCGCTGGGCGGTCGAGCAGCCAGGCTAGCAAGTTGTAACCGTAGACCGGACCCCCGCTCGGCACTGCCAGTCGAACCACCTGCCCGGGCACGGTGCTCGGTGTGTATACCCACACGTGCCGCCCATCGATAACGATCGCCTCCCCTGCCGGGTTGGTGAAACGCATTGCCAGCTTGACCGGCCCCGCCTGCACCAGGCTACCCGTGCTCTCCGCGCTGTCGATCATCGGATTGTCAATCACCTGAACGAAATTTGCCTGCAAGCTGCCGAGTGAGCGGTACACCTTGGCCGCGCGGCCGATGATGGCATCGGCATTCTGGGCCTGGAGCGGAGCGGCGGCGATCAATGCCAGCAGCCAGACGAGGTGTGCGTTCACGCGCGAATCCCCGCTGGCTCCGCCACCCGGCGGCCGATCGCGTCGGCGATGAGCCGGATCTCCTTCATCAATCGATCGAACTGTTCGGGGTACAGGCTCTGAGCGCCATCCGACAATGCCCGGTCCGGACTGGGGTGGACCTCCACGAGGAGCCCATCCGCACCGGCAGCGACCGCCGCCCGGGCCATCGGAATGACCATGTCCCGGTGGCCGGTCCCATGACTCGGATCGGCGATGATGGGGAGATGGGAGAGGCCATGAACGACGGGAAGAGCGCTCAGGTCAAAGAGATTGCGCGTAGCCGGATCGAAGCCACGGACTCCCCGCTCGCAGAGGATCACGTTGGGATTGCCCTCGGCCAGTATGTACTCGGCGGAAAGCAGCAGCTCCTGGATCGTGGCGGCGAGACCTCGCTTGAGCAGAATCGGCTTCCCCGCCCGGCCGGCATGCTTCAGCAGCGAGTAATTCTGCATGTTCCGGGCACCGATCTGAATGATGTCCGCTACCTCAGCCACCCAATCCATGCCCTCGCCATCCATGGCTTCGGTGACGATGAGAAGGCCGGTTTCTGCCCGGGCCCGCCCGAGCAACTTGAGGCCGGCCCGGCCCAGCCCCTGAAACGAGTACGGTGAGCTGCGCGGCTTGAAGGCGCCGGCACGAAGCACGGTGGCACCGGCCTCGCGCACCGCTCGGGCGGCCTCGAGTATCTGCCGCTCGCTTTCCACCGAGCAAGGGCCCGCCATCACGATGACCTCGTCGCCACCCACAGTAAGCCCACCGGGGAGGCGAATCACGGTCGAGTCCGGCTTCCACTCTCGCGACACCTGCTTGTACGGCTTGGTGACGTGGATAATCTCCTGCACCCCGGAGAGCGCAGCGAGACGGGAGCCATCCACCCTGCCGTCGTTGCCTACAAGACCGACCGTGGTGCGCTGCTTCCCCGGCATGGGGCGCGCCTGGTAGCCCATCTCCTCGATGGTGGCTACCACCCGGCGAACGTCCTCTTCCGGCGCGCCATGGCGCATCACGATGAGCATGAGTGGGGCTCAGCCCTATCTTGGGGTCTAGGGTCTATGGTCTAGGGTCTAAATATGCACGTGCTATGCCACGTCGCGTGAGCACCGACCTTTGACTCTCTAAACGTGCTCTTTCTCGCCGAGCCTCACCCCAACGATCGTCGACACGCCCGGCTCCTGCATCGTGACGCCGTAAACGGCATCCGCGGCCTGCATGGTCCTCGGGTTGTGAGTGATCACTAGGAACTGGGTGTCGCTCTTGAACTCCTCGAGTAGGCGGGTAAAGCGTCCCACGTTGGCGTCGTCGAGCGGCGCATCGACCTCATCCATGAGGCAGAACGGGCTTGGCTTGGTCAGATAGATGCTGAAGAGTAGGGAAACGGCCACGAGCGTCCGCTCGCCGGAGGACAGCAAGTGAATTCGCTGGGTGCGCTTCCCCCTGGGCGCGGCATGGATGTCGATCTCGCTCTCGAGCGGGTCGTCCGGACTGGCCAGCCTGAGCTCGCACTCGCCGCCGCCGAAGAGGGTTTGGAATACCTTGGAGAAATTGGCCTGAATGGCGCTGAAAGTCTCCACGAACATGGTACGGGCAGTGCCGTCGATTTCCCGGATGGCCTGAATCAGCGACTGGCGGGCGCTGACCAGATCATCCCGCTGCGAGGTCAGGAACTCGAGCCGCTTGGTCTCCTCCGCATGCTCCTCCACCGCCAGTGGATTGACCGGACCGATCGATTCGAGTGCGGCGACGATTCTCGAGGCCTCCGATTCCAGCGTCTCGAGATCGAGGTCGAGGAGCACGGCTGATTCCATTAGCTGGTCGAACGGCCGATGCCACTCGGCCTCCACACGTTCCACGATGCTGCGGCGGGATCCTGCCGCCTCGGTCAGCCGCACCTGAAGGGAGTGGCTCTCCTCGCCGGCCGATTCGAGCCGAGCCCGCGCCTCGGCCACCGCGCCCTCTGCTCTGGTCAGCGCGGTCTCAGCCCGGGAGAGGCCGGCTTCGGCCTGGGTGCTGGCGGCCTCCAGCTCCTCCAGTGCGGCCTGTCGCTCCGCGCGTGACTCGAGCCACTCGGCCTGCTGACCCGCGAGCACGCCGGTTTCAGCCTCGAGCTGCAGCAGCTCGTTGGCAAGGGAGCGGCCGGCCGCCTCGGCCTCGGCACGCACCTGGCCGGCCCGCTCGAGCCGGTCCGTGGCCGCCCGCAGGCTGCCGGCCAGGTGTGCTTCCTGGACTTGCCAGTGCGCGCGTTGTTCCCGGGCCGCTTCCTGTTCGGCCTCCAGCTCTGCCAGCAGGGTGCGGCCGATGCCGAGCTCATGTTCCAGGCGTCCGCGGGTAAGCTCACCGGACACGAGTCCCTCGTCGATCTCGGCCAGCCGTTGGGCAGAGCGGGCAACGCGGTCGCTCAGGCGCTGGAGCTGTGCCTCCGATTCGGCGGATTCTCTGGTGAGATTGCCCACGAGTCGGAGCTCGTCTTCGCGTGCTGCCAACGCCTGCCGCTCTGCATCTCGCGCCTGCTCGGCGGCAGTGGTCAGCTCTGCAAGGCTGTGTTCCCGCTGCGTCAGCTCCTCGGCGGTTCGGCGGAGGGCCTCATCCGCCGCGGAAACTGCGGCTTCGGCCTGGCCTACCTCGTGGACGAGCGTGGCGAGCTCCGCTCGTCGCCGCAGTGGGCCGGAGGGAGTACCCGCACCGGACAGGAAGATGGCTCCGCTGGCGCGGCGGAGCACGCGGCCCGAGTCATCGAGAATTTCCGATCCAGCCAGAGCGGCGCGCACCCATCCCGCAGCGGGATCCTCCACCCGCAGCCGATTGTCGAGCGGCTGTCCGCCGGACACGGTCAGGGGACCGGGCTCCAGCGGCAGCAGCACCAGCGCGCCGGGCTGGTGGTCCGCATGCCATGTCTGAACCTGCCGCACCGTCTCGGCACTGCGGACCAGTACGGCGTGCATCCAGTCTCCGAGCAGCCGCTCGGCCAGCTCTGCGTCCTCGTGGCCCGTGCTGACAAAATCGCTGAGTGGTCCGAGCACCTCTCCCTCGAACTGGTCGCGTGCGGCCAGCAGCGCGGCGGCCCCCGGCGCCAGCCCTACCCGGTCGCGCTCCAGTTCCTCCAGGGCCTGCCGGCGCGCCGCCATCTGGGCCAGGGTCTCCTCCGCCTGGCGCCGGTCGGCCCGGTTCATCGCCTCCCGCTCCCGCGTCTCGGCCAGAAGATGACGGGCGTGCTCAGCCGCGGCCGTAGCACGTTTGGCCTCCTGACTGAGAAGGCCGGCTCGCTCGATGGCGCTGTCCCGGCGCCGCTCGGACGAAGCCAGCTCCGAGCGCAGGCTCGCGAGCTGAGCCGCGGCCTGGGCCGCGCGCTCACGCAGGGAGGCCAGCTCACCCTCGAGCGCGGTTCGCTCACCTTCGAGTGACTTGAGCGACTGGGCCTGGCCTTGAAGCTCCTGCTCCAAACGGCGCACGGTGGCGCGTTGCTCGCTGAGGCGGTTGCGAACGGCTTCTTCGTCAGCAGCGCGCCCGGTCAGCTCGGCCTGAATGCGCTCGTGCTCGGCGGCCGCCGCGTTCCGGTCCTCGTCTGCAGCAGCCTGCTCGATGGCGGCCTGGGATGCTCGCTGCTCCATGTGAGCACGCTCCTCGGCTGCGCGGAGCCGCCGTGATGAAGCGTTGGCGAGCCGCTCGGCCGCGAGCGCAAGGTCTCCATCGATCCTGCCGATCTCCACCTGCAGCGTTGCCAGACGCCGGGTGATCTCGGTTCGCTGGGCCTCGGCGGCCGCGCGGGCGCGGGCCAGCTGTTCGCGGCCGGCCTCTCCTTCCGACAGGTGCCGACGAGTCGAAGGCAGCAGATCGGCCAGCTCGGCGAACCGCGCTTCCATACCGGCCGCTTCCCCGGCCAGGCGATCCAGCAGGCGCCGGGCCAACGTGAGCTGGACCGTGAATTTCTCCTCGGACAGCTTCGCATGCCGTTCGGCCTTGCCACGCTGGCGGGCAAGGCTGCGGATCTGGGATTGCACCTCAGAGATCAGGTCATCCACCCGCTGGAGGTCGACCGCGGTTTCTTCCAGCCGGCGCTCGGTGCTGTGCTTCCGGTCGCGATAGAGTCCAATTCCCGCTGCCTCTTCGAAAAGCGACCGCCGCTCCTCGGCCCGGTCCGAAAGGAGGAGGTCGATCATCTTAGCCTCGATGACGACGCCGGCATCACTTCCGAGTCCGGTGCCTCGCAACAGATCCTGAATGTCGCGCAGGCGCACCGGTGAGCCGTTGAGCAGATAGTCGCTCTGCCCCGAGCGTGAGAGACGCCGGGTGACCACGACCTCCCGGTATGCGATCGGCAGGTCACCATCACTGTTGTCGAGAAAGAGTGAGACCTCGGTGACGTTCACCGGCCGCCGGGCCGCCGAGCCCTGGAAGATCACGTCCTCCATCTTGCCACCCCGCAGCAGCCGAGCCGACTGCTCGCCGAGCACCCAGCGGACCGAATCCGAGACATTGGACTTGCCGCATCCGTTCGGACCTACAATGGCGGTCACGCCCTCCTCGAAGGTGAGGGTCACGGTATCGGCGAACGATTTGAATCCGGAGAGTTCGAGCTTGGTGAGCTTCATGCCGGCGTTCCCGGTGACGAGGGGGACCCCTACTGAGTCGACTGATCCTGCGCGGTGACGATGAACGAGGGCATACCCAGTTTCCGGCCGGTCTCCTCCGCCTGCTCTCGGGTTGCGTATGGACCGAGCACGACGCGGAAGAGCTCTCCCGAGCGCCGGGGGGTCAGCACCGCGGCCGGCAGGCCGGCAGCCCTGAGCTTGTCCGATAGCTCGCTGGCCCAGGTCGGATTCTGAGAGCTGCTCACCTGGAGATACACGGTTGGCCGGGCGGGGCCGGTATCGGAGGCGGCGAGCGCCGCCGAATCGGCCTCAATTGGTAGCTCATTCTCCTGGGCCGGTTTCCAGGCGAGCGGCAGCCAGAAATCGGCCGCGCCACCTTTCACCCGCCCGACCTCGGCGAAGGCAGTCCCGGACAGAGCGAGAGCGACCAGATCAGTTCCTCGCCGGACGAGCAGGGTATGGGGAGGCGCAACGGCAGGCAGGTCGTCGGTCCAGCGCGCGGCGGTGGAACCGAGGTACTTACCGCTCCCTATGTCGATCACCCAGACCGAGTCGCCCACTTGAGGCTGCACCAGAAGCCAGTTGCCGTACATGTCGCCGCGGAGAGCACGAGCGGGGCCGGGCAACTCGATCTCCCGCAGCCGAGTGCCCTCGAACCGGTCGAGCATGAGCAGCGGTGCGGCCGCGCGCGCAATGTAGATCCGGTGACCCGAGGGCGAAAAGAGCACGGCCCGGGCGTCGCCGTCTACGGGGATCGAGCGCGGCTTGGACTTGTTCTGGGGGGTATACAACACGACAGCCGTGTCGGCTGCGACCGCGATCAGGTCACCGAGAAAGCTGGCCGCCATCTGTCCTTCGGGTAGCGGCGTAGACGTGGGCGCCTGGTCCGAGCCGAGAAACTCCAGCTCCGGATGATTCCCGCCAAGACGAGCCAGCAAGGCACCGTCGATGGTTCCGTGCAGCTCGGTCGGTTTGCCCTGAAGCTTGGAGCGAAAGCGAACGGGCGTGCGGCGCACGAGCTGAGTGACGGTACTTCCGGTGTCCACCGCATAGAGTGCCCCGTCAGGGCCCAGGGTGGCGAACCGGACGTTCTCTAGGTAGGTGCGGACCCGGCGGGTATCGAGATCGAGCGCGACGACGTTGTTCTTCCGATCGAGAGCGAATACCAGTCCCTGTTCGGCGTCCGCACCCACGGGAGTTGAAATGGGAGGAAGCGCATCGGCTGCCTTCCAGGCCGCAGAGTCGAGGGAGGGTACCCGGTACAGCCGGGCGAGCCCGCCGTCACGCGGGATTCTGAGCGCGGTGACGCTGGGAACGGTGCGTGACGATGAAGGCAGGCTGCCGGACGCGAGCTCCGGACTCCCTCCGCACGCCACCGGCAGGAGCAGGAAGGCTGCTCCGGTCAAGATGATTCGGGGGTTCACGGTCGGAAGATAGCGGGGCAGCGGGGCAGCGGGGCAGGGGGGCCGCTCTACCAAGCAAGCGCATGCGCTCGACTTCGAACACTGCCCCGCCGCCCCGCTGCCCCGCCGCTAAAACGCCGGCCCCAAACTGAAGGTCCAGAGTCCCTTTACCATCCGCCGCTCCTGGGGGATCGAATAATCCAGCCGGGCGATGGCAAAACCGAGCAGGTTCATCCGGACGGAGACGCCGAAAGTCTGGAGCGGCGTCCGGACTCGCGTGAGATCGTCACCCGGCCGGCGACTCCACCTGAGCGTGCTATTCTCGTCCCAGGTCAGGCCGATGTCATAGAAGATCGCGCCTTCGATTGGGGGGAACCCGTTCGGGAGAAAGCCAAAGGAAGGCGTGAGGATTGGGAACCGCAGCTCCGCGCTCGCGACGCCGAGTTGGGTGCCGACCAGCCGGTCCAGCTCGGCGCATCCGGTCTGGGTGTTGGCGTCGTTGGTATTCAGGCATTCATGGCGACGGTACGAGCCCGACGTATTGCCGCGAAGCAGGTCGGTGTTTCCGCCGAAGATGCGGAACTTCTCGGCATCGCGACCGATCCGGCCGAAGTACAACACCCGGGTGGCGAACACCAACGGACCGATAACCGGGTCGTATCGACGGTAGTCCGCCGTCACCTGGGAGAACTTCCAGTCTCCCAGCGTCTGCGCGTACTCGAGCCGGTAGCGACGCCCGAGGAACGGCGCGGTATAGCCAAACAACGAATTGTCGAACACCAGCGCGGTCGACGGCTGGAGGTAGTTCACCCCTGGCCGGCTGTTGGTCTCGAGGATGGGATCCTGGGTGGCAAAGCCGAACTGTGGATCGTATGGCTCCAGAATGCTCAGTACCGCGTCGTCCACGTTGGCCACGCGCATACTGCCCTCGATCCGCTGGAAACGGCTGATCGGATAGTAGGCCTGCCCGAATGCGGACCGCACGACCAGCCGGCGGACGTTGGTGACGAAGGTGTTCTCCGACGGAGTCGGCGTGGCCACCCGGATTTCGCTCGGCTCGTAGAAGTAATACGGCTCCTGCGAGATACCTGTGGCCCAGTTGATCCGGTGGCTCATGTTCGCGTAGGCGGCCAGAACCTGGGCCTCACTGATCCGCCCGTTCACGTAGCCGGCGAACACCAGTTGGTGGTTACCCAGAATATCGCTCAGCGATACTGCGGTGCCGCCGAAGAACCCGCGGCCAAAGTTATCCCGAGCGTACCCGATCGATGGGCGAGCCACGTAGTCGGGCGTGAAGTGCACCCGATATTTCTTGACGGTGAACTCACTGGTATCGGGCAGGCTAAAGGTGGCCGAATCCATCAACGCCGCGATCGAAACGGGTGGGGCCACCTGAGCCGTATCGCCGGTGCGATTGACCTCGCTGGAGGACCGGAATCCCTGAGGAGTGCGGTAGATCGATCCACCCTCGCCCACCTGCGGGCGAACCTCCTCGGGAACCTGAAGCGAGTGGGCAGTGTCCACCGGCATCGCCGTCGTGCTGGCCAGAAGTCCGCTGCTGTCCGGGGCCGTTTGCCGGTAGGGCTGGCGCTTCAGCCCCCGTGGGTTGGACAGCGTGTAGACGTCGTACTTGCCCTTCTCGAAGTACACGAATGCCAGACGATCAGCCTCGGGAGCCCAGGAGAGAACTGGTGACAGCGGAGTAATGCCCTGGCTTCCGGTGTAGAAATCGGTGAGCTGGTAGAGAGATTTGTCTCCCAAATCGTACAGGTAGATGTTGCTCACGCCATTGCGATCGGACACGAACGCGATCGAGCCGCCGTCCGGCGCCCACTGCGGACTCACATTCTTACCCCGGTCCATCTGGTCCAGCACCTGGATCGAGCCGGTGTCGAGGTCGTACAAGGCGATGCGCATGTTGCCGATCTTCAGAGTCCTGAAGTCGGTCTCCTGACCCCGGTCGGTCGCAAAGGCGATGGTCTTGCCGTCCGGCGACCACACCGGGTGCAGGTCGGCATACTTGTCCTGGGTCAGTCGCCGGAGGCCGCTGCCATCCCGCTTGACGGTGAACAGGTCGCTCAACCCGCCGTCGTACCCGGTGAAGACGAGCTGCTGTCCGTCCGGGCTCCATGCCGGGGTGGTGACGCCGCTCAGCTTTACCTGGATGCGTTTGACTTCCTTGTTCCTCGCTACATCTACGATGACGATATCATCGCGAGAGCCGCGCTTGGCCGCGAACGCAAGGTACTTGCCGTCGGGCGACCAGTTGGCCTGGGAGTTGATGAACCGGTAGGTCTCGTAGTTGCTGCTGACGCCGGACTTGAGTATCCGGCGCTTCACCTTGCCGGTTTTGCCGTCCGCCAGGTAGAGGTCGACGAAATAGAAGTCTTTCTCGCTGAAGTAGGCCACCTGAGAGCCGTCAGGCGAGAGGGCCGGGGCCAGGTGGAGGGTACCCTGCGAGCGCTTCTCGGTCAGGAGCTCCTCGGCCACGGCCCGTGCCTTGGCCCGCGCGCCGATCTCCGGCAGGTACTTTTTCTGCACCGCGTCACGCCACTGATCGGAAAGTTGATCCAGGGTGAGTCCGATGGTGCGCCGAAACGCCCCTTCGACGCCACCGCCGAGCGTCCCCTTGAGAATGGCGCCGACGGCCTCATCGCCCCAGCGCTCGCCAATGTACGACCAGAGTGCATGGCCGAAGCGATAGGGGAAGTACTTGTAGGGGTCGAGTGTCATCTGCTCGATGGTCGGCAGGCTCCCCTCGAGCGACGCGTCTCGCAACCACATGGCCGTCTCGGGGTTGATCGGCCCAAGCGAGAGGTACTCCGCCATTCCTTCGGCGAACCAGAGCGGAGGATTGATGGCAATGATGGTGGACAGGCCGCCGCCGGCGCGCCCGCGGGACCAGGTGTCGTACTGGAACTGGTGTGTCATCTCGTGCTGGAGGACGTGCTCCAGTTCCGCGTACGAGCCGGTGAACGGCATCACCGCGCGGTTGCGCTGGAAGTCGGTGACGCCTCCCGTACCCTCGCTTGGCGGCTCCGCCCCCAGGGCGTTGGTCTGCTGAAAATCAGAATGTGAGGCGTACAGGATGATGGGCTTCCGCTCGCGGAACTCGTGGTTCAGCACCTTGGACAACCGGGCATAGCTCCGTTCGGCCATCCGGGCGGCATCCATGGCGGCCACCCGCTCCCGCTCGTAGTAGTACACGTCAAAGTGCTCGGTCTGGATGAGCTTGAAATCGAACGTGTTGTACTGAACCTTATTTCGCCCGAAGTACTGGGCGGAGAGCAGTCCTGGCGCGAACAGCAGGACAAGAAGGGCCGGGACGGCGCGTCGGAGCATAGCGACCTCGGTCTAGGAAGAGCTGATCAGCAGCTCGGGTGCATCGTCCCAGAGCCGCTCGAGTTGATAGAACGAGCGCGTCTCGGGATGAAAGAGGTGGATGACGAAATCCACGAAATCCAGTAAAACCCAGCGACCACCGTTCAGGCCCTCGACATGGTGGGTGTGGTGCCCGCGGCGATGAAGCTTTTCCATGACCGACTCCGCGATGCCCCGCACGTGCGCATCCGAGGTGCCGGAGGCGATGACGAAGTAATCGGTAGCATCGTTCAGGCCGCGAAGGTCGAGGACCACGAGCTGGTTGCCCTTCAAGTCCTGGATGGCATCGAGCGCCAGGCGAAGCGCCTCAGGCGGCGGGCGCTTCACCGGCCGGCTCGGTCTCGCGTCTTGTATCATCCCTTTCGGGCATCTCCCTCGTCGAGTGGGCCGGGCCCGTCCTCGACCTGATAAAAGATTCCCCAGGCGCCCGGGCCCACATGGGTGGCCAGCACGCCGGTTGCCAGGGCGACAAAGCAGTCACGCGGCCGGTATTTCTCCACCAAAGTGGCCTGGATCCGCTGGGCCACGTCCGGCGCGTCGGCGTGGGCTACCCCGAAGCGTATCACCTTCGGGCGCGGCGTGAGCCGCTGCTCCAGTTGACTCAGCACCCGGGCCTCCACGTTCTCGCGTCCCCGCACACGCTCGATGGGCACCACGTGGCCCTCGCGGTCCAGTGAGAGGATCGGCTTGACGTCGAGCATCCCGGCCAGCCACGCCTTGCCCCGGGAGATCCGGCCCGAGCGGAGCAGATTGTCATAGCGGTCCACCGTCAGAAGTATACCGGACCGGCTCCGCACTCTGGCCAGCTCGGCCGCGATTCGTTCGCCGGTCCAGCCCGATTCGGCCAGCTCGGCGCCGCGCAGGGCCAGGAGGCCGACCCCGAAGGACGCCGATCGGCTGTCCACCAGGTGAATTCTCTCGAGGCCGGCGGCACGAATGGCGGCCTGGGCGGCATTGAAGGTGCCGGAGAGCGCGGACCCGAGCAGCACCGCGACGACCTCGTCGGCTTCCCCCCTCGCGTCTCGAAACGCCTGAATGAAGTCGGCCGGCGCCGGCTGCGATGTGGTCGGCAGCTCGGTGGACCGGCGGAGCCGGCGATAGAAGTCCTCAGGCTTCAACTCCACCCGGTCCCGGAAGGTGGAATTCCCGAACACCACCTGCAACGGCACCAGGGCAATGCGATGGTGATCGAGAATCGCATCGGGGAGATCGGCGGAGCTGTCGGTTACCACCGCCACCGCCCGCCGGTCCGAATGGGCCAGGCGACGATGCTGGGCCCGCATGTCCTGTGCCTTGGCGCTGTCCACTCGACCCCAGCGTGCCGCATAGCTAAAGACGGCATCAGGGGTATCGGTGTGCACATGGATCTTGAGGATGTCACCTGTAACGGCCACCACGGTGGAGCCGCCGAAGGTGTGCATCGCCGCCCGAACCTCGTTGGCCGAGGGAAGCCGGTCACCGCGTACCAGCACTTCGGTGCAGAACTGGAAGTCTCGCTCGACCGCGACGTCGAACATGGCGGCGGGTGCCATCGCATCCGAGTCCGAGTCGCTCAAGGAATCGACGCCCAGCGTGGAGTCGCCATCGATGTAGCGGACCACGCCCTCGAGCATGCGAACGAAGCCCATCCCACCCGCGTCAACGACGCCTGCTTTCTTAAGTACGGCCATCAGCTCGGGCGTACGAGCCAGGGCCGCTTCTCCTTCCTCGTGCAGCCGCCGCATGAACACCCCGATGTCGTCGGACGCGCGGGCAGTCGGCTCGGCGGCCACGGCCGCGTCTCGAGCCACCGTGAGGATAGTCCCTTCCCGTGGATCGTCCAGCGCGTCGTACAGCCGATCCGCTCCGCTGCGCACCGCGCGTGCGATATCGGGGGCGGCTGCAACGGCGCGGTCGCCCAGGGCGTCGGTGAATCCGAGCAGGTAATGCGCGAGCATCATGCCGGAGTTGCCTCGCGCCCCCAGCACCGCGGCGCGTGCCATGGCGCGGGCGGTGTCCGGAAGTGAAGCGTCGCCGAGCGCTCGGAGAGCGTCGGCGGCGGCTCGCAGGGTCAGGCTGAAGTTGGTCCCGGTATCTCCGTCGGGCACCGGGAAGACGTTGATCCGGTTGATCTCATCTCGTCCCGCGGCGACCCACTCAGCCGCGGCAAAGACCGCGCGTGCCAGACGGGGCCCGTCAACGTATGCGATACCGACGGCTGGGGCCGTCGGATCACTCCGCGATGACGGAGACGCGAAGCTCAGCGTGGACCTCGGGATGCAGCCGGACCCTCACGGCGTGCTCCCCGATCGTCTTGATCGGATGCTCCAGCTCGATCCGACGCCGGTCGATCGTATGTCCCTGGCGAGCGAGCGCGTCGGCGATATCCTGCGATGTGATAGAGCCGAAGAGCTTGCCTTCCTCCCCCGCCTTGCCCGAAAGCGCCAGGCTCACTCCTCCCAGCGTCGAGGCCAGCCGCTCCGCCTCCGTGCGCTCGGCCTGGTTTTTGACGGTGCGAACCCGGGTCTCCGCAGCGATGCGCTTCTTGTTCCCATCGGTTGCTTCGTAGGCGAGCCCCTGGGGCAGGAGGTAGTTCCGGGCGTACCCTGGCTTGACCCGGACCACCTCGCCGGCCCGTCCGAGGGTCTTGATGTCATCCCGCAGAATCACTTCGATCATAGATCCTTCCTCAGGTGGTCGACGTCGCCAGGCGACGCCGGAAATCTACCCAGGTGTCGGCGAAGCCGAGCAGAGTCAGGCCGCCCACGACAAACGGTAGGAGAAACATGGCGACCACGCCCAGGGTCGCTATCACCAGCCGGGGCACTCGCTTGGATCCGGCCGAGAACACCGCCAGGCCACGTGCGGCATAGAGAGCCGACCACACCAGCAGGAGATTACTGCCCAGGCCAGTCCAAACCGGCGACCTGCCCAGGAGACAGAGTCCCAACCCTGCGACCCACCCCCACACCAGCTGGTCGTTGAACTTGAACGCGGCAAACGCCGTGGGAGCGGGGCCAACCGGCCGGGCGACGATACGGTGGTACCAGCTCCAGGCCAGCCGCAGGCCCACGAGGCCTGCCAGGAAGAATAGGGCGGGGTAGAACGCACCGATGGTGCGGACTGTCGCGGACATCTGGTCCAGAAGCCCCTGACCGGCAAACCCGGTGCCCCCAAGCACTCCCAGCTGGAGCATCAGTTCCCGGTTATAGGTCCAGAGCTCGTTCTCGACCGCCCGCCGGACCGCTCCCCACGCGATATCGAGTCGCCACATCCATAGTGTAAGGGCAACCCCCGCCAGGGTCGTGGCGGCGAGAGCTCGGGAGAACCGGGCCGAGGGGCGCCAGACGGTCAGCGCGAGGAAGGTCCCAATCAGAAGCACCGCCCCGGCCCGGGCGACCTGCGCGGCCAGCCCTCCTCCCTGATTCAGCCATAGCACCGTCCAGATTCCGGTGGCCATCAGGCAGAGCCATTCTCTCACGCTGGCAGGACGGGTGAGCAGCAGCAGCCCCGCCAGGGGTCCGAAGAGCAGGACCGGGGGGGCCAACAGCAGATACCCGATCAGGACAGCGATGGCTCCCCAGGTCCATGGAGTCTGGGCCCGTGCGGCCGACCCGCTGCCACGCTGTCCCAGTGCGGTCAGGCGCCGAACCCCTTGATATACGGCAGGAGGGCCAGTTGGCGGGCCCGCTTGATCGCGGTGCTGAGCTGCCGCTGGTGCCTGGCGCAGGTCCCCGAGAGCCGGCTGGGCAGGATCTTGCCGCGCTCGGTCAAGAATCGGGAAAGGGTCCGCTCATCCTTGAAGTCCACCACCCGTACGCCGGATTCGCAGATGGCGCAGGTTTTCTGCGGGCGCCTCATTCGTCGTCCTCCTCGTCGGTCTTGCCCGCGGTCACCGGGACCGGCTGGGCTCCCTCGCTCACCACGACCAGGAACCGGAGCACTCCCTCGTCGAGCTTGATGGCACGCTCGAACTCGGGAAGCGCGGTGGCATCGGCGTCGAACTTGGCTACCACGTAGTATCCGGTCTCGTGCTTCTTGACTGGATAGGCGAGCGTCCGCTTGCCCCAGTGGTTCACCTGGGGAGGTTCGGCTCCGGCTTTTTGAATCAGGGCGTGGAAGCGCGCGAGGCGCTCATTGATGGCGGCCTCTTCGAGCGCACTGTCGAAGATATAGACCACCTCGTACTGACGGGTCATGACACCTTCCTTTGGACTGGGGCCGGCAGCAATCCGCCGGCTCGGTTGCCCCGGACCTGGTGCAGGTGCCGGGGAGGAGATTTGTGAGCCGCAAGATAGACGGTGATCGCCCCCCAGTCTAGCTGCTGAACCGGAATAGCATGACGTCACCATCCTGCACCACATATTCCTTGCCCTCGGCCCGGGAGAGCCCCTGCTCCCGTGCCGGTTTCCAACCACCGACTCGAACGAAGTCGCCGTAGGCGACCGTTTCCGCCCGGATGAAGCCCTTCTCGAAATCCGAATGGATCACGCCCGCGGCTGCCGGCGCCTTATCGCCTCGGTGGACGGTCCAGGCGCGCACCTCCTTCTCGCCGGCCGTGAAGTAGCTCTGCAGACCGAGGAGGTGATAGGCGGCGTGGGCTAACCGATCGAGCCCAGACTCGGTGAGGCCCAGCGACTCGAGAAACTCGCTCCGGTCCTCCGGCGCCAGCTCGGCCAGCTCCGCCTCGACCTTGGCGGAGAAGGTGACCACTTCGGCGGTCTCGCCATCGCGGGTGAGTGCCGCCCGGAGCGCGTCGACGAACCGGTTGCCCGCGCTGATCTCATTTTCGGCGACATTGGCGGCGGAGAGGACCGGTTTGGCGGTGAGCAGGTTGAACGACCGGAACGCCGATGCTTCCTCCTCCGTGGGGACGACCTCCCGGGCTGGTTTCCCAGCCGCGAGCGTCCGCTGGACCGCCTCCAGCAGCCGCTGCTCCAGCTTGGACTGAGGGTCGCCTGACTTGGCGGCGCGACTGGTCTTGTCCAGCCGCTTTTCGACGCTCGCAAGGTCGGCCAGGCCCAGCTCGATATTGACGACCTCCCGATCCCGCACGGGATCCACGTCCCCCATAACGTGCTGAACGTCGGGGTCCTCGAAGCACCGGACCACGTGGACGACGGCATCGACTTCCCGAATGTTGGCCAGGAACTGGTTGCCCAGCCCTTCTCCTTCACTGGCACCCTTCACCAGACCGGCAATGTCCAGGAACTCGACCACTGCCGGGACCGTCCGCTCCGGCTTGACGATTTGCGCCAACGCGTCGAGCCGAGGATCAGGGACCTGGACGATCCCCGTGTTGGGCTCGATGGTGGCGAAGGGATAATTGGCCACCAGCGCCTTGGCGGAGGTGAGGGCGTTGAAGAGGGTAGACTTGCCGACGTTGGGGAGGCCCACGATTCCAAGTCTTAGCACGAGGTTTCACCCGGACGTCGAAACACAGGGATGACGGCCGAAACGCTCACCGATTGAACTCATTCATGGCCTTCTCGATGCCGTGTTCGAGCCAGGATTCCACCGCCTCACTCATTGGATCGAGCAGCTTGGAGATCTCGTCGCGCTCCTCCCGAGTGAACTCGTCGAGCACAAAGTCAGCCAGGTCATCGAGGTCTGGAGGAGGTGGACCCACGCCGATCCGGAGCCGGGCGTAATCCTGGCGCTGGAGCACGCCTTCGATGCTCTTGAGGCCGTTGTGGCCTCCGGCCGAGCCGGCTCCCCGCAGGCGGAACCGCCCGACGGGGAGTGCCACGTCGTCGACCAGGACGAGGAGGTGCTGGCTGGGATCGAATTCCGGAAGGGTGCGGAGCGGGGCGATGGCCGCCCCGCTGCGATTCATATAGGTCTGGGGTTTGAGGACCCGGACCGGGAGGTCCTGCCAGGTGCCCTGCGCCTGGCGAGCGCGATCGCCCCGGCGAAACTGTCCCGTCTGCCACCGTGCCGCGAGATGATCGGCGAGGCGAAACCCGGCGTTGTGGCGAGTGTCCTCGTACTCAGGGCCGGGATTCCCCAGCCCCACGATCGTGTGCAGATCAGGCCTTCGGTTCGGCTTCGCCCTCGTCCTCGGGCTTCGGCTTCCGGATGAGCTCCGGCTCGGTCGGCGCGGCAACTTCCTCGACCACGGCCGGAGCCTCCTCGGTCCGCGGCGCGACGACGGTGCACACCGGCGTGTCGGGATCGTTGAGAATCTCGGCCTTCTCGATCTTCACGTCGCGCACGAAGAGCGAGTGCCCGATCGCCAGTGCTGTCACGTCCAGCTCGACGTGCTCGGGGATGTCAGCCGGCAACACCTCGATCTCGAGCTCGCGGAGCACATGGTCGAGCACGCCGCCGAAGTTACGAACGCCGTCCGGAATCCCGGTGAGGTGAATCGGTACCGAGAGCGTCACCTTCTCGTCGGCCCTTACCTCGTACAGATCCAGGTGCAGGATCTCCCCAGGGCGGACCGAGTCTCGCTGGATCTCGCGAATGAGTGCCTTGACCGCCGGCCGACCATCCACCACCACATCGAGCACCGTGGTTCCCGCGCTGATGCCGATCAGCATCTTGTTCAGCGCTCCGCTGTCGATGGCCAGGGCCTCGGGCTGCCGATTGTGACCGTAGATGACGCCCGGTACCTTGCCCGTGCGGCGGAGGCTCCGGGCAGCGCCCTTCCCGGTGTCGGAGCGGGTGGCGACTTGGAGGTTTGCTTGCTGGGCCATCTTTGAATCCTGTCTTTGGCTATTGACTGGTTGCGACGAGTCGCTAGTCCCTAGTCGTTAGGAACTGTTGACTCGAGACTAGTGACTAGTGACTCAATCAAACAACGAGCTCACCGACTGATCGCTATGGGTATATCCGATCGCCTTGGCGAGCAGGCCCGCGATCGAGAGCACCTTCAACCGGTCGAAGCGGCGTTCCGGCGGTATGGCGATCGTGTTGGTGACCGCAACCTCTTTGACTGGTGACGCCATGAGGCGATCGACCGCCGGGCCTGACAGCAGCGCGTGCGTGGCGCAGCAATAGATGTCCTCGGCACCCAGACGCTTCAGCGCGGTCACCGCTTCGGCCATGGTGCCGGCGGTGTCAATCATATCGTCCGGGATGATGCAGTCCTTCCCGGTTACCTCACCGACCACATTCAGCACTTCGGCCACGTTGGCCGACGGCCGCCGCTTGTCGATAATCGCGAGCGACGCGTTGAGCCGCTTCGCGAAGCCCCGGGCCATCTTGGCAGAGCCGACGTCGGGGGCCACGATTACCAGATCGCGAAGGCTCTTTTGCCGGTAATGGTTCACGAACACCGGCGCGGCGTAGAGGTGATCGACCGGCAGGTCGAAGAACCCCTGCAGCTGATGCTGGTGGAAGTCCATCGCCAGCACTCGATCGGCGCCGGCCATCGACACCATGTTGGCCATCAGCTTGGCGCTGATCGCGACGCGGGGCTGATCCTTGCGATCCTGCCGCGCGTAGCCGAAGTAGGGAATCACCGCCGTGACCCGGGCCGCGCTGGCCCGCTTGGCGGCGTCCATGAGGAGCAGCAGCTCGATCATGTTTTCCGCTGGCGGGTTGGTGGGCTGGACGATGTAAACGTCCCGGCCGCGCACGTTCTCGTCGATCTTGACGAAAATCTCGCCGTCAGCGAAGCGCCGAAGCGTGACCTGACAGAGTGGCTGTCCCAGATGGGCGGCCACCTCGACGGCTAGGGGGCGGTTGGCCGACCCGCTCAGGAGCAGCATTTGGCTGCGCGACAGCGACAGGTCCGTCATGGTTACAGCCCGCAAACGTAGTTAGGCCAATAGGGTGGAGTCAACCAGACGATCGCTCGAGAGTCAATGTGATGCATGAACCAGCACTCCCGGCGCACTCCGAATAGGTTGCCAGCGCTGGCTATGGGCCGCCCGCCACAGTTGTGGGCTCGCTGCAGCGTTGTGAGGCGGTCGAGCCGCGCATGTAGGTCTATGTCGTACCTGTTCTTGGGTATGGAAGCTCGAGCCCCTCATCAGGGTGCCACCCGCTGGCACGGCTCTGGCTCACCCGGCGTGCGGGTCGCGTATAGTCACGCGCTACCACTCCGCCGATTCCTAGTGGGACTACTCTGTCACTTTTGGCTGGGAAGACTCTATGCGATCAATCCGCTTGATGGCTGTATCCACTCTGATCCTCGCTGGGGCTTGGGCCTGCGGCGGCGATAGTGGCGTCGGACCGAACACGCCGCCGGTGGCCGCGTTCACTGCACCGACTTGTACCCCCACCGCGCCCTGTCAGTTCACCGATGCCAGCACCGATGCGGACGGTACCATTTCGACCCGCTCCTGGGACTTCGGCGATGGCAGCGCGGCAGTGCCCGATCAGAATCCGCTCCATACGTTTGGGGCTGCAGGCACCTTCCAGGTGAAGCTCACCGTGACCGACAACAACGGGGCAACCGGTACTGTCACCAATGCCGTGACGGTTGCGGCCGGCAATAACATTCCGCCGACGGCCAGCTTCGTCCTCCCAACCTGCACTGCAGGCATCCCGTGCGGATCATTCCACAGCACCAGCACGGATGCGGACGGCCAGATCACGGCCGCGCAGTGGGACTTTGGGGATCAGCAGTCGGGCGAAGGCACGGATGTAACGCACACCTACGCCGCTGCAGGAACGGTCACTGTCACGCTGGTCGTCACTGACGACAAGGGCGCTCAAGCCACCGCAAACCAGCCACTTACGGTTTCGCCGGCGGCAAGCCAGGACTGCACCACGTCGGGCACCCTGGTGAACTGCTCCCTCGTCATGACCCAGCGGGTGACGGTGAAGCTCACCCTAGTGAGTCGCAGCTGCGAGCTCGTTGGGAACTCGCTCAGGACTACCGCCCCACGAGACCAGTCCATCTTCTTCAATCTCTGCAGCCGGCTCGAGGGCAGCGAATACACGGTGCAGGACGCCAGCGGGTTGCCGCTGGTGCTTACAGCCGGCACCTCGCTGGATCTGCGCTTCAGCCAGGGGCTCCCAGGCCCGAGCGACCCGCCAGCCGGCGATCCCGGAATTCGGATCACGGGAAGCTACCCCAACTGGACGCTTAACATCGATGATGGAGGCGCTGCGGGCACTCAGGGTGAGCCGGACTTTAACGACGCTGTTGTAAGCGTCACGGCGACCCTGGCACCGTAAGCACAGCGAGCTGGGCAGCAAGAAATGCGGTACTCCCCGCCGGAGGGCAACCTCCGGCGGGTTTGAGGGAAATCGAAGACCAAGACACCGATCAGTTGAAGCGTAGAACAGCAGTACGCCGCCGGAGGGCAGCCTCCGGCGGCCAGGACGGAAGTCTGCGGCCGATCCGCAGCGCGTAGCACACACCAACCTTACCCCTGAGGCGCACCATGAGAGCGATTTGGCTCGCAGTAGCAGTTGCTGGGGCGGGCCTGGTCACGGCCTGCAAGGATTCCCCGGCCGGCACCGGTCCGGGCAACCAAGCTCCAACCGCGGAATTCACGAAGGTCTGCGCGGCGCTCCGGTGCGACTTCTCCGATGCCAGCAGTGACGATGCCGGCATCGCCAGCTGGAGCTGGGCGTTCGGTGACAACAACGCCTCGTCGGTGAAGAACCCGGTTCATAACTATGTCGCCGCCGGTGCGTTCAGCGTGAGCCTGACGGTGACCGACGCCGAAGGCGAGACCTCGACCGTATCCCAACAGGTCGTGACCAGTCTTCCCGCGGTCACGTCGCTTTCCTGCGTGGACGGGTCGGCTCCGGGCGGCTTCGTGGGCTGCAGCCTGAGGCTGGAGCAGGAGGCCGGGTTCAAAGTGGTGCTGACCAGCAGCAGCTGTGACGCCCATGGGAATCTGTTCCGGGTGACCGCACCAATCACCGGAACGCTCACGAGCGACGGATGCTACGAGCAGCCAGGGAAGCAGCTCGTGTTCTCCGCGCCGTTCCCCGCAGGGACCGAGATCAGTGCTGAGGTCGTGGCTCCTCAACTGCAGAATCCGCCGCGGCTGCGGGTGAGTGGCAACTATCCCGAGTGGGTCCTCACATTCGAGGACGGGGTGGACCAGGACTTCGACGACCTGGTGATGACGCTGACCGCACTGCCGACCGGCCCGTAAGCCGGCCGAAACAGGTGAGCTCAACCCCCGGCGCTACCAGAGGCGATCTGGCGGCGCCGGGGCTGTTCCGTTCCGCGGTAAAGTCGACGAAATTCGAGTCGAGATCGAGTGGAGGAGCCGTGTCCCGCATCTGGTTGCTATCGCTACTGGCCGGCACAGCCTGCACCGACGGCGCAGTCCGCTCCGGCGCGGCGGCCGAGCCGGCCGACTTTCTGCCCACGATCTCGGACACCACATCTGAGGCGCTCTCGACCGGGAGCGAGGATGATACCCTCGGGAATCGCGAGCAGCCGCGGCTGATCCTGCGGTGCGAAGAGGGCCAGGTCGGCGCCTACCTTATTGTAGGCACGGCCGCGGAGGTAGACTCCGGCCGGGTCGACGACCGTGCGGTGCCGGTCCGGCTGGATTCGGTGCCATCCTGCTGAGCAGGCCCGCGGCTGGACCGCCGCGCCGGTCGCCGTGTAGCTTGCCACTCGGATCTTTACGGGAGCAGACGTGCGCATCGGGGTCATGTTGCGGCACTACGACCAGCACGGCGGTGGGGTGAAGGTCTATACCAGCCGGCTGATGCGCGGCCTGCTGGATCTCCGCACAGAACACGAATTCGTCCTGCTGTATCGCAATCCCGCCCTCCTCGGGACCTATGCCGGCGAACGCGGGGTCGAGGAAGTCGCGCTGGCCGGCCATTCCGTCCTCGGCTGGGACCAGCTGGCGGTGCCGCAGGCAGTGCAGCGCCACGGCATCGACGTCCTGTTCAATCCCAAGTACTCGATTCCCCTCCGCGCCCACTGCCGCACCGTCTGGGTCTGCCATGGCCTGGACTGGTATGTCATGCCCTGGGGCTCCAAGCTGGTGGATCGGCTGAGCCACCGGTTCCTGGTCCCTCGCTATGCCCGCAAGGCAGACGCGATCGTGGCAGTTTCCGAGGTCACCCGCCGCCATGTGATGGAGTACCTCGCGGTGCCGCCGGATCGCGTGGCCACGGTCTATTCCGGCGTTGATGACGTGTTCCGGCGTCCGCTGCCCCCATCGCGCCGGGATGAGATCAGGAAGAAGTATTCGCTGCCTGAGCGTTTTCTCTTGTACGCCGGCGCGATCTACCCGCCGAAAAACTTCACCCGGTTGGTGCAGGCCTACGCCCGGGTCGGACCGGAGCGTGGCATTCCGCTGGTGGTGGCAGGAGGCGAGAACAGGTTTCTCTCGGAGGGAGAGCTCCGCCAGCCTGAGGCACTCGGGATCGCAGAGTGGGTGCGCTGGCCGGGGTGGATCGAACAGGAGGAGCTGGCCGGCTTCTATGCCATGGCAGAGGCGCTGCTGCTGCCGTCGATCTTCGAGTCGTGTGGTCTTCCCGTGCTGGAGGCAATGGCCGCCGGGTGCCCGGTTGTGACCGCCGACCGCTACGGAACCAAGGAGCTGGCCGAGGGAGCCGCAGTGCTGGTGGAGCCCGAATCCGTGGAGAGCATTGCGGACGGCATCCGCCGAGCACTGGACGACACTGCGCTTCGAGCCGAGCTCATCGCCGCCGGACGAGTGCGCAGCCAGGACTTTACCTGGCGCCGCTGTGCCACGGAGACGCTAGGCGTACTCGAGCGAGTCGAGTCGAAGCCGCGGCCCGGCCGCGCTGGTCGAGTCCACTCGGCATCCGCTGCGCGCTCTCCGTCCTGATCCGGCATATGGCCGACATCGCTGCCCAACCCATGGAAGTCCTGGTGAACGCCAGGCACCTCGCCGGTCCCAGGACGGGCATCGAGGTGTACATGGACCAGCTCATGGCGGCATTGGGCCGTACCGGCCGGGTGCGGTTGACCGCGCTTAGCTGGGAGCCTCTCAATCTCGGGTTGCCTGGTGTCACCGAGGTGCTACCCGCGCGACGTCCGAACCTCCGCCCCGGTTCGCTGCCCGCCACGCTCTGGAAGCTCTGGTTCGACCAATGGCGGTGCCTGAGTGCCTTTCCCCGTACCGCCGGAATCGTCTACCACGGCATGGACGGGTTTCTGCCGTACTCCCTGCGCCGCGGCGACCGGGCAGTCGTGACCGTGCACGACCTCGGGTGGCGGGTTCATCCAGAACTGTACAATCGACGGCTGCGGCTGATGTATGGCGGCCTGTTTCCCTGGGTGGTTCGGCGGGCCAACCGGTTCATCGCGGTGTCCCGCTACACGGCGGACGATCTGGTGCGGCGGGCGGGGATCCCCGCGTCGAAGATTGAGGTGATCTACCATGGGCTGGATCCTGCCTTCTCGACCGCGGAGAACGGAGCAGGCCGGGCGCCGCCGGCCTCGCCGTACGTTCTGGCGGTAGGCGGGGTGTCTCCCCGAAAGAACACCAGACGGCTGATTGCAGCATTCTCCCGTTGGAGAGCGCGGGGCGGCCATCGCTCTCAGTACCGGCTCTTGATCACCGGCACATCGTTGGACACCGATTTCGATCAGAACGGATCGGCCCTGCCAGAGGGCGTATCACTTCTCGGGTACGTAGACAAGGCGGAGCTGCCCGGGCTGTACTCGGGGGCTGCCGCTTTCCTTTATCCCGGGATCTACGAGGGGTTCGGGCTTCCCATCATCGAGGCCATGGCCTCGGGGGCACCGGTGGTCACCTCTCGCACCGGTGCGGCGCCGGAGATTGCGGGAGGCGCCGCCATTCTGGTCGATCCGTTTGATGTGGGGAGCATTGAAACCGGTCTGGAGCAGGCGATACTCCCGGAAGAGGCTCGGCGCCTCGTCGAGCTCGGGAGAGACCGGGCGCGGATGTTCGAATGGAGCGCGGCGGCGAACGCCACGATCGAGGTTTACCGGTCCGTGCAAGGAACCCTGGCAGCTTGACGCAACCAGATCTTGGCGTCACCCTTGTAAGAGTCCGTCACCCTTCCATCGCGACAAACAATATCGGCCGGATCTTCGGTTCCGCGGAGCCGGAGTCCACGCTCTTTTCGCGCTTCCGCGACACGTAACTCTCAGTGTCGCTTGGGGGTGGATATATGCAACGGCGTCCCCTGCAGTTCTCGGTCCTACTCCGGGTCAGCCTGGTGCTCTTCCTGGGCGCCTGCCAGGACAACTCGCAATCACCACCCTCGCGCCCTGACGTTTCAGCGGAGGATGGGCCCGCCGCGACCATGCTCACGCCGGTGGACCTGGTCTACGTCTGTGGCAACAAATTTCTGGCTACGAACTCGACCAGCGCACCGATCACCGTCCGCTATCGGGTCGTCGGAACCAATGAGACCGGCAGCCTGACCCTACCTGAGAGGCCGGGGGGCGATCCATGGTTCAGCGAGACGGAGCTGGAAACAGTGGAGCGGGGGCTGGTGGAGCTATACCAGGATGACGATCGAGTGGCTCGCCGGCAGAACGAGGGGCAGGCATGCGGCGCCCCAGCCTTTTCAGCCGCCATGGTGCTCGGCGCCTCTAGCTCGGCAGGGCAGTGGAGCGCCCCGTTCCCTTGGGCCAACATCGCGGTCCACCTGAGTCTTCTTCCAACCGGGAAAGTGCTGTCTTTTGGGTTGTCCGGAACACCGCAGGTGTGGGATCCGGCGAGCCGAACCTTCACGTCCGTCCCGAGCCCTTCGTTGCTCTTCTGCGCCGGGCACTCCTTTCTTGCGGACGGCCGCTTGCTGGTGGCTGGGGGCAATAACAATCCCACAGCTGCGGCTAATGGGCCTCCCCAACATCAACATCTTCACTCCGGGCAGCCAGAGCTGGACTACATCGGTCCCGATGCGGCGGGGGCGCTGGTATCCGACCAATACCATGCTGGCGAACGGCGACGTCGTGATCCTTGCAGGAAAGGATGAAGCGGGCGTGACGGTGCGGGTGCCCGAGGTCTGGTCCTCAGGTACGTTGCGGGGAGCTAAGCACCGCAGCCGTTTCACTGCCCCTCTACCCCCGCACATTCCTGGCCCCGAACGGCAAGATTTTTCTGGCGGGGGAGTTCGCCGCGACGAAATACCTGGACCCGACCGGCACCGGGTCATGGACGCCGGTCGCCACCCGCAAGTATGGTCAGCGCGACTACGGCGCCGCGGTGATGTACGATGACGGAAAGATCCTGTACGTCGGTGGAGGCCGTACCACGAACACAGCGGAAACCATTAATCTCAACTCGGCGGCGCCTGCCTGGCAGTGGACCGGCTCCATGGCCTTTCCGAGGCGGCACCTCAACGCCACTGTCCTCCCCACCGGTGAGGTGCTCGTGACGGGCGGAAGCAGTGGCATCACCTTCAATGACTACAAGCTGCCGGTCCACGCTGCCGAACTGTGGAACCCTGCCACCGGTCTCTGGACCACCCTGGCGAGCAACACCGTGAATCGGGTGTATCACTCGACCTCGATCCTGCTACCTGATGGGCGTGTCCTGCACACCGGCAGCGGAGACGGCAGCCCCGATCAACGGAATGCGGAGCTCTTCTCGCCGCCCTATCTGTTTAAAGGAGCGCGACCGGTGATCACCGAAGCCCCCCAGTCAGTCGTTTATGGCACGAGTTTCAGCGTGTCTACCCCGCAAGCCGCCGGCATTGCCAAGGTGAGCTTGATCCGCCTCGGGTCCACAACCCATGCCTTCGATATGAATCAGCGCTTTCAGCGCCTTTCCTTTACCCGAACGAGGGGAGGGTTGACGATCTCGGCGCCTACCAACCGCAATCGTACACCGCCGGGGCACTACATGTTGTTCATTTTGGACGGTAACGGCGTGCCCTCGGTGGCGAAGATCGTTCAGGTAGGTAGCGGAGCACCCCTGCCTTAACCTGGTTTCCTCCATTTCTCCTCGGCGGGATCCTACCTCTCAAGCGGTGCCCTGTTACGGCAAGGGGGGATCGCCTTGGGTGGGCCAACCGCCCAACCGGGCAAAGTTGACCCAGAAGTTGATGCACGAATAGCTAAGTTCAATTGGCCCTGGTGGATTCGAACCACCATTGACGGATCCAAAGTCCGCTGTCCTGCCGTTGGACGAAGGGCCAGTGGACTGAAGCCTAGCGGTCCGAAAGGGGCGGCGGAAGGGAAGCAGCTCCTTTCCAAACCGCCTTGCCCTGGGCCACCGGGCGGGCGCAAATTGAAGCAACACCGGCGGCTACAATCCTGCCGGTCACGAACACTGTCCGGGCGTAAGGTCCACGGCTCCGACCCCAAGGCACATGCTCCAAACCCCCATGAGAGACCGTTGCGGTGGCTGATGCCATGTCCCTTCTGCTAGAGAAGCTCTGGGCTAGCCAGTCCCGGGGCGTATCCGGCGCGCCCTCCACCAGCGAGCGGCTCTTCCAGATTCTCGGTGACGTTGCCCCAGGGTTCCTGTGGATCGTGGACCCCGATGGCCGCTTCCTCTACGCCAACCGCACCTGGGAGGAGTATACCGGGTCGGGTCTGGACCAGCTCAACGCGCTCGGTTGGGAGCAGTTCAATCATCCGGATGAGCTCGATGCGGTCAGGGCGAGGTGGAGCGAAGCGACCGAGCAGGGCGGGCCGTTCGAGATGGAGCTCCGCTACCGCCGGCATGATGGCGAATACCGCTGGATGCTGGCGCGAGTGGTCCCGCTGCGGGATGCGGAAGGAGAGATCCAGAATTGGGTCGGCACCTCCGTGGACATCGACGACCTCAAACGTACTCAGGCAGAGCTCAGTCGTAGCCAGCGGGATCTCGGAGACTTCTTTGAGACCGCCTCGATCGGGCTGCACTGGGTCGGTCCGGATGGCACCATCCTCCGCGTCAATCAAGCAGAGCTCGACCTCCTCGGCTACACCCGTGACGATTTCATGGGCCGGAACATCAGGGAATTTCACGAGGACCGCGATGTCATCGAAGACATTCTGCGGCGATTGACACGAGGCGAGGTCTTACACGACTACCCCGCCCGGCTCCGCTGCAAGGACGGCTCGATCAAGCATGTGGTGATCGGCTCCAGCGCGTATTTCGAGGATGGGCAGTTCCGGCATACGCGGTGCTTCACCCGGGATGTGAGCGGCGAGCGCCAGGCACAGATGGCAAGCGCCCGGCTCGCCGCCATTGTGACCTCGTCTACCGACGCGATCATCGGCAAGACCCTCGAGGGGGTGGTAACCAGTTGGAACGCCGCGGCGGAAAGAATCTTCGGGTACACCGAAACGGAGATGGTAGGCCAGCCGATCTATCGACTGATCCCCGAGGAGTACCATGATGCCGAGGGTGTTCTGCTGGCGCAGATCGGCCGGGGAGAAGCCGTGGACGTCTCCGAGGTCGAGCGCGTCACCAAGGATGGTCGGCGGATCCACATCTCCGTCAGCGTGTCCCCCATCCGCGACGCACAGGGCCGGGTGATTGGCGCCTCCTCCATCAAGCGTGACGTCACCGAGCGTAAGCAGACCGCGGAGACGCTGAGACAAAGCCAAGAGCGTCTCCACCTCGCCCTCAAGGCTGCCAGGATGGGCACCTGGCTTTGGGATGTCACGTCCAATGCACTGAGCTGGGACGAGGGGCTTGAGAACCTCTACAACCTGGCACCGGGCGAGAAGATCACCCGCCATGAGCAGTTTCTCGAGCGGGTGCATCAGGACGACCGGGCATTCGTGGAGAGTTCGGTGGAGCGGGCGCTGCACGCGGGGGGGCTGGACTACGAGTTCCGGATCGTGCTTCCCAATGGTCGGGTGCGGTGGCTCGCGGATCAGGGACGCGTGGTCCGCGACCAGGCCGGAAACCTGCTCTACATGACCGGCGTCTGCCTCGATGTTACCGACCGGAAGCACGCGGAGGAGCGTCTCCGCCAGGCACAGCGGATGGAGTCGGTCGGGCAGCTGGCCGGCGGTATCGCCCACGAGGCGAACAACATGATGTCGGTGGTGCTGGGCTGCGCCGACTACGTGCTCCAGCGCTCGGACCTCTCCGAGCCGGTTCGCCAGGACGTCGCACAGATCTGGAAAGCAGCGAAACGGACCGCCGGGGTCACCCAGCAGCTCCTCGCGTTCAGTCGCCGCCAGGTACTCCAGCCTCAGGTGCTCGATCTGAACGCCACCGTTCGCGGCCTCGAGCCGATTCTTAGCCGGACGCTTGGCGAGAGCAGCGGGCTGCGAATGCATCTGTCGGCGACGCTCGGACGGGTCAGAGCAGATCCAGGGCAGCTGGAGCAGGTTCTCATCAACCTGACGCTGAACGCCCGCGATGCGATGCAGGAAGGCGGCAGACTCACCATCGAAACGATGAACGTGGTGCTGGATCCACGCTATGTGGCCGCCAAGCCGGTTGAAACGCTGAAGCCCGGCGAATACGCGGCTATGATCGTCACCGACACCGGCCATGGGATGGATCGGGACACGCTGGGGCGGGTTTTCGAACCGTTCTTTACCACCAAGATTGTGGGCCAGGGTACCGGCCTCGGCCTCTCGACCGTATATGGCATCGTGAAGCAGAGTGGCGGCTTCATCTGGGCCTACAGTGAGCCTGGCCTGGGTACCACGTTCAAGCTCTACTTCCCGCTGGTACCCACCATCGATGAGGTGATCGACGCACCTGAGGCAACTCCGCTCGCCAACCCGGACGAGGTGGTGCTGATCTCGGAAGACGAGCCGAGGGTGCGCGGCAGCAGGGCACGTACGCTACGCGATAGCGGCTACGGCGTGCTCGAGGCCGCTGACGGGAAAGAGGCGCTGGAGATGCTGGAGGCCAGAGGGGGAGACGTGAGCCTCGTCATCGCCGACGTGGTAATGCCGGGCCTGGGAGGGCGGGAGATGGCGGCGCAGCTCGCGCAGCGCTGGCCGCGAGTCTCGGTGTTGTTTACGTCAGGGTACACCGGCCTCGACGTCGTCCGCCGCGGCTTGATGGAGGAGGGGCGCGAGTTCATCCAGAAGCCCCTCGCGCCGGAGGCGCTCATCCGCAAGGTGCGTCAGATGGTGGACGAGAGGGTGCCGGGACCCTGAGGTTGATGGAACACGCCGCGTGACAGGCGCTCGCCAGCTTCGAGCTGTCCTGCTGGTGTTGGCCACCGCCGCCTGTCAGGACAATACAAAGCCGGGACCTCCTGAGGGGCTTGCGCAGCTGACTGTCACCTACATCTGCGGCAACGACTTCGATCTCCTGAGCCGGAAGTCCAGCGGCCTCACCATCGAGTACCAGGTTGTCGGGACCTCCGAAGCCGGCGGGTTGAGGCTGCCTCCGGGCTCGGCCGG
>JBBQXQ010000012.1:0-44841 GCA_038209515.1 Gemmatimonadales bacterium
ATTCGGATTGCCAACGAGACGCAATACGGCCTGGCCGCCGCGGTATGGACTCGGGACATCTTCAAGGCCTTCCGCGTGGTGAAGGCGCTCGAGGCCGGGATTGTGTGGGTCAACCACATGCAGCCGACGTTCGTGGAGGCGCCGTGGGGCGGCTACAAGGCGTCCGGCTTTGGCCGGGAGCTGGGGCACTGGGGGGTCGAGGAATACCTGGAGACCAAGCAGGTATTCATCAACCTCGATGAGAAGCCAATCGGCTGGTATTAACACCAGTCACCAGTCACCAGTCATCAGTCACGAGTCACGAGCCCTTAGTCGCGAACGGCTTGTCGATGTAATCTGAAGCTGGCGACTGGCGACTCGTGACTCGCGACTAGTAGCGCTCGTGCAACGGCGAGCCGCCACTAGCCCCGTGCAATTTCTGGCACACCCCCATCCATGTTGTTGCTCGACAATGCGTTCGCCATGCCCACTTCGGGCATGAAGCTCGCATTCCCGCCTGGATTAGTCGAACACTGCCAAACAACCGTTTTCACCCGATCACTACCCCGTAACCAAGGTTCTGTGAACACATGACCATCCCTGGCTTGCGGGCAGTGGAGCGGCACGAGGCGGAGATACGGCTGACGGTCGCCTTTGCGGTAACCGGAGCCTGCATCGGCTTCGTGCTCGCGCTCTATCTGGCCTATCTGTTCCCGGGGATTCCTCGATCAGTGCTGCTGGGCGAATGGGTCTGCGCCATCTTCTTCGCCGCCTTCATCGCCCGCGTCATCCGGAAGAGGTCCCCACCGTTGGCGACTCCCCGCGGGCGCCGCACGCTGGTCGTGGGGTGGGGGGAACGAGCGGAACAGCTCCTGCGAGAGGCGCGGCGGGCGGAGGTGGATGCGCTGAACGTCGTGGGCCTGGTGGGTCTCGATGGTGGGGGATTGGGGCGGACTATCGGCGGCGTCCGGGTGGTCGGCACCATAGACGACCTCCCGAAAGTGGCGCACCGCCTGCGGGCGGAGTCCGCGATCATCGCCCTCGAGGCGGGAGACCTCCCCCAGATGCGCCGGGTGGTGGATCAGTGCATCGCCGGCGCCCTCCAGTTCAAGACGCTGCCCTCCCTCCACGAGTTTCCGCAGCAGAGCTCCGGTATAAACCAGCTTCGCAGTGTCCGGATCGACGATCTGTTGGGACGGGCACCGGTGAACCTCGATCTGCCTCCAGTCAGAGCCGATCTGCGCGATCGAGTGGTCCTCCTGACCGGGGCGGCCGGTTCGATCGGGTCCGAGCTCGCCCGCCAGATTGCTTTATTCGACCCCGCACGGCTGGTCCTGCTCGATCAATCAGAGAGTGATCTGTACTTCGTGGACCTGGAACTGCAGCAAGCCCATCCAGGACTGGCGCTGCTGCCGGTGATCTGCGACATCACCCACGCCGGGCGGTTGGCCCAGGTCTTTGCGCAGCATCGTCCTGACTATGTGGTGCATGCCGCGGCGTACAAGCACGTACCGCTGATGGAGACGAACGTCCTCGAAGCGGTGCGTAACAACGTGCTCGGCACGCTGCTCGTGGCGACCACAGCGGTCAGGTACGGCGCCAGCAAGGTGCTGCTGGTTTCCACGGACAAGGCCATCAAGCCGTCCAGCGTGATGGGTGCAACCAAGCGGGTCGCCGAGCGGATCATTTTCGGCCTGCCGAACCTGCACCGGTCGGGCACCGACTTCAGGGCGGTACGTTTCGGAAACGTGCTCGCCTCCAAGGGGAGTGTCATCCCCCTGTTCGAGCGGCAGCTGGCGGCGGGCGGGCCGATCACGGTCACGGACCCGTTGGTGGAACGGTACTTCATGACCATCCCGGAGGCTGCACAGCTGGTGCTCCAGGCGGGATCACTGCCGGAGACGGCCGGCGCCATCGCGATGCTGGAAATGGGCGAGCCGGTCCGCATTCTGGACCTGGCCGAGAAGCTGATCCGGTTCTCCGGGAGGGTACCGGGCAAGGACGTTCCCATCGTGTTCACCGGGTTGAGACCCGGTGAGAAGCTCATGGAGGAGCAGGTCTCTACCCTCGAGGCCGGTGTACCCACTTCCAGCGAAAAGATTCGCATCAGTCAGACAACCGAGAGCGCCGGGCCCGAGCTGGTCCAGAAGCTCAGCCGGCTGTTCGCCTACATGGATGCGGGTGACCAGGAGGGGCTACTCGCCACCTTGGGTGAGCTGGTGCCGGAGTGCGTGCCGCCCCTGCGGCAGTCGCGTGCGACTGTGACCGTGGGCCCTCGGGCGAACCGTGGGCATGGGGGCCAATGGGGGGATCTCCTCGATACCAACCACGTGAGCTGGCGGGAGCGGAGGCGTGGCGTTCAGCGTCATGCGGTTCCGCCAGAGCCGCCCGTCACCGATCGGCGGCAAGGCGCTGGCTGCCGCCGGCAGACGGCGCGGGTCGGAGGCCGGCGGCAGACCGATATGGGAATGTTGCTCGCGACAGGCTCGCCCGGGGAACGCAGTGGCTCCTGAAGCGGGGCTCACATGGTGAGTCGCCGACCGGTGCCGCCGCTGGTTTCGATTGTTATCCCATGTCGGAATCAGGGGCAGTACATCGCGCGCTGCCTCGATTCGGTCCTGGCAAGCGACTACCCGCGTGAGCGCCTGGAGATCCTGGTGGCCGATGGCCGGAGCAACGACGGGACGCGCCCCATCCTGGTGCGCTACGTCGCACTGCATCCGACGATAGTTCTGTTGGACAATCCCCCAGGCACCACTCCCGCCGGGCTCAACGTCGCTATTCGGGCCGCATCTGGTGACATCGTGATTCGGATGGATGCCCAGGTGCTATACCCCCGTGACTACATCTCCCGGCTCGTCGCGGCCCTTCAGGAAAGCGGTGCCGACAACGTTGGCGGAGTGATGGTGACGGTGCCGGCCGACGACTCTCCGACCGCACAGGCGATCGCGGTTGGCCTGTCGCATCGCTTCGGGGTAGGCAACACGGTGCCGTTCGGCTGCTGCCGCAGGGAAATCTTCGATCGCATCGGCATGTTCGACGAGGAGTTGATCCGCAACCAGGACGACGAGTTCAATTTCAGGCTGATCACGCGCGGAGGTCGGGTGCTCCTGCTTCCCGATGTGCTCTGCCGCTATCTGGCACGCCGCTCCTTCCGCCAGCTCGCCCGCAGGCACTACGAGCATGGCTACTTCAAGCCCCTGGTGGCGCGGAAGGCGGGCCGTGCCCTGACGATCGGCCAGCTGTTTCCTGCCGCGTTGGTGGGCTGCCTGTCCAGCTCGGCCGCGCTCGCGCTGTGGATTCCAGCGGGGCGTTACCTCTTCGCGCTGCTTGCGGGAAGCTACGCCCTGCTTGTGGTTCTCTTCGCGGCGAGCGCGGCTCGCTCGCATGGCCTCCGCTGCGCCGCCGCCCTGACTCTAGTGTTTCCCGTTCTGCATTTCAGCTATGGCAGCGGATTCCTGCAGGGCATCCGCGATCATCTCGTCGCCCCAGGCGCGCCGCGCCAGGGTACGCTCCAACTCTCCCGGTGAGAACGCGCATGGGGCTGCGCATTCGCGCCTCGACGGTCGTGTACTAGAGCGCCGGCCCCGCCCCGACCATCGCCCGGCGGACCAGCGGAATCGGTGGCCCTCCATAGGAGAGGAACTGGTCATGAAAATCATGCCAGGCCTCCCTTCCTCCGCGGGTGCTTGTCCAGTCTTCCCGTAGCTTCCGAATCATCAGTTTGCCCAGGGTGTAGTTCAGGTACGCCGGATCGTAGGCGCCCCGCGCGGCTTGCTGCCGGGCGCTGCCTGGGTCCTGATACGCCTGCTCCCGGAACAGACGTTCCGATTCCGCTAACGTCATTCCTTTGGTGTGCATCCCGATCGCAGACAGATAGCGGGCGTTACGCAGGAGGGCATTCGTCAACTGGCCAATGTGAGTCTCGGGGTCTCCGTTGCCGAGCCCGGCTTCCCACATCATCTCTTCGGTATAGTGCGCCCACCCTTCCGCGAAGGCGTACCCCACGAACACCTGACCGAATTTCGACTTGGCCCTGTTAGAGTGCAGGAAGTTGAGGAAGTGGCCGGGCCATACCTCGTGAACGCTGGTGAAGAGAAGGTCGGCGGCTCCAGGAACGTAGGCCTCCTGTTCCGCTTTCGGCCATGCCGGGTCCGGAGGCGCGATGTAGTAGATCGAGGGCAGGTTCTTCTCATAAGGGCCCGGTATGTCGATGTATGCGAAGTTGAAACGCTGGTACGGAGGTGCCTCACGGACCAGGGCGCGCTCGGTGCCGGGCACGGATACCAGGTTCTTGCCGCGGACGAACGCCTCGAGTGTGTCCAGCTGGTGCGCAGCGGCCTGGACCGGACTCCCCGGCGCCTTGTGCGCGTTCATCCGGTCTACACACTTCTGGATTGACTGGCCCGGTGCGAAACGCCCGCAGGCGTCCTTGAGGGCGGCCAGGTTCCGGTCCATATCCTCCCGACCACGGCGCTCCAGCGTGTCGAGAGGCAGATCTACGCCCTCCGTCATGCGTAACATGTCGCTGAAGCGTTCGGGGCCCAGTGCGAAATCGTCGGTGCCGCGTTTTTCCTGCTGGCCGAACCAGGCGCTCAGCTCCCGGAGCGCTTTCGCCGCCGCGGCATTGGCCGTAGCGAACTGGCGCTGGAGCGTTGTGTCGCTGACCGAAGCGAAGACTGCCGGCACACTTCCCTCCAGATACTCCGCCAGCCCGGCAATCCGGCCCTGACCGATCCTGGCGTAAGCCTTCGGCAAGGGAGTACGCAGGTTGGTGCGGGCTTGGGCCAGCGCGGCCGGAAGGTTGGTGGCGTATTTCGTAAAGGCACGCATACGCTCGGGCAGCGGAGCATACTCCCTGGCGAGGTACACGTTTGGATCGAGTCCGCCGGTGTAGAACTCTGGGTTCCGATGCGGCTGATCAGCACGCTCGCCCCAGAAGAGATCTCGATCGATAACGGCGATCAGGTAATCCCGCTCGAAGCCAGCTGACGCATTCGAGCTGTCGATTGGAAATGCCGCCGCGCTGTCCCGTAGCTGGTGCAGCCGGCCCATCCAGCGCTTGAGCCCGGCCTCGCTCCAATCGGGGAAGAGGCCATCGTATTCGTGCCGGCCCTGATAGCTGGCGAACAGCGGGTTGGCCTTGAAATAGGTTTCGATGAATCCGGACGCGAATCGATTCCAGTCACCGCCCCTCTTCTCGGTTCGGCCCTGACAGGCGGCCAGGAGTCCGGCGGCGACGATCATGGTAGACAGACCCGACGTGCGAAGCATTGGACCTCCAGGCGAGTTAGGTGCTGTTGCGCAGCTCTGATTTTCCCCGTTTGTTTCGAACCATGCAAGGCACCCCCCTGGCCAACCCTGTAGAGCTCGACGCCGCTCTCCTTCAGGCGGCCATTACCGCGGCGCTCGCGGCCCTCTGTGCCTTCCTCTATTCACGCTACCGGAAGCCGTATTTTGCCTGGTGGGCCGGCGCGTGGGGACTGTATTTCCTACGGATCGCGGCAATCACCAGTTTCCTCCTCACATCGCATCGGATCTGGCTGTACTGGCACCAGGTGGTGACCGGCTGGACCGCTCTGGCCCTGCTCTATGCCGCACTGGTCTTCTCTCAGCAAGTCCGCTGGCGCTCATGGTATCTGGCGCTGGTACTCTTTCCGCCTGTCTGGTCCTATGTCGCCATATATCGACTGAAGCATTTCCTGTGGGCGGCGGGACCGGCCGTGTTGTTCCTCAGTCTGGCCACGCTCTGGACCGGCTGGGTCTTCTTTCGGTATCGGCAGAGGGTCGCCTCCAGCGGCGCCACACTCCTGGCCGCGGCGTTTGGTCTCTGGGGGCTACATCACCTGGACTACCCCTTCCTTCGTGCCCGCGGTGCCTGGGCGCCCTGGGGATATTACCTCGACATCCTGCTGGCGCTTGCCGTGGGCGCCGGCATCCTGCTTCTCGTGCTCGACGATCTGCGCCGCGGGCTCGGCGCGCTCTCCGCGCTTTCGGGCGATTTGCAGCGCGCCGGGCGGCAGCAGGATGTGCTCGACGCCCTGCTCGCCCGGCCACTGAGTCTCGCCGCGGTCCGGGGAAGCGCGCTGTTCTCGATCGAGGGATCAACCGGCAGCCTGGTCCGGGGTGCCGGCGTCTGCGCCCGCTGGACGGACGGAGCGCTACAACCACCCGCTGCCTCGGTACTTGCCCGGATGATCGAGACCGGGCGACCGCAGTTCACCGGAGACTGGTTCGATGCCGAGCCCGGCCATGGCACCTACGCCTACGCGGCGGTCTTGCCGATTTTCCGAGGTGATGCGGTCATCGCCGCACTCGTCCTCGTCGGTGACGCACGTGACCCGTTCACCGCGCTGGACGACAGGTTTCTGCTTGCGCTCGGCCATCAGGTGGGAGCCGCGCTGGAGAACGCCGATCTGTACAGCCGACTCGAGACCCGCACGGTCGAGCTCGCCCGGCTGTCCGCCCGAATGATCGAGCAGAATGAGGAGGAACGCCGCCGGCTCTCCCGAGAGCTCCACGACGAAACTGCGCAGGTCTTTTCGGTCGTGAAAATGGAGCTTGGCCTGCTGCGTGACAGAATACATCGGGATAACGCTCCTCGCCTCGATCAAATCCTGGGGCTGATCGATACCGGTATTCGCAGCATCCGCAGCGTGACCAACGATCTTCGGCCATCGCTGCTCGACGATCTGGGGCTCCTCCCGGCCTTGCGCTCGCTGGTGGCCGACTTCAGCGAGCGGAGCGGAATTCGCACCGGGCTCGCGGTCCCCACCGCCCTGCCCCCACTCTCGCGCGAAGCCGAGCTGGCCCTCTTTCGCGCCCTCCAGGAGGCGCTCTCCAACGTGCTGCGACATGCGCACGCGCGCTCGGTAGATATTGGGATCTCGATCAGCGCCGCGGGGGTGCTCTTACAGGTCAGTGACGACGGCCGGGGGCTGCCGCCCGGGATGACAACGGAGCGGCTCGAGCTCGAGGGGCACATGGGCCTGGCGGGCATGCGCGAACGTATCACGGCTCTGGGCGGCAGCGTGCGCATTCGCCGGAAAGACGGGGCTGGTGCGTTGCTGGAGGTGCTGGTCCCGGCGAGGGACGGCGGCGCAGAACAGTGACCGACAGGCCCATCCGCGTCCTCGTGGCGGACGATCACACCATCGTCCGGACCGGAATCCGGCACGTCCTGGAAGGCGAGCCTGGATTCGACGTTGTCGGTGAGGCCTCCAACGGAACGGAGGCCTTCGAGCTGGCCGCGGAGCTCCGTCCCGACGTGGTGGTCCTCGATATCTCGATGCCGGGTGAGTCCGGTCTCCAGATCGCAGCCCGCCTGGGGACCGTCTCATCTCCGCCACGCGTGCTCATTCTGAGCATGCATGACAACGCCGAGTACGTGCTCGAGAGCGTCCGTGCCGGGGCCCACGGCTACCTCCTCAAAGACACCGCTGCCACCGAGCTTCGGAGTGCGATCCGCGCCATCTGCCGGGGAGAGTCGTATTTCAGCCCACCCGTGGCAAGCCGGCTGAGCGCTGCCGTCCGTGGGGAGCACGAGACCCGGGCCGCCCCCCTGGAGCAGCTCACCGGGCGCGAGCGTGAGGTGCTCGAGGGGATCGCACGGGGTCGGACCAACAAGGAGATTGCAGCGGATCTCGGGATCAGCTATCGCACGGTGGAGACCCACCGGGAAAGCCTGATGAAGAAGCTGCAGATCAGAACCGTCGCTGAGCTTACCCGCTTCGCGCTCGGCGCCGGGATTGTGGAGCCGTAGCGATGATTATGTTTGGCGCATGACCGATCTCAAGCCTTTCTCACCCCCGTCGTCGGTGTCCGAACCAGCCCCCGGCAAACCCAGGACCGGGATTGTGATGCTCAATCTCGGCGGACCGGCAACCCTGGATGATGTGGAACCGTTCCTGCTGGAACTGTTTGCCGACCGGGAGATCATTCAGCTTCCATTTCAGCGGTGGCTCGGGCCCTTCATTGCGCGGCGGCGCACCCCCAAGGTGCGGGGTCTCTACGCCGCCATCGGCGGGGGATCGCCCATTCTCCGCTATACCGAGGCCCAGGGACGCGGCATGGTCGCCCGGCTGGACCGGCTGTCTCCGGAAACGGCACCACATCGGTTCTACATCGCCTTCCGCTACACCCGTCCGAGCAGCGACGATGCTTTGCGCATGATGCAGGCTGACGGGGTGGAGCGCGCCGTGGCTTTTACCCAGTACCCTCAATTCTCCTGCAGCACGACCGGTTCCAGCCTCAACGAGCTCTGGCGGGCCGCATCGCGAACGGGACTCCGAGACGCCTTCGAATGGAGCATTCTCGACCGCTGGCCGGTGCACCCCGGCTTCATCGAGGCAATGACTGAGACGGTGCGCGACGGCCTGGGCCAGTTCGGGCCGCCCGATCGCGAGAAGGCGCTGATCCTGTTCAGCGCACATTCACTGCCGCTCGATGTCATCGATCGGGGAGACTCGTACCCTCAGGAGGTGGGCGCCAGCGTGCAGCGGGTGGTCGAACGCCTCGGCGCCTCCAATCCCTACATCCTGGCGTATCAGTCGGATGTGGGGCCGGTGCGATGGCTCGGGCCGAGCACGGCGCAGGTCCTACGCCGGCTGGGCGCGCGCGGGCAGAGGCACGTGCTCGTGGTCCCGATCGCCTTCACCAGCGACCACATTGAGACACTATCGGAGCTGGATCGGGAGTATGGAGAGGTAGCCCGCGAAGCCGGGATCACGCACTATCGCCGCGCACCGGCCTTGAACGATCGTCCTCGGTTCCTGGATGCGCTGGCGGAGATGGTGCGCGACCATCTGCAGTCGGGAGCCGTCTATTCGAGCCAGTACTCGACGCATTGCGCCGGTTGTACCAATCCCCAGTGCCGCAACATTCTGAATCCGGTGGGGAGGAGCGCTATTCGGCCCTCAGGTTCCGGCTAACTGGATAGAGCACGCGCCGCACCAAACGATCGGCCATCTGCATCACGATCTCGCGCTGACGATCGGAAAGGCTTTCGAGCTGGGCCAGCGCCCAGGCCGATTCCTGTTCCGCCAGCTCCACGCCCAGTCGGTGAAGCTCCGCCAGCTTCGGGGCGGCCACCCGGCCTCTCAAGCTGAGTCCGAGGCGGACAAGCTCGTCGTCGATGATCCGCTCGGCGTCGGCCAAGGCGGCGGGAGCCGTTCCCACGGCTGGGCAACAGAGATGCTGGAGGTCGTCCAAATCGAACAGCTGCACGGCAGCACTGGCGCGGGCTGCAGGGTCGACATTGCGAGGCACTCCCAAATCAACAACGAAGAGCTCTCGATCTCCCCGGCGGGCGGCCACCCGAGCCAGCTCCGCGCTGGTTACCACCGGATGGACAGAAGCCGTGGCCACAACCAGAAGGTCCACCCCTTCGAGTTTCTGCTCCAGCTGGCTCAGATCTCCGACCGTGGCACCCCATGCCTGGGCCAGCACCCGGGCACGCTCCGGATGGCGATTCAATAATGCGACGTTCGTAGCCCCTCGCTCGGAGAGCGCCCGAAGGATCCCTTCGGCTGCCTCCCCCGCACCAAGGACCACGACTCCTCGGGACCCGATGGTGCCCCACCGCTCCGCAATCAGGTCAACCGCAGCCGAGCTTACGGAGGCCGGATGGCGGCCGAGCATCGTCTCGCGTCTTACGCGGCGGCCCGCTGCCAGTGCCGCGGACAGAATGAGGTCCATGTCCCGGGTCGTCGTACCCGCGGCACGAGCAGCGTCATACGCCCGCCGAACCTGTCCCAGGATCTCGGTCTCACCGAGAACCTGCGAGTCGAGTCCCGCAGCCACGATGAAAAGATGACGAACTGCTGCCTCGCCCTCATGGCGGGTGAGCACGGTATGGGAGGCCGCGCCACGAGTCTGCGCCAGACGGCGTAGCCACGCTTCGCCATCTTCGCTACCGCTCCAGTAGTACTCGCAGCGATTGCAGGTCGAGAGCACCAGCGCAGACCGGCCGGCCTGCTGTTGCTCCTTCAATAGCGTGACTGTTTCGCCGTGGGTAAGCGCGAAGCGCTCGCGCTCCTCCACCCCAGCAGTATGGTGGCTTATCCCAATGACATGGAAGGAAAGGTCGGGCAGCACGCTACAAGGGTAGGACGCAGCGGAGGCGGTCACAATCCGCGTTCCTGCGGAACCCTCTTCCGTACAACTACGGAGCACAAGAACCGGCGAGCCCTGCGCGTTTGAGCGCCGAGAGGAGCCGGCTTGCTTGACCCTCCTTCAACGGCACTCCTCGAGGAGTGAGATTATGGGTTGAGCGCCTGCTTGATCGCCCTCGAAGCAGCACGCGTGCCAGCCGGAGGGGCCCGCAAACGGCCAAAATTGACAGGGGTCATCGGCCCATGGCAGAACCTGAGGAGCCCACCCGGCGGCTCGTGTTGGTTGGGGCCGGCCACGCCCATCTCTTCGTACTGGAACAGCTGGCCTTCGGGCACTTTCCGAGGGCGGAGGTGACTCTCCTCTCGCCCTACGCCGGGCACCTTTACTCAGGCATGCTTGGAGGGCTTATAAGCGGGCGCTACGGGCCGGAGGATGCCTACCTGGACCTTCCATCGCTCGCCGCCAGAGCAGGTGTTCGATTCGTTCTCGGCTCCGCGACAGGCATAGACATCGCTGACCGGCACATCAGCGTGGATGGCGGCCGGCGGCTCCCCTACGACATCGCATCATTTGCTGTTGGCTCGGAGGTAAGGCCGGCTCAATTGAATGCCACAGACACGGTCCTGGCGGTTAAGCCAATCGATCGCGCCGGCAAGATTGCTGAGGCACTGGAGAAGTTGCCGCAGGCAGACCCCAGAGTCGTGGTCGTCGGCGGAGGGGCAGGGGGCATTGAGATCGCGCTCAACATCAAGGCCCGGCTGGGGGCCTTGGGCCGGACCGGTGCGCACATCGTATTGGTGGATAGGCAGGGGCGCCTCGTTGCGGATCGTTCGGAGGCGTGCGCTCGAGAGGCTGCCCGCGTACTAGGTCAAAACCGGGTACAGGTCGTTTTGGGTACGCTGGTAGAGGAGGTCGGCACCAGGACGGTTCGCCTCAGCGGCGGGACCGGCCTGCCATACGACACTGTGGTTTGGGCCACCGGCGCGAGTGCCCCCCAGATCTTTCGCGCGTCGGGTCTGGAGACCGACCATGCCGGGTTCCTGCTGGTGGACAGCACACTACGATCCGTACCCGACTCGGCCATCTTTGCCGCTGGAGACGCAGCCACTCTGCGGCCATTCCCTGTGACGCCAAAACCCGGCGTCTATGCCGTGCGGCAGGGTCCGATACTCGCTCGAAACCTTGCCCTGGCACTCACGGCCGGCGCCAGCGTGCGCTACCGGCGCTACCGGCCGCAGCCACGCTCTCTGGTTCTCATCAACACCGGAGACGGCCGGGCCATCTTGTCCTATGGTTCGATCGCGCTCACCGGGCGGTGGGCCATGCGGCTGAAGGACCGAATCGATCGTGGCTTTATGCGCCGGTTTCAACGACTCGCCGCTTCCTGATGCGCCGGCTGAGGGTTATTGGTTGTCTCCGGCGCTCCTCATTCCCTGCTGATACATCGAGATCAGGCGCCGCATTTGGGCAATGTGTTCGTGCAGCTTCGGATGGTCCAGCTTGCTCTCGCTTTCAGCTTCTCCTCCAAGATCATCCATCACCGAATCCCGGAGCGCCCTGAAGTCTCCCGAATCCGCCAGGCCAGCCCGGTGGAGATCGGCAGCCATGGAGTTGACAGCGTCGCCCGCGAGATTTCGGTACGCGGTGAGGTTCTCCGGATCGGTGGGCTGCACTCCGGAGGCCATGAGGTTCAGCTGATTCTGTATGGCTGGAATGAGCCTTGGGGCCTCCAGCTCCGCACCGCTGTCCGAGGTATAGGCCGCGGCCGAGGCACTGCCCGCCTTCTCGCGGGTGCACCCGGCGCAGAGCACCGCCGCCAGCAACAGTAAAGCCTGTCTCATGTACACTCCTCCTCCTCAGCGTGATGCGCAACCCTATCTCCGGAACAGCCTCCCCAGCACTCCGGTACTCATCACCGAATCGAACGCATGGGCCAGCTCGGTCATCGAACCGTAGCGCTCCACGGGATTCACAGCCAGGGCCTTCGTAATGACGGCTTCGAGCCTGGCCGGCAGGTCGGGCTTGGCGTCCCGAAGCCGGAGCGGCGCTCCTCTGAGGCGAGCAATCATGGTCTCCTGCGCGCTCTTGCCGGTGAAGGGCAGCTGACCCGTGAACAGCTCGAAGGCGAGAATCGCGAGAGCGTAGACATCGCTGCGTCCGTCGAGCGGCTTTCCTCGTATCTGTTCGGGGCTCATGAACTCCGGGGTGCCGAGCACGATCCCGGTGGCCGTCAGCTTCACGACGTCAGGGCCCGCACGCCGCTCCTTGGCCAGGCCGAAGTCCATCACGACCGCGCGAAACCCGGTTGGGGTGTCTGGATCCGGCACGAGCATGATGTTCTCCGGCTTCAGATCCCGGTGAATGATGTGCAGATCGTGTGCGTGACCGAGTCCGTGGCATACCTGCACCAGCAGCGGAATGCCTTCGGCGACCGGGAAGGGCCCTCGACGGGTCTCATGCTCGCTGAGGGGTTCGCCCTCCAGATAGGGCATCACCAGGTAGAGCAGCCGGTCGGGGGTCTCACCCAGTCGGAGGATTGGACAGACGTTGGGATGGTTCAGCCGGGTAGCGATGGTCGCCTCCCGCCGGAGACGTTCGACCGAGGCAGGATCGCGAGAAAGCTTGGGGATCAGGATCTTGACCGCGACGGGCCGCTCGGTGCCGATCTCGAGGGCCTGATATACGTACGACATCCCACCCTCGCCCAGCTTACGGGCGATCTGATAACGCTGGTCCAGTATCTGGCCGGTGAGTGATGCCACTCGCGTGGTGAGCTTGTCCTGGAGGGCTCGTTCCGCCTCCCACTCGAGCGAAGCCGCACCCTCGGCTGAATCGCGGGACCTCGATCGGGATCCCGGTTGACCAGCAGGACCAGCCGTGCTCGTTACGACGTCACCTTCGACCAGGAGCGAACCATCCTTGACGCAGAACCGTGCGGGGGCTGCGTACACCGATTGACAGCGCGGGCAACGCCGATCGCTCAATCGCGGAACCGATTCCGGCCGTCGCTCTTGGCCCGATAGAGGTGGGTATCGGCCAGGCGAAGAAGCGACTCGCCATCGCTCACCCGTTCGTTGGGGTAGGAGGCTATTCCAATGCTGATGGTTACGCGGACCGGTTTGCCTGCCTCCCCGAAGTCGTGGGTGGAGACCCGGCGAAGAATCCGCTCGGCAAAGTTGCGAGACTCCGCGCTGGTCGTCTCCGGCAGGAGGACGACGAACTCCTCGCCACCGTAGCGCGCCACGCTGTCGACTGAGCGCTGCTCCCGCTTCAGCAGGTTGGCCAGCTGCTTGAGCACGCGGTCGCCCACCAGGTGGCCGTGGGTATCGTTGATCTGCTTGAAGTTGTCGATGTCCACCATCATGCCCGTGAGCATAGTAGCATACCGGGCGGCGCGGTCCATCTCCTGTTCCAGTTTTTGCATCAATGCCCGCCGGTTGAAGCAGTTGGTCAGCGGATCGGTCTCGGCGAGGTGCCGCATCTGCTCCTGGCCCAGCACTGCGTTCTCCAGGTCGTAGGCCCGTTCCAGCGCCGCGACGGCTGCATTGATCACTTCCTCCGCGAATTGAACATCGTGCTCGTTTAGCGGAGCATCCTCGCTGGTGGTTCGGAGGAAGAACACTCCGGCAGGCAGCTGCCGGAGCGAGAAGCGCAGCGCCACGGCCGAGCGGGTTTCTACCGGCCGGCCCTCAGCTTCCCATTCGTCCCGAACTCCCCGGTACAGTGGATCGGTTTGCACATCCCGCACCAGCACGCGCTCGCCGGTGGCCAGGGCGTGCCGGATCTCCGGGTACCGTTTGAGGTCGACCTTCAGATTGTGGAGGTTCGGGTTGTCGGAGGCGGCCACGACGATCCCCGTCTCATCTTCGGCGCCGGCCATGATAATGGAACACCGTGCGATGCTGAGACCCTGAGCGACCCGCCGCACCAGGATGCCGTAGATCTCTTCCGGCTTCAGCGATGCGGTCACCTCCTGCATGATGTCCATCATCTCGGAGCGCGACCGTGCTTCGGCGCGGGCCTGATTGAGCTCGCGGCCGACCCTCAGGTGGGCCTTCACCCGCGCCAGCAGCTCGCGAACCCGGAATGGCTTGGGTATGAAGTCAGCGGCACCCAGGCCAAGCGAGCGCACCGTGGCTTCCTCCGGGGGCATGGATGAGATCATGAGGACGGGCAGATCCTTGAATCGGGGATCGGCCTTCACCCGCTGCAGGAGCTGCAAACCGTCCACCTTGGGCATCATGATGTCAAGAAGCAGGAGATCGAATTGTTCGGCGGTGAGGTGCTCGAAGAGGTGCTCCCCTCCGGGGGAGGTGAAGACGTCATATCCGTTTTCTTTCAGGATCCAGGACAGCGTCCGGGAGAGCGCTTGGTCGTCATCCGCCACCAGGATCTTCGGTGCGGTCATCAGGCCACCAGACGTTTCAGCAGGTCGCGATCGACATTGCCTCCGCTGACTACGGCAACTGTCGGTCCTGAGATCGGCGCTCTCCCACTGAGAAGCGCAGCCGTTGTCACCGCACCCGAAGGCTCGGGCGACAGCCCCATCTCCCGGGAGAGAAACCGGACTGCCGCGGCGATCTCTTCTTCCGATACCAGGATGGACTCGCGTACAACTCCGGACAGCACCGCGAACGGCAGCTCGCCGATCGAGAGGGGAAGAAGACCGTCGGCCAGACTGTCGGTGCTGTCGAGCTTGACCGGCCTGCCCGCCTCGAGGGCCCGAGCGAGCTTGGGCGCGCCGATCGGCTCCACCCCGATCACCCTGACCGCCGGCTTGAGAGCCGATACCGCGGCGGCGATGCCAGCAATGAGGCCGCCGCCTCCAACCGGGACCAAGATCGTCTCGACCACCGGCCACTCTTCCAGGATCTCGAGCCCGCACGTCCCCTGGCCTGCGATGACGTCTAGGCTCTCGTAAGGCGGGACCATTGCCAGGCCACGTTCTTCGGCCAGCGCACAGGCCCGCTCCCACCGCTCTGCCGAGCTATTCCCCGCGATAACGACCTCGCCCCCATAACGCCTGACGCCCTCGACCTTGATGGCGGGCGCGCGCTCGGGCATGACGACGACAGCCCGGGTACCCAGCAGGCGAGCCGCAAAGGCGACCGCCTGCCCATGATTGCCGCTGGAGTAGGTGATGACGCCACGGGCGCGGCTCTCGGGGGATAGGCGGGAAATGGCGGTATATGCACCGCGGATCTTGAATGCGCCGATCGGTTGGAGGTGCTCGCACTTGAGCGCAACCGGCAGACCGAGCCGGTGGGACAGGGCGGGTGCATCGAGCAACGGCGTCCGCACCGCAATTCCCTCGAGCCCCTTGGCGGCGACTCGCAATGCCTCCAGCGATACGGTGGGCCGCGGGTCGAGGACGACCCGCTGGGTTTCGGCCCACCTATTCGCGGCGGAGGTCATCGAGAATGATAACCCTACTCCAGTGCAGCCGTCGGGGTCACCTCGTCACCGCTGGCAGCTTCCTCCGCCCCTCCCTCGTCCTCCTTCACGACCCGGGCGACATCGACCACCGCGTCACCGGAGTCCAGGTTCATGACCTTTACGCCCTGTGTGTTCCGGCCAATGACCCTGATTCCGTCCACCGGCAAGCGGATGATGACCCCGTGCCTGGTGATCATCATCAGCTCGTCGTCGGGTATGACTTCCTTCAGTGCCACGATCGAGCCGGTCTTGTCGGTCTTCTTCAGCGTGATGATACCCTTGCCGCCGCGCTTCTGAACTCGGTAGTCCACGAGCTCGGACCGCTTGCCGTACCCCTTCTCGCTGACGACGAGCAGCGTGGCGTCCCGGCGCACTACCACCATCCCGATCACCTCGTCGTCCTTCTCCAGCTCGATACCCTTGACCCCCGTAGTTGCGCGCCCCATGTCGCGCGCTTCACCCTGGTGGAAGCGAATGCTCATGCCGTCTTTGGTTGCGAGAATGATGTCGCTGTTCTGGTCGCAGACCTGCACATCGATGAGCTCGTCGTCCTTGTCGATGTTGATGCCGCAGATTCCCGTGGCCCGCACGTGGCCATAGGCCGAGAGAACCGTCTTTTTCACCGTGCCCTTGCGGGTGGCAAAGATGAGGCTCTGGTCTTCGGTAAACTCCCGCACCGGTACCAGCGCCGCGATCTGCTCATCCTGCTTGATGGCGATGCAGTTGACCACCGGCTTCCCTCGAGCCGCTCGGCCGGCCTGCGGGATTTCGTGGACCTTGAGCCAGTACACTTGTCCCTTGTCGCTGAAAAACATCAGGTAGTCGTGGGTGCTCGCGATGAAGAGGTGCTCGACCCAATCATCGGCCTTCAGGTCCGCGCCATTGAGACCGCGACCGCCCCGCCGCTGCCGCTTGTAGGTCGTAATCGGGATCCGCTTGATGTAGCCGCCGTGGGAGACGGTGATGACCATATCCTCTTCCGCGATCAGGTCCTCGACCGTGAACTCGCCCTGGTCAGCCACGATCTCGGTCCGCCGCTCATCGCCGAACGTGCCGGCCACCTCCTCCATCTCTTCCTTGAGGATCGCCATCCGCTTGGGCTTAGACGCCAGAATCCCCTTCAGTTCCTTGATCGTGGCACGCACCTCCTTCAGCTCGGCGTCGAGCTTTTCGATCTCGAGTCCGGTGAGCTTGGCCAGACGCATGTTGAGGATGGCGTCGCTCTGCTTTTCGCTGAAGCCGAACCGCTTGCGCAGTCGGGCGTCGGCCTGCGCCGTATCATCGGAGCCGCGGATGATCTTGATGACTTCATCGATGTTGTCGACCGCGATCTTTAGGCCGTCGAGGATATGTTCGCGGGCCTGGGCAGCGTCCAGATCGAACTGATTCCGCCGGACGATGACGGTGTGGCGGTGGTCGATGAAGTGCTGCAGCAGCTCCTTCAGATTCATGATCTTGGGCGCGCCGTTGGTGAGCGCCAGCATGATCACGCCGAAGGTCGTCTGCATCTGGGTGTGCTTGTACAGCTGATTCAGGACGACGTTGGGAATGACGTCGCGCTTTAACTCGATGACGATCCGCATTCCGTCCTTGTCGGACTCGTCGTTGATCCCGCTGATCCCCTCGATCTTCTTCTCGGTGGCCAGCTCCGCGATTGCCTTGACCAGATTCTCCTTGTTGACCTGGTAGGGAATCTCGGTCACGACGATCTGCGACCGGTTGCTGGTCTCCTTCTCCTCGATCTGGGCCCGGGCTCGCATAACGACCCGACCGCGACCGTTCTCATACGCTTCCTTGATGCCAGCCCGCCCGTAGATATACGCGCCCGTGGGAAAATCGGGGCCCTTGATCACCTTGCGGAGCTCTCCGATCGTAGACTCCGGGTTGTCCACCAGCAGCTGCACAGCCTTCACGACCTCGCGGAGGTTGTGCGGTGGGATGTTGGTTGCCATTCCGACCGCGATTCCGCTCGAGCCATTCACCAGCAGATTAGGGATCTTCGATGGAAGAACCGTCGGCTCCCGGAGCCGATCGTCGAAGTTCGCCTGGAAATCGACGGTGTTCTTGTCGATGTCCTCCAACAAAGTCATGGCGACACGAGTAAGCCGCGCCTCGGTGTAGCGATAGGCTGCTGCCGGGTCGCCATCCACCGAGCCGAAGTTCCCTTGCCCATCCACCAGCGGGTAGCGTAGCGAGAACTGCTGGACCATGCGGACCAGGGCGTCGTAGACTGAGCTGTCGCCATGAGGATGGTACTTCCCGAGCACATCGCCCACGACCGTAGCGGACTTCTTGTACCCGCGACCAGGCACCAGCCCCAGCTCGTTCATGGCGTAGAGGATGCGACGGTGCACGGGCTTGAGCCCGTCGCGAACGTCCGGCAGGGCGCGCGAGACGATGACGCTCATCGAGTAGTTGATGAAAGACTGTTGCATCTCCTCTTCGATCAGGCGGGGCAGAATACGTTCGCGCGAGTTCGGTGCTGTCATGGAATTCCTGTGCTGGGGCAGTGACGACCAGGAGGAGGGCGTCCGGCCCGGAAATATAGTCGGGAGCGCCCGCGGCCAGCAACCGTGGAGTAAGGAGGGAACCGACGGCCGGACATGGAGTTAGTCGAGAGCTGCGGGACCCTTGGAGCCGCCCTTCCAGGCACCTTAAAGGCCTGGTGACCGGGTGACGATACTTCGAGTACTATGGCTAGAACCTCCATCCTGCTGATCCTACTTGTGTGGGCCGGGGCCGGTGCCCTCATGGGCCAGACTAAGGCCCAGGCCCAAACACCGTCCCAGAGCGGATTCGACAGCTTTCTGCTGCTGGTAGCCCCACGCGACACGATCACCATCAAACGTCAGCTCCGTGCTGCCACCGACGAGGTTGCGCAGGCTGAGAGCCGGAGGCAGCAGGCGGAAACAATGCGCCTGGGCGCCCGGGGCAGGATCGAGGCGAAGAAGGTCGAGATGGTCCGGATCAAGGAACGGATCAGTCTCGCGAAAAAGGAAAACCGCGAAGCCGACCGGGTGGGCTTGGAGGCTGAGCGGAAGGCCGCCGAGCGGGAGAAGGGCCTCTTCGAGCGGCGAGAGGAACTGCGACAGGCCGAGATCGAGCTCGAGACGACCCGCGGAGAGCTGGCCGGGTTGACCGAGAAGGCCCTGCAACTCGAGCTGCAGCTCGCGGTCAGGCGGGCCGGGCGGTTGCGGAAGCCAATCGGAGGCGCCGGTGGGGCCAGCCTAGATCAGGTGATCGGGGAGCTGGAGAAACAGACGCTGGAAGCCCAGCGAGCCCAGGCAGCGTACGACCCCATCGTGGCGAATCAGGAGATCAAAGCGATCGACCGTCGGCTGGAGCTGTTGCAGGCGCAGCAAGAGCTCTTAGGGGGGAAGTAGCGCCGCATCCGACCGTCTTTCCTCCTCACCCCGAATTAGAAGCACCGTCCCAGCACCACGCCCCATGATGGGCCCCAATTTCGGTTGCACTACCTCGCCGATCGCCCGCCCCGCGCCATCCAGAACCCGGTAGACGACTACGGGCCTCGCTGTCATGAGCATGACCATCGATGAATCTCCGTGAGAATGGACCGGCTGAAGCAAGCTGCCCCTTGCCAACGTACCCTTGAGATGCCTTCAAACGTTGAAGGGTTGCCTGAGCAACCGTTTTCACGACCCATGTGTCAGAGATGGGCCTGAGACCTTGACCCTACGCTCCGGAGCCGGGTGGACGACCAGGAACTGATCGGCCGGGTACTGGCGGGAGATCCGAGTGCCGAGCGCGCGTTATACGATGCGCACGTCGACCGCGTCTTTCGGCTGGTCTATCGGATGGCAGGTGATCTCGACCGGGCGCAGGACTACACCCAGGAGACGTTCATCCGCGCCTTTGCTCGCCTGGGGGAGTTCCGTGGCGAAGCAGCCCTTTCGACATGGCTGGGATCCATCGCGATATCGATCGCGCTCAACGGTTTGCGCAAGGTCCGGCGGCTGCGGGACCGGGAGGTAGCCTTGGACGACGTACCCCCAATGGGCCGAATGACTCCGGAGGCCGAGCCGGACCTCAAGGTCCGCCTGGCCCAGGCCATCGACCGCTTGCCGGACGGATATCGCGCGGTATTCGTCATGCATGACGTGGAGGGGTATACCCACGAGGAAATCGGGACCTCTCTCGGCGTGCACCCGGGAACTTCGAAGGCGCAACTGTTCCGGGCCCGTGCCCGGCTGCGAGATGCCCTCGCAGACTTTGCCAAGGAATGATGATGCTGGACGATCGATTGGACGACCAGCTGCGGGATGCCGCGAAAGACTACAACGATCCGCCGGAGACGCCGCGGGAGCAGATCTGGGCGAGGATCGTGGCGGAGAGAGCGGAGAAGACGGAGAAGCGTCCTCTCCGTCATCTCCGTCCTCTGCGGTGGGCCGCTGGCATCGCCGCTGTATTGGCTCTCGGCATCGGGTTGGGTCGTCTCTCCATTGATACGACTCCGCCGGTTACGGCGCCCGCTCCGATAGCGACTGCGACGACACCACGGGTCAGCAACGCAGCGTACCAGGTCGCCACCGCCGAGCATCTGAGCCAGTCGGAAGCCTTCCTCACCTTGTTCCGTGCGTCGGTGCGGCAGGGCGGAAACGAGCAGTTGGCATCGGCGACCGCCCGGCAGCTGCTCGCGACTAACCGGCTGCTCCTCGACTCGCCTGCCGCGAATGATGGGAAGACCCGGCTGTTGCTCCAGGATCTGGAGCTGGTGTTGGCGGAAATCGCCCAGCTTTCCCCCCAGCCGCGGAGCCGCGATCTGGATCTCATCACCGAGGGGTTGGAGCGGGGCGGCGTGATGTCCCGGTTGCGTACGGCCGTGCCTTCGGGCCCGAGCACAACTCAAGGAGCGCTCTGATGTACGGGATGCAGGTTGGACTCGCCTTGGCGGCTGCCGTGACCCTGGCGAACGGGCCTTCCCCAAGGTCACTCCCAGGCCGGGTCGCGGTGCGCGACCTCCCGGCCGATTCGGCTGGCCTCCGCCTGCCCGCTCCCTGGTTGCAGGGCGATCCAGCGGATTCGCTCTATCGCGGCGCCCGCGAGCTGCTGAACCGACGGGATTATCGCACGGCGGCGCTGCTGTTCGGTCAGATCCCGGCGCGCTTCCCCCGGTCGGGCTACGCGCCGGACGCCTTCTACTGGCAGGCGTTCGCGCTGTACCGGCTGGGTGGCGATCGCGAGCTGCGACTGGCGCGTGACGCCTTGCGGCGCCAGCGGGACCGGTTTCCCAAGGCCGCCACCAACGGCGACGCTGCGGCGCTGGAGCAACGGATCCAGGGAGAGCTGGCTCGCCGCGGCGACCGCGAGGCGGTAGCCGCAGTGACCGCCGAGGCCCGCAGCGCCGGCGAGATACCGGTACCCCCGACACCTCCGACGCCGCCGACGCCGCCGACCCGGGGCTCAGCATGGTCGTCATCGTCCTCATCATCCAGTTCAGAATCGAGCTGTAAGGAAGCCGATGACGACATGAAGGTGGCCGCGCTCAACGCCCTCCAGCAGATGGATGCGGCCAAGGCCCGTCCGATCCTGCGCCGGGTACTCGCACGACGCGATGCGGGATCGGCCTGCCTGCGCCGCAAGGCGCTGTTCCTGCTCGCTCAACAGAACGAGCCGGGCACCGAGGACGTCCTGCTGGAGTCTGTCCGCACCGATCCGGACTCCGAGGTACGCCGTCAGGCAGTATTCTGGCTCTCGCAGGTGGGGACCGAGCGAGCCGTGGGCGCGTTGGATTCAATCCTGCGCTTCTCCAAGGATCCCGAGATCCAGGACAAAGCAGTCTTTGCGCTCTCGCAGCACGGCAGCCCCAAGGCGCAACAGGCGCTCCGGGCCTATACCGAGCGGGCCGAGGTCCCCGATGCTCTAAAGGAGAAGGCGATCTTCTGGATCGGGCAGAACGAGAGCCCCGAGAACGCCGGCTTCCTGCGCTCGCTCTATGGGCGACTCAAGAGCGAGGAGCTGAAGAGGAAGGTGCTGTTCTCCCTCTCTCAGATGGGTGGCGAAGAGAACGGCCGCTGGCTCCTGGGCATCGCCCGCGACACGGCGCAGGAGATCGAGATGCGGAAGCAGGCGCTCTTCTGGGCCGGCCAGGGCGGCGTCTCGATCGGCGAGCTGACCAAGCTCTATGGCGACGTCGGTGACCAGCGGATGCGGGAGCAGCTGATCTTTGTGTACTCCCAGCGGGACGAGCCTGAGGCTCTCGATAAGTTGATCGAGATCGCCAAGCGGGACCCGAATCCGGAGCTTCGGAAGCGCGCACTCTTTTGGCTGGGCCAATCGGAGGAGAGCCGTGCAATCCAGGCGCTCCAGGACATCATCGAGCAGCCCTAAGGGACTGACCGTGCGCCGGATCTTACGTGCGCTCCTGGTTTTCTCGGCGCTGCCGGCCGCTGGCGTTCAGGAGTATCGGCCACGGACCTGGGTACCGTTCGGCCCCAGGACGCGGCAGCCTACTTCATGTCCTTGGCGGAGCGGGACGGTGACGTCTCCGGTGACCTACTTCTGCCGGGACCCTGGCCGACAGCATCACCATCTGGCCGGCCCTGCTCCGGCTTGCCCGCACCCCGGCCCTGCCGCAGGAGACTCGCCGGACGGCGGTCTTCTGGCTCGGTGAAGCGGCGGGGATCGCCGCGGCACGGACCCTCGACTCGATTGCCGGCGATAGCGCAGGCGATCGTGAGGTCAGGAAGCAGGCAGTGTTCGCCCTCTCGCGGCGCTCTGGCAACGACGGAGTGCCGGCGCTTCTTCGCATCGCCCGGACCAACCCCGACCCTGAGCTGAGAAAGACCGCGCTGTTCTGGCTCGGCCAGAGCGAGGACCCGCGTGCATTGGCTCTGTTCGAGGGGATTCTTCGCTAGGCAACCCTTTGGTGGTTCCCTCCGTCTAAGTCACGCGTTCGCTCCCGGCGCGTGGCATGAAGCCCCGCCGGTTCCCAGTACGTCAGTATGCCGGCCACCGGCGCCGGCGGAGGTCCACCAGTGGGCGACCCCACAACTGCAGTCGCGCTCTACTTCGCGCTGGCGGGCCTGATCCCCACAGGCCAGGGCGATACGGTACCCAAACCGCCCGAGAGCCTCCCCGTTCAGGCGGTCCGGCTTCAGGGTGGATTTACGCTGGACGGGATCCTCTCCGAGCCCGACTGGGCCTCCGCAAGACCGGTCTCCGATTTTACTCAACGCGAGCCCCACGAGGGTGCCACCGCGACCGAGCGGACGGAGGTCCGGGTCCTCTACGACAATGATGCGCTCTATGTGGGGGCCCGGTTGTATGACCGCCGTCCGGATTCGATACGGGCTCAGCTGGCCCGGCGAGACCGCATCACCAGCTCGGATCGTTTCATCGTATTCCTCGACTGCTATCACGACCGTCGCACCGGCTTCTTCTTCGGCATCAACGCGGCTGGGACGCTCTACGATGGAACCTTGTACAACGATGACTGGGACAGCGACACGTGGGATGGAGTATGGGAAGGCAAGGCAAACCGCGATTCCTCAGGCTGGACGGCGGAGCTCAGGATTCCGTACTCCCAGCTTCGTTTTCAACGCCAGAAGGCGAATCGGTGGGCGATTAATTTCAAGCGGGAGATCGCGCGCCGGAACGAGCTGGATTACCTGGTCCGGACTCCCAGCAATGGGAGCGGATTTGTGTCGAGGTTCGTCGATCTCGTTGGCATCGAGGAGGTCTCACCTCCGCCACGACTCGAAGTTCTTCCCTATGTGACCACGCGAGCCGAATACATGGGTCACGAGATAGCGGACCCGTTCAACGACGGTTCTCGCTTGGGCGCTGGCATCGGTGGCGATCTCAAGTTGGGCATCGGGAGCAATCTGACTCTCGACGCCACTGTGCACCCCGACTTCGGGCAGGTCGAGGTGGACCCTGCGGTGGTCAATCTGAGCGACGTCGAGACGTTCTTCGAGGAGCGCCGGCCGTTCTTCGTCGAGGGGGCCAACATCTTCAATTATGGAGAAGGCGGTGCCAATGATTTCTGGGGCTTCAACTGGGCGGGTCCCAGTTTCCTGTACAGTCGCCGCATCGGTCGGGCGCCTCAGGGCGAGCTGCCGGACGGCTATGACTTTGCGAACGTGCCGGCGGGAAGCAACATCCTCGGCGCCGCCAAGCTTTCGGGGAAGGTAGGGAGCTGGAGCTTCGGCGCCCTCAACGCTGTCACCAGCCGCGAGCATGCCCAGTTCTCGCTGGGTCAGCAGCGCTGGCATCAGGAAGTCGAGCCGCTCACCTACTATGGCGTGTACCGGGCCCAGAAGGAGTTGGCTGGTGGCCGGCATGGGCTGGGATTCATTGGCACGCTGACCGCACGCTCCTTCGATGAGCCCCAGCTTCGCCAGGAGCTGAGCTCCAGCGCCACTGGGTTCGGCCTCGACGGGTGGACGACGCTGGACAAGAACGCGATGTGGGTCGTCAGCGGCTGGGCCGGTACGAGTCGGGTGAGCGGTACTCCCGAGCGGATGCAGTCGCTCCAGGAGAGCTCGGTGCACTACTTCCAGCGGCCCGACGCCGACTATCTCGGTGTCGATTCGAGTCGGACGTCTCTCACCGGCTATGCCGCCCGGGTTTCGCTCAACAAGCAGAAGGGCAACTGGATGTTCAACTCGGCCATCGGTGTGGTGGATCCGAATTTCGAGGTGAACGATCTCGGCTTTCAGTTCCGTGGCGATCAGATCAACTCCCACCTCATGGTCGGGCACAAGTGGACCACTCCGAGTCGGCTGTTCCGGAGCTGGAGGCTCAACCTCGCCGGTTTCCGGAGTTATGACTTTGGCGGCGACGTAACCTGGACCGGGCTGTTTCTTACCGGGTTGTACGAGCTGAGGAACTTCTCGACCGGCCGGTGGTTCGTGGCCTATAACCCAAGTACGATGAGTGACCGGCGGACCCGCGGTGGGCCGCTCATGATCAACCAGCCGGGTGTGGAGTGGGACTTTCAGCTCGACTCCGATCCCAACAAGCGTTGGATCTACGGCATCGGGCTTCACGGCACTCACTACCGGGCGGATTGGGATCAGAGCTGGACTGCGCGGGCGGCGCTCGAGTGGAAGACGGGCGCACGGCTGTCGCTTCGGGTCGAGCCGCAGATCGAACGGACCGGTACGTCGGCCCAGTACGTCGATACGTTCGACGATGCGCTGGCGACCAACACCTTCGGCCATCGATACGTCTTTGCCGGCCTGGATCAGACGACGGTGTCCGCCAGCGTGCGCCTCAACTGGATCTTCACGCCGCGGCTCAGTCTCGAGGTGTATGCCCAACCGCTGCTCTCTTCGGGGCGGTACGCCGGATTCAAGGAGCTGGCGCGGCCTCGCAGCTACCAGTTTACCGGCTACCCGGATCCGACCGAGACGGCTGATCCTGACCGTATCGTAGTGGACCCGGATGGACCCGCGGGACCGGCGGAGCCCCGTGAGATCGATGACCCCAACTTCTCCCTGGCGTCACTGCGGGGGAACGCGGTGCTCCGCTGGGAGTTTTTGCCGGGCTCCACGTTGTTCTTCGTATGGACGCAGAATCGTAAGGATACCGAAACGATCGGCAGCTTCCGGACCGGCCGGGCGTTCGATCGGCTGTTCGGCGCCAGCGCGGACAACATTTTTCTGGTAAAGGTGTCGTACTGGTGGAATCCGTAGGGGCCGGACATGAACCCTGCGGGCTGCGTATTACATTCCCCCGGTGCCAGCCAGACCCACTCGCCTCCTGACCATCCTCCTCATCGGGCTACTCGCCGCCTGTGGAGCCCCCAAGCCCGAGGCACCGGTGCTCGAGCTGGCGCTTGCCGGCGACACCCTGCCCACGCCCTACTCCGACGTAACCGCGGCCGCGTGGCTGGGCGGTAGCCGTTGGGCAGTGCTGGCGCCGGCGGATAACGCCGTTGCCATCGCCGATTTCGGTGCCAAGGCGCTCACCCCCCTGGGCGATCGATCGTCGAAGGCGCTCCGGAATCCGGCCAATCTCTTCGTGTCCGGCGACACCCTGTACGTCGGTGACTGGGGCCTTCGCCGGCTCACGCTCTGGACTCCCAGCGGACGATTAGTACGCTCCATTCCTACCGCCAACGCGGTACGGGGGACTCTGCCGCGGGCGCGCGATCGAGCCGGGTACTTCTATCTCGACCTCTATCCCCTGCCCGGTCCCGACGGAAGCGGGAATCGAGATTCCGCGGCCGTGGTGCAAGTCGACACCTCATTCATTCGGAGCGACACCCTCGCGCGCCTCGCGCCGCTCGACATCGCAGTAGTTCAGGGCGCTGCCGGGCGACGATTCGAGCGCCGGGTGTTCAGCGGGTTGGACCGCTGGGGTGTGCTGCCCGATGGGTCACTCTGGCTGGGAAGAGTCTACGACAATCGGGTAGATTGGCGCGGGCCGGATGGGCGGTGGAGCCGTGGTCAGCCACTGCCCGACCGGGTCTTGGAGGTGACCCGCTACGACCGTGAACTTTTCTTGCGCAAATTCCCTGCAGAGCTTCGAGGGACAGCGCAGGATCTGCCGTTTGCCGCGATCAAGCCGCCATTCGAAGCTGGGATTACCGGCGCGGGTGGAAACGTGTGGCTGGAGAAGAGCCGGGCACCAGCGGATTCTTCCCGCCGGTATCATGTGGTGGATCGGCAGGGTCGGTTGGTACGGGAGATCCGGGTCCCTGGCCACGGGCGTGTCCTGGCCGTAGGAGCCAACTCGGTGCTGGTGGCCGAGCCGGCAGCGGAGGGCATCCGGCTTATCCGCGTGGGCCTGCCGTCCTTTCCAAGCCCAACGCCCTAACCCCACTCACTGAAGTCGCGTTTGCCCCGGAGGATTGGTCGGATGAACCTGACGCACTCACTGTCTCTGTTCGCACTGGTGGCGATGCTCGCATGCAGTCCGGCCGAGAGCCAGACTCTGGCTCTGGATGCCAAGCTGCCGGCGCGCTTCGGCAATCTCAGCAACGTCGTCGAGCTGAGGGACGGACGGGTGCTGTTCGCCGATACCAGGAACAAGCTCTTTCTCCGGGGCGACCTGAAAAGCGGAAAGGTGGACACAATCGGAAGCCGCGTTGACTCCTTGTCCAAGACTGGCTCCGTCGGGGAGTACCGGTTTCCGGGATGGACGGCTCATCTGGCCGGGGATACCGTAGCCCTGGTTGACTTTAGTGCGATTCGCACCACGCTCTGGAGCGAGGCGGGACGGCCGCTCGGGATGCTGCCGATCAAGGAGGTCGCGGGCAAAACACCTGTCTTGCTCTACGACACGGTCGGGCACGGATACAAGATCGACTACCAGGCCGTGGTCGGTGGAGGTGAGCCGGGACGTATCCTCCGGCCGGACAGCATTCCCGTCCTCCGTATTACAGTGAAGGACGGTGCGGTGGACACGGTCGCCCTCCTGGCAGGACCCGAGTACGGTGATGCGACCTTTGGGGAGCAGGTGCAGCAGGCCGCCACGGTGTTCGCACCCAATGATTTCTTTGGCGTGCTCCCGGATGGGACGGCCTGGATTGCCAGAGGCCGGGAGAACCGGGTCGATTGGCGCTCGCCTGACGGGCGCTGGACCCTCGGACAAACCCACACGTATACCCGGATACCGGTCACCCAAGCAGACAAGGATCGAGTCCTTGCCCAAGTCAGGGAGCATGGCAAGCAGTTCGGCATGCCTCAGGACCTACGCATCGTCTATCCCTTCGCGGACACCAAACCACCGTTCGATTTCGCCCTGGGGCGTCCGAATGGCGAGGTCTGGCTCCAACGGCCCCAGTCTCGCGAAGGCGCGGCACTGATCTACGACGTATTCAATAGAAAGGGCGTCTGGGAACGGGAGGTCGCCTTCCCTCAGGGCTCGGCACTCGCCGGCTTCGGGCGTAGCGGATCGATCTACGGATCGGTCAAAAACAAGGATGGAACCAGGACGGTAGGGAGGTTCCGCGACTAATCCAAGATCGGCGGATCATCTCCGGGCGGAATATTCGGACCCGAGCGGTCCGAGTGGCGCCGGCCCCGCCGCTGACCCTCCTCGTACCACCTCCGGGTAATCTCGCCGGCGAGATCCCGGTTCCCCAGGCCGAACGCCAGTCCCACGGCCAGCGCCAAGGCTCCCAGAATCAGGGTAAAGGCGGCGGTGACGATCTCTTCCGCCACTCCCACCTGCTGGAGCGCCATGAAGATCGAGATCACGATGACGGCGGCCTTGGCCATCTTGGCCACCGTCGGCACCCCGGAGAGGCCGCCGGCCGAGGCCACGATGAGCCCCCGGACGAACTCGCCGACGATGATTCCAAGGATGACGATGACGATGGCCGCAATCAGCGTCGGAATGAAGGTAAGCATTGCCCCGAACATCTCGTTGATGCTCTCGAGTCCGAGCGCCATGCTGGCCAGGAGAATCACCACCAGCATTACCAGCCAGAAGATGAGCTTGGCCAGCGCGCGCACCGGATCGAGACGGGACCCCGTGCGCCCAACCGCCTCGTCCAGCCCTCCGGCGGTGGCCATGCGATTGAACCCCAGCCGCTTGAGGAGGTCGTCGGCCCAGCGCTGCACCTGGCGAGCCAGAAAGTACCCCGTTAGGAGTATGACGCCGGCGCCCACCAGAGCGGGGATCACGTTTCCGATCTGCTCGGCGCCGATCACCATGCGTTCCCAAAGCTCGTTCACTGTGTAACCTCGATGACGAGTTTGCCTATCTGTTCACCCCGTTGGAGCCGTTCGAAGGCCCTTTGGGCCTCATCGAGCGACACGACTTGATCGATGACGGGCCACAGCTTTCCTGCGTGAGCCAGCTCGAGGATCTCGCCGTACTCGCGCCGGCTGCCGAGGGTTGCACCCAGTAGGGTCCACTGATGCCAGAAGAGCCGGCGTAGATCGAGAGAGATTACCGGTCCGGTGGTTGCGCCGCAGACGACCAGACGCCCCCCACGCTTGAGCGACCGGAGCGACATCGGCCAGCTCTGTTCCCCGGCACTGTCCACCACGACGTCGGCGCCCTGCCCTCCCGTGAGCTTCCGTACCTCTGCCGCGACGTCGGCCTTTCGATGGTTGAGCGCCGCATCGGCACCCATCTTCCGCGCCGCCTCGAGCTTTGTGTCCGACCCACTGGTGACGACCGTCCGCGCGCTGAGCAAAGCCGAGATCTGAAGCGCGGCCAGCGCGACCCCCCCACCGATGCCCCAGATCAGCACCGTCTCTCCATGCTGCAATCGCGCCCGGGTAGTCAGCATGCGCCAGGCCGTCAGCGTGGCCAGTGAGAAGGACGCCGCCTGGGGCCACGGCATGTTCGCTGGAACGGGTGCCACGTTCTGGGCCGGGACCACGATGTACTCGGCCGCGGTGCCAGGATAGTGCTCCCCGATCACCCGAAGGCGGGCGCAGAGCGAATCCTCCCCTGACTTGCACGCCGCGCATTGGCCGCAGGAGAGGGTCGGGTTCACCATGACCCGGTCTCCGGGACTGACCTGCCGGACCGCGGACCCGACCGCTCGAACCACTCCGGCCCCATCCGAGCCCAGAATGTGGGGGAAGCTGTAGGTAACCCCTGGCAACCCTTCGGCAACGAGCAGGTCGAGGCGGTTCAGCGCGGCGGCTCGTATCTGGACCAGGACCTGATCAGCGGATTGAATGACAGGTTCCGGCAACTCCTGTACCCGGAGGTGCTGGAGCCCTCCGGCGGCCACCAGAGTCACGGCCTTCATGGGCGGCGTAGCTTCAGAACGATGGGTTCAGGATCTGCTCACCAGGGCGAATCGGAACGGCGACCGGCTGGCTTCCGGGCGCCGTAGATTGCAAGAAGAGGTTGAATTCGACCCGGCCCTTTGAGGCATCGGCAAGTCGCCCCACGATGTAAGCCACGCGGTCTCCGTCCCGAGACAAGGCCAGGGAGGCGATCGGTTGATCGGTTTCGAAGAGCAGCCCGGCACTCCCCGCCGCTCCCCCGCGCATCACCCGTGATCCCTTCGATTTGCCGCCCTCGGTCACGTAGAGCAGATCGCCGCTGGGGAAGAATCGCGGGTTCGAGTCACGGGCCGGACTCTTGGTGAGTCGCCTCTGATTACTCCCGTCGAGGCCCATCGTATAGATCTCCTGGTTTCCGTCCCTGGTAGAGACGAAGCCGATGGTCCGGCCATCGGCTGACACGGCGGGCGATTGGTTTCGGCTGGGACCCATCGTGAGCTGGCGATTGTCGCTGCCGTCTACCGCGATGATTGCGATCTGCGTGGTGGCGCCCGTGTTGGCAGTGTAGACGAGGCGTTTCCCGTCCGGAGTCCAGGCCGGCTCGCCTTCGTTACCGGGATTGGTGGTGAGCCGCTGGAGGTTCCGTCCATCGGCGTCCATGAGGTAGAGATCGTAGTTGGTGGCCCGGTTGGAGCTGAAGGCCACTCTGGTGCGATCGGGCGAGAGTACCGCTTGAATATTGGTCGCGCTGTCGACCAGGACCGGAAGGAGTCCGGCAGGTCCGGATACTCGCATCTGGTAGATACCGTAGGCTCCGCCCCGATTCGACACCAGCAGGAGGTCGCCGACCACATACACGTCGGCGGTGGCGCTCTTCCCCCAGGAGGCGGTGGCACTCACCAGCGCGTGCCCCGGACTCAGCGCGTCCACCGCACCATCCCGGACAAGGGCGACCTCCGAACGATCGGAGGTCCAGCGGAGAGCCGGGCTCCGGCTGGTTGAGCCGCCCTGGTCGTCTCGAAGATGCGCCGTCAATGTCGTACGCTGGCCGACCAGGAGACCCACGCGGGCGGGTTCCACTACGATTTCTCCGGGCACCACCTGCACGGTCCACACTGCCGGAGGTATGCCGGGCAGCGTCGCGCTCAGGGTGGTGGTGCCTAGCCCCTTGGGAGTGAGGGTGCCGGTTCGCTGATCAAACGAGGCCACCGTGGTGTCACTCTGATGCCAAACGACTCGTGCCTCCGGAATGGGGCTCGAGTCGGCGGCCTCGGCAACGGCCGTGAACTGGCGGGTGGAGTGCAGCGGGACCTGAATCGTACCGCCCTGATGAGGTGAAACGACCAGGGCCTCTGCCAAGGGGTGGACCGACACCGGGACCCTGTGCTCCTGCGCGGGACCACTGGCAATGATCTCCGCCTGGCCCGGCGCGCGTGCCCGCACGATGCCCGAGGAACTGACGGACGCCACGGTCGAGTCGCTCGATCGCCACTGGACCAATGCGCGGACCTCACGGTTGCCTTGACTCGGCACCAGCACCCGAATGGTGTCGGTTTCCTCCGGTTCCAGCGAAATCTTGCCGCGCGAGAGAACAAAGTCGGCCTGGGCCACTTCCACCGGCAGCGTCGCCATGAGCCGAGTTCCGGTGGCTGCCTGTATGATCGTTCTGCCGGCGCCGACGCCGACGACGACCCCGGCGCTGTCTACGGTAGCGATCTCCGGCTTGAGCGACTTCCAGTTCACCCGTCCGATTACTGCGGGTCTTCCGTCCTCCCGGAGTGCCTGGGGCGAGATCCGGACGCTCTCGCCGGGGAGGAGGGTGACCGCAGCGGGCTCCAGCGTCAGGACGGAGGCGACGGGGGCTCCGCGAGCGGTGCCGGTGATCAGGACCGCCAAGGACGCCCGCTTCCCCTGGGACCGGGCTTCGATTTTGGCCAAGCCCGGGGTCACGCCCAAGACCGTCCCATCCTTTCGGACCTGGGCGATCAGCGTGTCCGAGCTCCAGAAGGTGATCTTCGCCGAAGGGATGAGGTTGCCGCGTTGATCGAAGGCCGCAGCGAAGATTGCCTGCTTCTGCCCCACACCCACGGTCATGGTCTCGGGGGTTACCTGGACCTCGGATACGGTCTGAGCGGCCGCCGGAGCTCCGGGGATGAGCGTCGCAAGTACGAAGCCCGTGAGCAGATAGCTGCGCGTCCATGGTGGAAGCCCGCAGGCTGTACGGGCCCCAGCAATTGGGGCTGAGATCACCGGGCAGTTGATTCCGGGAAGAGGATGTGGTCCGTAATTATAGCGCGGCCCGGGTGACATCGCAGTGGCGGCTTGCAGAAGCCATGAGGATGTGCAAGTTATATGTCCTGTTCACTGGAAGGCGCGTGCGCGCCTCGAGACCGGCGGCGGGTAACGCCGCACCTGCGTTGGGAGGGAGCGAAGATGGCCGAGCTTCACTACATGGAGATGGGCTGGTCCGGCTCTGGCTGGATGGATCCGCTGCCAATGGAGAACACGCCGGCCCCCACTCCCGCCTCGACGCCTTCATACGACTTCGAAGATTCAACCAGTGCCCGCGGCCGGTCCGCCCAGCCAAGTCGCAAGCCGGCCAGGAAGTCGAGCCGCGGTTCCGCCAAGAAGTCCTCCTCGCGGAAGGGCGCAAAGAAATCCGCCAAAAAGGCCGCCAAGAAGAGCGCCAGGAAATCAGCCAGGAAGTCCGCCAAGAAGGGCCGTCGGGGCTCGGCTCGCAAGGGCGCCAGGAAAGCCACGCGCAGCAAGGCTTCCGGCAGGAAGAGCGCGCGTCGATCCGCTTCCCGGAAGAGAGCAAAGAAGGGGCGCGGTGGCCGGAGGCGGTAACCGGCTCGGTTAGCTCTGCTTCTCGAGGCGGGCAAGGGCGGCGGCGCAATTGATCAGCGCGATGTGAGTGAAGGCCTGGGGAAAGTTGCCCAGGAACTCACCCGTCAGCGGGTCGATCTCCTCGGAATACAGGCCGACGTGATTTGCGTGCTGGAGCATGCGGCGGAAGACCCGCTCGGCGCGCTCCCGCTCGCCGATCATGGCCAGCGCCTGGGCCAGCCAGAAGGTGCAGATGGAGAAGCAGCCTTCTTCACCCTCGAGTCCATCGGGATGGCGGTAGCGGTAGACCAGCTCGCCATCCACGGTGGTCAGCTCCCGGGCCACCGCGCGCACGGTTGCATGCACCCGGGGATGGTTCCAGGGTAGAAAACGCACCATCGGAATGGCCAGTGAGGCGGCATCGAGCGCGGCATCGTCGTATGACTGGACGAACGATTGTCGCTCCTCACTCCACCCGCGCTCCATGATCTCCGCGTGGAGCGCGTCCCGTGCGGCCCGCCAGCCGGCCGTATCGCCCTCCAGGCTCAGCTCCTCGGCCATTCGCACGCCCCGATCGAGCGCCACCCAGCTCATCACCTTGCTGAACACGTAGTGGCGAACTTCGCCCCGCACCTCCCAGATACTCGAGTCTGGAAGGTGCCAGTGCTTGCCCACCCAATCCACCAGTCCCCGGAGCACTCGCCAGGTGCCTTCCGTCATCTCGTGGTTCCGTCTCCATATGTCTGCAGTCTCCATGACCTCTCCGTACACGTCGAGCTGGAGCTGGCCCACCGCACCATTGCCGACCCGCACCGGACGGGAGTTGCGGTAGCCGCTCAGGTGGTCGAGCTGGCGCTCGACCAGGTCACGGCGGCCGTCGATGCCGTACATGATCTGAAGATGACCGCCCCCCTCGTGACGGCAGACCTTCTTGAGGAACCGCATGAAGTGATCGGACTCGCGATAGTGTCCCACGGCGTCGAATGCCGCCAGGGTGAAGGCGGAATCTCTCAGCCAGACAAATCGATAATCCCAGTTGCGCATCCCTCCGATCGTCTCGGGGAGCGATGTGGTTGGAGCGGCGATCATCGCGCCCGTTTCGGCGTGGGTGAGCAGCTTCAACGTCAGGGCCGACCGCTTGACCATTCCGCGATAGGGTCCCCGATAGCGGACCTTGGACGACCATTTCTGCCAGAAAGCGGCGGTGTTGTCCAGCTTGCGCGCGCTCTCGTAACGATCCACCGGATGGATGTCGTCGTCATCGTACCGGAGGACGAGCCAGCGCTCCTCCCCCTTCTCGAGTCTGAAGCGAGCCGTGGCCGTTGACTGCTCGATCATCCATTCGAACGGCTGACCGCAGGAGAGAGTCAGGACCTGATCGGTCCGGTCGGTGGCGAAGAGTCCCGCCCGCAGGACCTCGAGTCTGGTGACCCTGGCTCCGTATTCGAACCGGGGCATGAAGACCATGCTCATAAGGGCCCGGCCGCGGGTGCAGCGCAGCCGACGATGGATCTCCGGATGGGGCCCCGAGGGGCGGCCATCCTCAGCCACCGGCATGAAGTCGGTCACGCTGACGATCGACTCATCAGCAGTACGAAATGTGGCCTCGAGGATATTGGTCCGCGGGAGATATCGCTGGGTGGAGGTCCACCGGCCCTCGGGATGGATGGCCCAGGTTCCACCCCGTTCAGTGTCCAGCAGGGCGGCGAAGACGCTGGCACTGTCGAAGCGTGGCAGGCAGCACCAGTCGATCGACCCATCGAGACCGATCAGGGCGGCCGTACGCATGTCGCCTATGAGGCCGTAGGCGGAAATCGGTTGGTGGCGAGCGGCGCCGGAGCGCCGAATGGGAGCTTCGGTCGGCGTCTGATCCTGGACGTCGGTCATCGCCCAAGTATAAGCCGAGTGCGCCTGATCTTGCATCGCCCGTCTGACTTGTCCACCTTCCAGCACCCTTTCCACCGGTCGTCCATGCGTGCCATCACGCTCCTTCTGGCTGCCGCCATCGCGGCTTGCCGGACCGGCGGCGAGACCACGGCGTCGGGAAGCAACTCGAGTGTCGTCACCCTTGCCAGCCAGATCACGAGCCAGCTGGATCGCGCCGCGGATGACTGGAACCGTGGCGATCTAGAAGGCTTTCTGTCGGACTATGCGGCCGAGAGCACGACGACGTTCGTGGATGGGCGCCGGGCGCGCCACGGCTTCGAGTTCATCCGACACAACTACGCTCCCCGCTTCGCCCCGGGAGCCCGCCGAGACAGCCTTCGCTTCGAGGAAGTTGAGGCTCGCCACTTGAGCCCGGTCCTCGCACTGGTCACCGCCCGTTTCGTGCTCACGCGCGGCGACAGCGTCACCGCCAGCGGCCCATTCACGCTGGTCATGGAGCAGAGGCCTGCAGGTTGGCGAATTCTTCACGACCATACATCCCGTGATCCGCGTTAGCTGCCGGCTGGCAGGCCTGCTCCTTTGCGGGCTGGTGCTTCAGGGCTGCCGGAAATCAGCGGCTGACGGTATCGCTCTTGTCGGAGCCACGCTCATCGACGGCACCGGTGGTCCTCCGCTGACCGATGCCGCGATCGTCGTTCGCCAGGGAACGATCGAGTTCGTCGGGCCTCGAACGGCCTTCGAGCTTCCCAAGAAGACCCGCGAGGTGGATGTCACGGGCCGATGGATCATCCCGGGCCTGATCGACGCGCACTGCCATCTGGCGCCGGCAGCCGATTGGGCCCCCTCGCGCTATCTCGCCTGGGGCGTCACCACGTTGCGGGACGTACACGGCGACCTCAACAAGATCCTCCACATTCGGAAGCGGGCCAACCTGGGCCCGGGAAACAACCCGCGGGTCTATACGGCCGGAGCCATGATCGACGGCCTGCCGGCTACGTATCGTGATGCCATTGCCGTTAATACGGAGAACGACGCCCGCAAGGCCGTGGATCGGCTGGTAAGCGCCGGCATCGATCTCATCAAGGTGTACACCCATGTCGACGCCGCCCTGCTTCGAGCAATAGTCGATGAGGCCCACGCCTTCAATCTGAGCGTCACCGGTCACCTCGGGATGACCGATGCGCTCGCGGCGGCAAAAGGCGGCATCTCGGGCATCGAGCACATGAGTGGGGTACCTGAGGCGGCGTCGAAAGATCCGTCTGCCTTATTCGCCGCTCACTATCGTGGCTTTTTGCAGGGCTGGACCGCATCCGAGCGAAGCTGGGCCGACCTCGATTCGGCTGCTCTCACGCGGGTGGCCACGCGGCTGGCTGAGCAGAAGGTAACGATCATCCCCACCCTGATCCTGCACGAGACACTGAGCCGGCTCGATGACCCGGCGGTGCTCAACGATCCAGCACTGGCCGATGTGCCGGCCACGCAGCTGAAGGAGTGGGACGTGAGCGGCCTCATCGCCCGTGCCGGGTGGACCGGGGCCGATTTTGCATCCTTTCGGAGATCCCGACCCAACCAGGATCTCTTTCTCGGTGTTTTCGCCGCCGCCGGCGGCCGGATCGCCGCGGGGACCGATGCGTCGAACCAGCTCCTCGTTCCCGGCTACAGCGAGCACCGGGAAATGGAGCTCCTGGTACACGCCGGCCTCTCGCCCCGCGAAGCGCTGCGGGCAGCGACCCGAAACGGCGCGGTGCTGCTCGGAGTCGACTCCCTGGGACTCCTCGCGCCGGGAAAGGCAGCCGACCTTGTCGTTCTCACCAAGGACCCCCTGGCCGATATCAGAAACAGCCGCGCAATTCAATCGGTGATGATTCGAGGGCAGCTGCTCGACGCCGACTCGATTCGCGCGACCTGGCCCCAATGAGTGCGCCGGCCGGCACCCTCGAGGCCATCGAGCAGCTCAGGCTCTACTTCGCCCCGCTGGCGACCCGCCAGGGCATCCTTGCCCGGGAGGCGTTGGGCCAGCCTGCGCCCGATGACGAGGCCCTGGCCGGCCGGCTGATCGATCGGATGCGAGCGGAGACTCGCGCCGACGGGAGCGTCGCCGGCGGCGTGATCGCCACGGTTTGGAGGGCCCATGAGCTGCTGGATTTGGGGTGTGAGGCGGACCAGTCGGACTGGATTCGGGTCATGGGCTGGGTACTCGAGCGTCAAGGCAAGCCCGGATCATTCAGCGAAGGATGCACTCCGGCCAGGCACTCGTATCGAGCCTGCGAGCACTTCATCTCCGGCTTCTTTTCGCCGGCGCCGCCAGCACAGCGGATTGCCCCGGTCATGCTGCCGAACGGGAAGGTCTACCGGGCCGAGCCCGCCGCGCGGTTCGCCATCAGCTGCCTGGCTTTACGGGCCGCGCTTCGAGGTGGCCTGACCGACCGCGTCGCCATCGAACGGCACGCCGTCAGCCTGGTTCATCTCCAGAACCGTTGGGACGAATGCGATGGTTACTTTGCGCCCGACGTGATCGTGGCCGCGGTTCACACGCTGGCGTACGTCGCCGGGCCACGGCGCGTCGAACTTCCCCAGCTTGCGGCGGTGCTTGCCGCCAACCAGGCGGAGGACGGGACCTGGCCGAAGGCGGATCTCTTTCACACCATCGAGGCGCTGCTGGCCATCGGCACGGCTGAGGCCCGCGCCGTCCTGCGCCGCGCCGTGCCCGCCTTACTGGCGCGGCAGCGGACCGACGGCAGCTTCGGCTCGACCGCGCAGCAGGAGCGGGCGCTCATCGCCTTGCGAGCGTTGATCTGGGTAGAGCAGGAGGGATAGACTGCGTGGTTCCATCCGTTCACCGGAGGTCCTGTGCCCGACACCCCGATCGACCAGAAGCCACGGATTCGTCTCACCGCACTCTCGCATGGCGCAGGTTGAGCCTGTAAGCTCGGCCCCGCCGATCTGGCGCAGGTCCTGCGCCATCTGCCCGTAATCGGGGACCCTCGGGTCCTGATCGACGCCGCCACCCGCGACGACGCCGCGGTGTTTCTGCTTTCTCCTGAACGCGCCCTCGTGGCGACAGTCGATTTCTTCACGCCGATTGTCGACGATCCCGCGGCGTGGGGCGCGATCGCCGTCGCCAATGCGCTGAGCGACATCTACGCGATGGGAGCCACCCCGTTGTTCGGTCTCAACCTGGTTGGCTGGCCCCGCGATCGACTGCCATTCGACATGCTGGGGGAGCTCCTCCATGGGGCCACCGAGGTGGCCGAGCGGGCGGGCTGTCTCATTCTGGGAGGCCACTCGATCGATGCGGTGGAGCCCACCTTCGGCATGGCGGTCATCGGTGAGGTGCACCCGGACCACATGCTGACCAACGCCGGCGCGTGTGCCGGGGATCGGCTGGTCCTGACCAAGCCGCTCGGGACCGGCATCCTGGCCACCGCGCTCAAGCGAGACGCACTGCTGGAAACCGGCATGGCCGAGGCGGTCCGGTCGATGACGGTTCTGAACGACGGGGCATCCCGAGCGGCCCTGCGCGTAGGCGTCAGCGCCGCCACCGATGTCACCGGTTTCGGGCTGGTGGGGCACCTCACCAGCATGCTCGAGGCGAGTAAGGTCGCGGCTGAGATCGCCTTCGACGCTCTCCCCATTCTGGCCCACGCACGGAATCTTGCCTCGCGAGGTGTCGTGCCGGGCGGCACGGAGCGGAATCTGGAGGCTGCGGAAAAAGTGGAATGGGCAGCCGACCTGGGAACGGCAGACCGATACCTCTGCGTGGACGCCCAGACCTCGGGCGGCCTGCTCCTGGCGGTACCGGCCGAGAATGAGGCAGCCCTGCTGGCTGCGTTGCGAGAAGAGCACACTCCTGCCGCGGCGGTGATTGGTCGCGTGGTGGCCGGCAAGCCGGGCCACATCCGAATCACTCGACAGCTCAATTGATGTCTCCAATCCGCTGGACAGCCGACCGTATGGACCAGCTCGAGAACGCAGCCCGGCGAGGGCTCCGGGTCGCGCTGTCCCGGCGCGGCACCGAGTACATCGTGGTCGCGCTTCGGGTAACCTCTATAGACCAGCACGATGCGCTGATCGGCAGACTGCCGATGACCGGTGAGGATCTCACGTTCCGCCTGAACGAGATCGACAGCTTTCAGGTGATCGAGTGAAAGTCAGCGTGGTGCATCTGGACGAGAGCTGCCTCGGCAATGGGCGTGAAGGAGACAATCCGGGTGGCGCCGGAGGGCTCATCGAGGTGAGAAGCCAGGGGCGGATTCAGCGGCGTGATTTCTATCTCCACGCCCCGGCCACGACCAACAACCGAATGGCGCTCGTCGGGGCCAGCACTGTCTTGCGGCTGATGGCCGCCAAAGGGAAACGCATGCGGATCCTCATGGTCTCCGACTCGGAGTACCTGGTGAAGGGGATGCGGGAGTGGGTGCCGGGATGGGCGGGCCGGGGGTGGACTCGAAAGGCCGGCCCTATCGAGAACCTCGTCCTCTGGCAGGAGCTGGCGGCCGAGGCACGGCTGCACGAAGTGCAGTGGACCTGGGTCCGGGGACACCGCGGGCACCCGAAGAACGAGTATGCGAACGACCTCGCGGTTGCTGCCGCCAGGGAGCGCATCACGTCGGCGGGTGTAGTGGGGTCGGGTCTCGGTGAATGGCTGGCCAAGAAGCAGGCCCGCGGGATGTTTATCGGCTACGACCCCGACGTGGCCTTCGAGGCGCTGGAGCGGCGGCTTACGGCCGGTGAGAGCTTCCCCCTCGCCGACGAGGTAGGCGCTTAGCCGTGGAGGACCTGAGTCGCTTTTTCCGTCAGATGGTCCGCAACCTGGCAGCCACCGACCCTGCCCGGCTCCGGCGCCCTCTCCCTTTGGGCGAGATCCGTCAGACGATCCTTCCCTACCGGGCCAACCGTCGGGCTCTCCGGCTCGAGACCAGCGAGGACTACGAGCTCGTTCTCATCCGCCTGTGCGCCGGCGAGGGTGGGTTCGCCCGCACGGAGCCGGACGATGTTCATGCCGAGTTCGCGGCGGAAGCACTGAGCTCGAATCCTGACCTGACGATCGTCCACCGACACGAGAACGCAGTGGTCATCCTGAACGAAGAGCATTTGGTCCGCGCGCTCGACCCGGCCCGGGAGCTCGCCTTTGCTCCATCGGACCAGCGTTTCGCGCCTCCCGCCCCTAAGGAGCCCGCCTCGGTACCAGATCCGCCGGCGCCCGCTAGAAAGGTGAGGAAGCCGCCGGCTGAACTCCTGCCTCCTGCAATTTGCCGGGCGTGTAGCGGAAAGCTCCCCCCAGGGCGGAGTGTGAAATTCTGCCCCCACTGCGGTGAAAGCCAGGCGCTTACCCACTGCCCTGAATGTCAGACTGAGCTCGAGCCCGCCTGGCGGCACTGTGTCGCTTGCGGCGCCCCTGTGAGGAGGGACTAGCCGCGCTTCTGGTCCGTAACTTGCCCACCTGCTTCATCGTTGGCTGGTACCAGTAACCCAGCCGGCATTCGCTTGAAGTGCCTCCGGCATAGGCTCATATTTCGTCCTCCGATGCCTGCCCTGTTCCGTCCCTCCTCCTTCGCTGGAATTTCTGCGTGAGTTCCCACCAGCCAGACCGTGAAGTCGTTTTCCTTTCCGGCGCACGCACGGGCTTCGGCACGTTCGGCGGCGCGCTGAAGGACCTTTCCGCAACCGACCTTGGCGCGATCGCCGCACGAGCCGCGCTCGAGCGCGGCGCGGTAGAAGCCAAGTCGGTGGATCACGTCGTGTTCGGCAACGTGCTCCAGACCTCGGCCGACGCGATCTACCTGGCTCGGCATGTCGGGCTCCGCGCCGGCGCTCCCGTTGAGGCTCCGGCGGTGACGGTCAACCGGCTCTGCGGCTCGGGATTCGAGGCGGTGGCCCTGGCCGCCCAGCAGATCGTCCTCGGCGAGTCCGATCTGGTGCTTGCCGGCGGAACGGAATCGATGAGCCAGGCCCCTCACGTCGTGCGGGGTGCCCGCTGGGGCCTTCGGCTCGGTCCAGCGGCCCCGCTCGAGGACACACTGTGGGAAGCACTCCGGGACCCCGGCTGCGGACTCTCGATGGCTGAAACGGCGGAGAAACTGGCCGAACAATATCGAATCAGCCGCCAGGCGGTCGATTGTTATGCCGCACGTAGCCAGGCGTGCGCGGCCTCGGCCTGGGAGTCGGGAGCATTCGCCGAGGAGGTCGTGCCTGTCCCGATTCAGAATCGAAAGACCCGGCAAACCGAGCCCTGGGCCGCCGACGAGCATATGCGTCCCGGCACCACGGTGGACGCACTGGCCAAGCTACCCCCGTACTTCAAGAAGGACGGAGTCGTGACCGCCGGGAATGCATCCGGCATTTGCGATGGCGCGGCAGCGCTCCTGCTTGCCAGTGGACGGTTCGCGGCCGAGCGTGGCCTCCGCCCCCTGGGCCGCCTGCTCGCCTGGGCCAGTGTAGGCGTCGAGCCGAGTATCATGGGAATCGGACCGGCTCCAGCCGCCCGAAAGGCGCTCGCCCGTGCCGGCCTGAAACTCGACGATATGGATCTCGTTGAGGTGAACGAGGCGTTCGCCGCCCAGTACCTTGCGGTCGAGCAGGAGCTCGGCCTGGACCGGGAGCGCACGAACGTGGATGGGGGCGCCATCGCCATCGGCCACCCGCTCGGGGCCAGCGGTGCGCGCATCACCCTCCATCTGCTCCACGCACTCCGGCGCCGCGGGCGGCGCTACGGGCTAGGAAGCGCATGCATCGGCGGAGGCCAGGGTGCGGCCGTGATCGTGGAAGCCTTCTCCAGCTGAGAGCGATCCTATGGATCTTCTAATCCCTGCACTCGCCCTTGCCGTGGTTTACTCGTTCCTGAGCCTCCGGGTCCTGCGCCAGTACGAGCGCGGGGTCACCTTCTTTCTGGGACGCTTCTGGGGGACCAAGGGCCCCGGCCTCATCTTCCTTCCGGCCGGCTTTGCCAATCAGAAGCGCGTCTCGCTCAGAATCGCGGCGGTCGATATCCCGCCCCAGGACGTGATCACCCGCGACAACGTATCGGTCAAGGTCAACGCGGTCCTCTACATGCGGGTGAGCGAGCCGGCCAAGGCGGTGCTCGAGATCGAGGACTACATGTATGCCACGAGCCAGCTCGCCCAAACCACCCTGCGCTCGGTCTTGGGCGAAGTGGAGCTCGATGAGCTGCTGTCCGACCGGGAGAAGATCAACGCCGTCCTCAAGAAGATCATCGACCAGCGCACCGAGCAGTGGGGTATCGAGGTCTCCGCCGTCGAGGTGAAAGACGTCGATCTCCCGGACCAGATGAAGCGAGCGATGGCACGGCAGGTCGAGGCCGAGCGCGAGCGCCGGGCCAAGGTGATCAACGCGCAGGGTGAGCTTCAGGCCTCCGAGACGCTGGCTCAGGCGGCCCGCAACCTTGCTATGGAACCGAGCGCGATACAGCTCCGCTACCTGCAAACCGTCACCGAGATCGCCGCCGAGAACAACTCGACCACGATCTTCCCCATCCCCATCGAGCTGTTCCGGCCGTTCATGAATCAGGTGGCCGCCGCGGCCGCGAAGCCGGCGAGCCTGTCCGGGGAGCCGGCCGGTCCCGCCCTGCCTGCATCGGAGATCTCTTCCTTGATGTCCCAGATGAGATTGCAGGCCGCCAAGACCCCCGCAAAGGAGTAGCATGAGCGAGGGTCCAGCCGGCCTGATCGATCGTGCCGCGCTCGAGCGGATTATTCAACGCGCAGCCGAGCTGCAAACAGCCGAACGTGAGATCGGGGACACGCTCACCTCCGACGAGTTGCTGGCCCTGGGCCGTGAGGTCGGGATCCCGGTGCGCTACCTCCAGCAGGCGCTGCTCGAGGAGCGGACCCGAATTGGTTCCCTTGCGCCTGCGGGGCTGATCGAGCGGGTCGCCGGGCCGGGACAGGTGACCGCGCAGCGAGTCGTGCCCGCCGAGGCGGAGGTCGTCGAACGGCAGCTGGTTCGCTGGATGGAGACCAACGAGCTGCTCTGCGTGCAGCGGGCGCAGCCGGGCCGCATCACCTGGGAACCGGTCGGCGGGTTTCAGGCGGCCTTTCGCCGTTCCACGGCCGCGATCACCACAGGAACCCGATCCTTCATGCTGTCCCGGGCCAGCACCGTTTCTGCAGCCATTCTCTCGCTCGAGTCGGGGTACTCCCATGTGACCCTCGCGGCCGACGCCAGGGGTGTCCGCAGCGGCTACGTCGGCGGCAGCGCCGCGCTGATCACGTCGGGCGCGGCCGGAACGGCGCTGATGGTAGCACTGGGCGCCATGCTGCCGCTGGCGCTCTTGCCCCTTCCGGTTGCGCTCGGCCTCGGGTATTCCGTGGTGCGGCGTTATGGCCCGGCCGTCGAGCGGCTTCAGCTCGGCCTCGAGCGGGCACTCGATTTCTCCGAGCAGGGCGCCGGCAAGCCGCAGCGCGGACTGCCGGATCGTTCTGTCGGTATCCTCGGTGCGCTGGCAGATGAGGTGCGGAAGGCGCTCAAGTCGTGAGCGAGATCCGGAACGTGGGCGTGCTCGGATGCGGCCTCATGGGTAGCGGCATCGCCCAAACGGCGGCAGCGGCCGGATTCCTTACTGTCGTCCGCGACGTGGCCGAGCCGCTCCTGGAGAAAGGCCGGGCTTCGGTTGCGAAATCCCTCGGCCGCCTGGTTGAGAAGGGCAAGCTGAGGGCGGCGGCCCGGGACGCCGCGCTGGCCAAGCTCTCCTTCGGCACCGACCTCTCGGCCCTCCGGGATTGCGACATCATCATAGAGGCAGTGACGGAGGACCTGGAGCTCAAGAATGGGCTCTGGCGGGAACTCGATCGCCTTTGCGGTCCCGCCACCATCTTTGCGTCGAACACCTCCAGCCTGACCATTGCGGCCATGGCCGCCGCTACCACCCGGGCCGATAGATTCGTGGGGCTGCACTTCTTCAATCCGGTTCCATTGATGCCTCTGGTGGAGGTGATACGTACCGCCACCACGAGCAAGGAGACTTTCCAGCGAGCCTATGACTTCGCGCGGGCTTTGGGCAAGGAGCCCGTGGCGACCGTGGACAATCCGGGGTTCATCGTCAATCTGCTGCTGGTTCCCTATCTGCTCGACTCGACCCGTGCGCTGGAGCACGGGGTGGCTTCGACCGCCGATCTCGACCGTGCCATGCAGCTGGGATGCGGCCATCCAATGGGTCCGTTGGCGCTGTTGGACTTCATTGGCCTCGATACGGTCGTGCGGATCGCCGACATTATGTTCGAGGCGTACGGTGATGACCGGTACGCGGCGCCGCCGCTGCTTCGTCGGATGACCCAGGAAGGGCTTCATGGCAAGAAAAGCGGCAAGGGGTTTTATGATTATTCGTCCGAGCCGCCGGTCCCCTCGGACTTAGGATTGTAGGAAACCGTTCACGCCTTTGGGGGGATTAAATGCTCGGCTATGATTGGCCCCGCCTGCACGCGCTCCTGAACGATTTCCCGATCGCCTTGCTGGTGACCGCGGTCTTCTTCGACCTCCTGGCACTCGCCACCCGGCGAGTGCTGCTGCGACAGGTAAGTTTTTCCCTGCTGCTGCTCGGCGCCCTCGCAGCGGTTGTGGCGGTGATCTCAGGGCTTCAGGCCGAAGACCACATTGACCATGGCGAGGCCGTACACCAAGTCATGGGGACGCATGAGCAATTCGCGCTCATCAGTCTGAGTGTGTTCGGGGTCGTTGCCCTATGGCGACTGTTTCGCGAGAGGCGGATGGGAGTCTTGGAGCGGAGGGTAAACGTCATAGCGTCGCTGGCCGGGGTAGGAGTCCTGTTCGCAACGGGCTTATACGGGGGCAGGTTGGTTTTCGAGCATGCGGCAGGAATTCCCAGCAAGGTTCTGGAAGAAGAGCTGCACGAACGGAGTGAAGGGCACCATCATGGCGGAACGGCGCTGGACGAACACGACTCCACGGCCCACGTCGATCCCCCAAGCTCAGCGCCCCACTCCCATCCACCGGGCACCCCGCCGCACCAGGACTGACCCGTGAGAGCAGCGCTCTTCCTTATAGGAGTAGGCTCAGGGGCCGTGGCGTGCCAGCCGAACACCACCCGTCCCTCCTTCACCCCGCTTCCGGAAGCAGCAGGCACTGAAGTCCGCCTGACCGTGCCTGAAGCCACCCGCCACCTGGCCGAGGCGCTCCGGGCCGACTCGATCCCGCCTCGCAAGATCCAGCTTCGGGACGGCTACATCGAGACTGCCTGGTTCGAGGCGGGGAGTGGGCGAGTGGTCCGGGGAAGACGCGCTGTTGGGCTGGGGACCGTGCGAGTTCGGGCCTGGGCTGATCCGGCTCGGCCGGGAAGCTCTCAGCTCACGGTCGAGACGCTCTTCCGTCCGCTGCTGGATCCTTCTCTACCTGATCGGGAGTTGGAGCGGCAAGTCCCTCGAGGTCATCCGGTGGCCGTTAGAGTGGAGGCCGCGCTTCAGGAGCTGGTCAAGCAATTTGGAGGCTCCCCTGGTCCTCAGGTCGAGGCCGAACCGTCTCGCCCGGCAAACGAAAGCGATACCGGCGACTAGCCTCCGGCGTTCCTCACACCACGTAAGCCTGTACCCACCGCTCCAGCTGGCCCAAGTCCAGTGACGCGTCTTTGCAGGGCCCGGCCGGCAGGGTCATGGTGAGGCCCAGCACCGGGATCTTGCCGGCGACATCGTGCAAACCGCTGACCATGTCCCGCTCGCAGGCCACGGCCACCACGGCCCGAGGCCGACGCTCCCTGATCACCCGGCGCGCCAGCTGTCCCCGCGTGGCTACGAAGACGGGCACTCCGTACTTCCCGGCGATCCCGAGCACGCCGTCGAGGGTCACCTTGGAGAGGCAGCGGGGAATCAACAGCAGCAGCTCTCCTTGACCGACCTTGCGGCCGCGCATCACGGCAAGACTGTTGTAGACCTTCACCGCCGCATTCTCCACCCAATCCCGACGGCCG
>JBBQXQ010000013.1:0-42564 GCA_038209515.1 Gemmatimonadales bacterium
ACCTTCGTGACCCTCACCCGGCTCGCGAGCGCGGCCGACCGGGGGATCCTGCAGCGCAGGCTGGCCGAGCGGTTCCCCAACGTCTCTACCCTGGATCTTTCGATGCTGCAGGAGGCGCTGGAGCGTCTGGTGGACCGGGTCGCGCTCGCCATCCGGTTCATGGCGCTGTTCAGCCTGATGGTCGGCGCTCTCGTCCTGGTGGGCGCACTCGCCAGCAGCCGGTTTCAGCGGGTGCGGGAAGGCGCCCTGCTACGCACGCTCGGCGCCACGCGTGGGCAGGTGTTCCGCGTGGTGCTCGCAGAATATCTGTCACTTGGCCTGCTCGCCTCCGCCGTGGCCTCCGTGCTCGCGGCTGTCGCCGGCTGGGCTGTCGCCCGTTTCCTGTTCGACGGCACGTTCTCGCTCCCGGTCCTCCCGATGAGTGCTCTCGCGGCAGCGATCGTAGTACTCACGGTGGTGGTCGGGCTCAGCAACAGCCGGGACGTGGTGCGGCGAGCTCCGCTGGAGGTGCTGCGAGAGGAGTAGTAGCTTACCGCATGCTCCCAATCGACCTCACCGGTAAACGTGCCCTCGTGGCGGGCGTGTCCGACGACGGCGGCTTCGGATTCGCGATCGCGAAGACCTTGGCAGAGGCGGGAGCCTCCGTCTGTCTGGGGAGTTGGCCGCCGGCGCTGGGCATCTTCACCAAGCTCCTCGAACGCGGCAAGATGGAGGAGTCGATGCGGCTGGCCGGCGGCCGCAAGCTGGAGTTCGAGCGGATCTATCCGCTGGACGCCGCCTTCGATGCCATGGCCGACGCCCCTCCCGAGGTTCGGGACAACAAGCGCTACAAAGAGGTCGGTGATTTCAGCATTCAGGGAATGACCGACCGGATTCGCGCCGATTTCGGCGAGGGCGCGCTCGACATCGTGGTACACAGCCTGGCGAATGGGCCCGAGGTCAAATCGCCGCTGGTCGACACCTCCCGGCAGGGCTATCTCTCCGCCATCAGCATCAGCGCGTACAGCAACATCTCGCTGGTGCGGCACCTCTCCCCGCTCATGCGCCCGAACGGCGCCTTCCTTTCCTTGACCTATATGGCCGGCGTGCGGGTGATTCCCGGATATGGTGGCGGTATGTCGTCCGCCAAGGCCGCGCTCGAGGCCGACACCCGGACCCTGGCGTTCGAAGCTGGACGCCGCTGGGGTGTCCGGGTGAACGCCATCTCGGCGGGACCGTGGGCGTCGCGGGCGGCGAGCGCGATTGGATTCATCGATACCATGATCAAGTACACCGCCAGCAACTCGCCACTCCCCCGGCCGATCGATGCGACCGATGTGGGGAGCACGGCGGCATTCCTCTGCAGCCCGCTCGCCCGCGCCATCACCGGCAGCGTCGTGTACGTGGACAACGGATACCATGCCATGGGGATGGCGGTGGTGGAGAAGGAAGGCTGAGCCCGGTTCAGCGCCCTCGAATCACCGCCTCGATCAACTGAGCCAACACCGACAGCTCAAACGGTTTCTCGATCAAGGGGCGGGTCGTCCGGGCCACGAATTCGCTCAGGGTGGGAGAAGTGAGGTCGCCGGTGGTGATGATGAGCGCCGCAAAGAGGTCGGGACGGTTCTCGGCCAGCCAGTCGTGGAGCTGCACCCCGGAGTAGTCGGGCATTCGGATGTCGGAGATTACCACTTCATATCCGCCCGGTACCGCCCCCACCAGCTTTCTCAGTGCTGCCTTCCCGTCCTCCGCCTCATCAGCCTGCCAACCGCGCCGCCGCAGATAGCGCACCAGCGCCGACCGGATCATCGGCTCATCGTCGACCACCAACGCGCGCCGGTGGCCAGCGGCGGCGGCGGATTCAGGTGCCGTGGGATCGGAACGTGCCAATGAGCCGGTTGAAGCCGAGGCTGATGGACCGGGCAGGGGACCCGCGGGTGTGAAACTCCAGCTTCGTCGTATAATACTATCCTGAATCCGCCAGCCGGGAAGAAGCGAGGCGGGCACACTCCGAGCACGAGATTCGTATGTCCGACGAGCTCCTCTCCCAATCCGGCGGCCCCATCCACCGACTGGCGCTCAACCGCCCCGCCCGGCGCAATGCGCTCACACCCGACCTGGCCCGGCGACTGGCCCAGGAGATCGAGCACGTCGAGGAGGCCGGCGAGGCGCGAGTGATCATCCTCTCCGGAGTCGGCGGACACTTCTGCGCCGGGCTCGACCTCCACTGGCTCAGCTCACTCCGGGGCGGACCCAGCATTGCCGACCTGCAGCATGGCCTGAGTGACTTTCAGTCCGCTGTGATCGCGATCGTGCGTTGCCCCATCCCGGTGCTCGCGGTCGTGCAAGGTACGGCGGCAGGCTTCGGCTTCGATCTCGCGCTCGCCTGTGACATGCGGTTGGCCGGTTCCAGCACCAGCTTTACCTCGGCTTTTGCGAGGATGGGGCTGATACCGGACGGCGGGTCCACCTTCACGCTCCCCCGTCTGGTCGGGGTAGGCCGCGCGCTTCGCGTGCTCATGACCAACCAGACGCTCGATGCGGCGACGGCGCTTTCCATCGGGCTGGTGGAAGAGGTGATCGACGACGCGACCCTGGACGACGGTGTTCTGCGGATCGTCGCCGAGCTGTTGGCCTCGGCGGATTCCAGTATCCGTGCGATCAAGCGACTCTGCCGCGCGCCTGAGGTCGGTGCCCTGGAGCAGGCGCTCTCGACCGAGGGGGCGGCCCAGCTCCAGGCGCTCCAAGGCCCGGACTTCCTCCTCCGCCTGGAGGCATTCGCCGTGCGCGCGTCCGCGCGGAGCGAGGGCGCGTGAGCCAGCGGGCCGGCGTGTTTCGGCCGGACCTGCTCGCCGGACAGGTGGCGCTGATTACCGGAGGGGGAACCGGTATCGGTCTCGGAATAGCGTCGTCGTTGGCCGGGGCCGGAGCACACGTGGCCATCGCCAGCCGGAAGCCCGAGCACCTGGTACCCGCGACGGAGCAGCTTCGCGCGGGCGGTGCACAAGTGAGCGCGGTCGAGGTCAACGTGCGGGAGCCGGAGTCGGTCGCGCGCATGGTGGAACGCGTGGGCAACGAGCGCGGCAGGATCGACATCCTGGTCAACAACGCCGCAGGTAATTTCTACGCCCCGAGCGCGACGCTCTCTCCGAATGGCTGGCGCGCCGTGGTCGAGACCGACCTCTACGGGACCTTCTTCTGCTGCCAGGCGGTGTATCCACTCATGAAGGCGCAGGGCGGCGGGCGCATCGTCTCGATCTCGATGACGCTGCACTATCGCGGCTGGCCACTCATGGCCCATGCGACAGCTGCCAAGGCCGGCGTGGACTCTCTCACCCGCACCCTCGCGCTGGAGTGGGCCAGGGACCGCATCACCGTCAACGCCGTGGCTCCGGGACCCATCCCGACCGAGGGGGTCCGCAAGGCATTTACGCCGCCCGGCAGCGATGCGCCCGATCTGTTCGGCATGGAGAAATACGCGGCCGACTCCATCCCGCTCGGCCGTTGGGGAACTCCCGATGACATCGGCCAGATGGTGACGTATCTGGCGAGCCCAGCGGGAGACTGGATCACCGGGGCCATCGTGGTGGTGGATGGCGGAGCGTGGTTGACCCCATGTTCCTAGGCCATTACGGCGTTGCCTTCGCTCTCAAGCGCGCCGAGCCGAAGCTATCGCTCGGCACGCTGTTCGTGGCCGTTCAACTGCTCGATCTTTTGTGGGGAATCTTCGTGCTCCTCGGCTGGGAGCACGCCAGGATCGTCCCCGAAAACACCGCATTCACTCGCCTGGAATTCTGGGACTACCCCATCTCCCACAGCCTGGTCGGCGCGCTCACCTGGGGAATTGTGGCGGCGGCCTGCTACTACTCGTGGCCCACCCGGGACACCACTCGCCATTGGCAGGCGGCCGCCATCGTTGGGGTGGCGGCCTTCTCGCACTATCCGCTCGATGTGCTGGTACACCTGCCCGATCTCCCGATCATGGGGAACGACTCTCCCAAGCTCGGGCTGGGACTCTGGAATCATCCGGTTGCCACAATCGTGGCGGAGCTCCTCGTCTTCGGCCTCGGTCTGGCCTTGTACGTGGCGCTCGGGTCCAAGCGGCACCGGGTCCGCCCGGGGCGCCTCGCCGTGCTCGTCGTCGTGCTTCTCGGCACCTATTTCGCGAGCGTCTACGGGCCGCCTCCACCCAACATGACGACCGTCGGGGCCAGCGTTATCGTCTTCGTCCTGGTGGCCGCGGCGCTGGCCGCGTGGGCCGACCGGCGTGCCTCGCCGGCGGAGCTCGAAGCCCAGCATCTCACTCCGCACTGAACCGATGGACCGGCTGTTCTTCTCGATCGGCGCGCTGTCGGCCTTCGTATCGGTGGCTGCCGGTGCATTCGGAGCGCACGCATTGCGCGCCCGACTGAGCCCGGAGTACCTGGCGGTGTTCGAGACCGCTGCCCGCTACCAGATGTATCACGCGCTGGGTCTCCTGGCCGTGGCTTGGGCCGTGGCCCGGTGGCCTGGAGCGCTGCCACAGTGGGCCGGCTGGCTGTTCGTCGCGGGAACGGTGCTCTTCTCCGGCAGCCTTTACGCATTGGCGCTGACGGGTGCGCGTTGGCTCGGCGCCATTACTCCTCTCGGTGGGATTGCTTTCCTGGTAGGCTGGGTCTTGCTGACCTGTTCCGTCAAGCAAAATTGACGCTCGGTTCCCCCCCCACCCAACCAGCGGACCTGGACTGAGCCCCTCTGGCTTCGCGTGTCTGACTTCCCCCCGCACCAGCCCTTACACTCAGCCTCGGGGCTCGCCAGGTTCGCTGGTTTTTTCCTCCGGGGGGGCAGTTGGAACGGGATGGGGCGGGGCTTACCGCTCGCGTTTCTCCTGTCGTTCCTCCTGCCTCGCCCATTGGAAGAACAGCACTCCGATCGCGGCGAACATCCAGAGATTCCCCGGGACCCACATGAGAAGCCCGCCGAACTGCTGATCGTCGAGCGGGGAGAGCCCCCAGGTCCGGGGCGCGGCGACGTACCACGGGTACAGCACCTCGTCCGCGAACGTGATCAGGGCTCCAACTACCTGCATCGGAATCCCCACTAGAAAGAGGTAGAGCATCCCGATTCCGGGGCGGAGTGGCGGGAGCTCCGGCAGCGGGCTCATGACCGGCCACCACATCAGCGTCGCCGTCACCATGAACATGAGATGGGTGGCGATGTGCACCTCGTGGTTCCGCATCATGAGGTCGTATAACGGGCTCAGATGCCAGGCGGCAATGGAGACACTGAAGAGGAGGGCCGCCAACCAGGGCCGGGTGAGGAGCCTGGCCACGGCCAGCACGCCAGGACGGCGCACTGGAGGCCGTAGCAGCCAGCTGGGTATTCCCAGCAGGAGCAGCGGTGGGAACAGGAGGGTGAGCACCAGGTGCTGCAGCATGTGGACGGAGAAGAGATAGTAGTCGCTCAGGTCGTGCACCGGCCCATTGAGCGAGAGCAGCAGAACCAGGAGGGCCGTGCAGAACGATGCGACCTGCCAGGGCGAGGCGGGGGGACCGAGGCCGAGTCGCCGGCGCAACGGCCCGATCCCGTAAAAGTACAAGGCACCGAGAAGTCCGGTGCCTATGAGAACGCTGGGATGCAGCGACCAGGCCCATTCATACGAGGCGGTAGGTCGGGTCCGGATGTCCATTTGCTAGGGGCTATGGGCTAGGGGCTGTGCCCATTCGCTCACCCCGACCGGGCAAACGTCATATGATAAGCCATCAACAGCATCAGGCCGACGATGATCACCGCGGCAATGGTGAGGGGGAATACGAAAACACCGGTGAACAGCTTGCTGTCCTGCTTCAGGTGCATGTAAAACATGGCGACGAGTGCGAATTTGGCAGCTGACATCAGGAGCAGCATCGGCACGAAGAATGGCTTGATGTCGTCGGCGAATGCGCCGGCGTGTTCCCCATACGTAATCTCGTAGAGGCCGACCTCGAGCGCGGTCAGAACGAACAGGACTAACCCCACCTTGGCGTACACGGCCGCACGGGGGTGGGAGTGCTCGGACGGGTGTGCACTGCTCGCGTGGGCGTCCATGATGCCATCGCTCACTTGATGAGGTAGACGACTGGGAAGATGATGATCCAGACCACGTCCACGAAGTGCCAGTACAGAGCCGCCATCTCGAGGTTGAGCGATTTGGAGGGCGGGATCTTCCCCCGGAGCGCCAGGATCCAGAGGGTGATCAGCCAGATCACGCCGATGGTCACGTGGGTACCATGGAATCCGGTCAGCGTGTAGAAGCTGGCGCCGAAGAGGTTGGTGGAAAGCTTCAGGCCTTCGTGCACGAAGTGGGTGAACTCGTACACCTGCATCCCGACGAAGAAGATGCCGCAAAGAATGGTGGCACCGAGCCACCCGACCAGCGCCTTCCGGCTTCCCCGCTGCGCTCCGCTCAAGGCCAGCACGACGAAGAGCGAGCTGAACAGCAGCAGGGCCGTGCCGAGCGTGACTAGCGGGATCTCTAGGATCGGCTTGAAGTGCTCGCCGGCGGGTGAGGTCCAGGGATCATGCGGAAATGGCCCCACCAGACTGCGGCCCTTGTTGACCAGGTAGTTGGAGATGAGGGTGGCGAAGAACATGCACTCGGACCCGATGAAGGTCCAAATGGCCACCTTCCGGCTGTCCAACCCCGTCGAGGTCGCATGCTCCAGCCCGTGGGGTACGTCATGGGCTACTGCCGTCACAGGTACTCCTGTCGGAAAAGCGTGAACGTCACCCTGCCGGCTCGAAGGCCCACCGGTACACGCCAAAGAAGAGCAGCGCGACACCCGCAACGATCCCCCAGGGCCCGATGTGCCCCAGAAGCATGACGCCGACAAACACGGCCGCCACACCGAGCGCCGCGACTGCCGGCCAGTAGGAAGGATTCGGCAGGTGGATCCCTGCTCCGCTCACCCTTGCCGGCTCGGGAAGAGGGCCACGGGTGCGTTTCATTTCCCACAGAGCGTCACGCCCGTGCACCTCCGGCGTCTCGGGGAAGTTGAACTCCTGAGGCGGCGAGGGAATCGACCATTCCAGCGTGGCACCGTTCCAGGGATCGGCCGGAGCGTTGCGCGGCCGGCGCCAGGCCTGGAACATGTTGATCAGGAGTACGAGGAATCCCAGGGCCAGAAGGAAAGATCCGACCGTTTCCAACTGGTTCAGCAGCTCGAAACCCAGCCCGGCGGGATAGGTATACACCCGGCGAGGCATACCGTTCAGGCCCAGCCAGTGCATGGGAAAGAACGTCACGTTGAATCCGATGAGCATGAGCCAGAAATGGATCTTGCCCAGCCGCTCGTCGAGCATGCGCCCGAACATCTTGGGCCACCAGTAGTAGGCACCCGCCGTCAGCCCGAAGATGCTCCCCCCGAACAGGACGTAGTGGAAGTGGGCGACGACAAAGTAGGTGTCCGTCTGCTGCAGGTCGGCCGGGGGCGAGGAGTGCATCACCCCGGAGAGGCCACCGATGATGAACATCGCGATGAAGGCCACCGCGAAATACATCGGGGTCCGGAACTGAAGCGATCCCCCCCACATCGTCCCGATCCAGTTGAAGATCTTCACCCCGGTAGGAACGGCAATGAGCATCGTGCTGAGGGCGAAGAAGGTGTCGGCGATCGGTCCCATGGCGGTGGAGAACATGTGGTGACTCCACACCCCGAATCCCAGAAAGGCGATGAAGACCCCGGAGAACACCATGGCCGCGTAGCCGAAGAGCGGCTTGCGGGAAAACACCGGCAGGACCTCGGAGATGATGCCGAACGCCGGCAGAATGAGGATGTAGACTTCCGGGTGTCCGAAGATCCAGAAGAGGTGCTGCCAGAGAATCGGATCCCCACCGCCTGACGGCACGAAGAAGTGGGTTCCGAAGAACCGGTCGAACATGAGCAGGATGAGGGCGACCGTGATGACCGGGAACGCCAGGAGCAGCAGCACCTGGGTAATGAAGCTCATCCAGACGAACATCGGCATGCGCATGAGCGTCATACCCGGTGCCCGCAGGTTGATGATGGTCACGAAGAAGTTGACTGCCGCCGCGAGCGAGGCAATGCCGAGGATCTGGAGACCGAACATCCAGAAGTCGACATTCGGACCGGGAGAGAATTGCCGGGACGTCAGGTTGGCATAGCCGAACCATCCCTGATCCGGCGCAGCCCCGAAGAACCAGCCCGCGTTCAGGAACAGACCGCCCAGAAGAAACACCCAGTAGCTGAACGCGTTGAGCCGGGGAAATGCCACGTCCCTGGCGCCGATCAGCAGCGGGATCATGTAGTTGAAGAACATCGCCGACAGCGGCATGATGGCGAGGAAGATCATCGTGGTGCCGTGCATCGTGAACAGCTGGTTGTATCTCTCGGGCGACAGGAAGGTGTTATCCGGAGTCCCCAGCTGGATCCGCAGCAACAACGCCTCCACTCCTCCCAAGAGGAAGAAAAAGAAGGCTGTGGAGCCATAGAGGATCCCGATGCGCTTGTGGTCGACGGTGGTGATCCAGCTCCAGAGCCCGCTCGTCTCGCCATGGGCGGCCGCGTGCGCTCGATGCTGATCTAGAACCCTGGTTGCCATACGAGCCTTTGTCGGTGTATGCGGGTCTACTTGTGCGCCCGGAGAAAGGCGGCGAGCGTCTTCGAATCAGGCTCGCTCACGCCGAGGTTGGGCATCAGCACTCCCTTCTTGATGCCCTGAGGGTCCCGGATCCAGTGCGCCAGGTTCTCATCGGTATTCTTGAGGGTGCCGGCGGCGATGTAGGACCGGGCGCCGACGTTGGCCAGGTTCGGCCCGATCATGCCCTTCGGAACATTCACCGCGTAAAGTGCGTGACAGGCCACGCAGCCCTTTGCCGTGAACAGCTTCTCCCCTGCGGCGTACTGGTTCCCCTGCGACGCCTGTGGGGATGTAGGCTGCTGGACCGTGGCTCCCTGGCTGGCCGTATGGACCCCGCTATCGGCACTGGCGGTGGGCGCCCCCTTCGGCTTCAGAGTCTGCATGTGGGCCACCCAGGCGTCGAACTCCGCCGGTTTCTGCGCCCGGATCCGATAGCCCATCCTGCCATGCTGAATCCCACAGAACTCGGCACACTGTCCCGGATACTCCCCTTCAACTTCAGCCTTGAACCACAGCCGGGTCTCGCGGTTGGCGAACACATCGCGCTTGGCCGCGAACTGGGGTACCCAGAAGCTGTGGATGACGTCGTTGCTTCCCATCCGCAGCGCCACCGTCCGACCCACCGGCACATGGATCTCGTTGGCGGTCGTCAGGCTGTACTCGGGGTATCGGAACTCCCACCACCATTGGTGCCCGACGACTTGGATCGTCAACGCACCCTGCTTGGGGAACGAATTGGTCTGAAAGATGGCTCGGACGGTGGGAACGGCGATGGCGGCAAGGATGAGCGCTGGAATGACGGTCCAGACGATCTCGACAGTGGTGTTGCCGTGACTCTGATGTGGCTCGGGATCTCCTGGTTTCCCCCGAAAGCGGAAGATGGCGTAAACCAGGACGCCTTCCACCAGAACGAACACGAGGAGCGCCCACCTGACCGTAGTGTCCAGCAGATCGTCGGCAATCCGGGCAAAGTCGCCGCGCGGGAGCAACGTGGTCTGCGGATAGTGCTCCGGGCTGCAGCCGGCCAGCACTAACGACAGCAGGCAGAGCGCGGTGACCAGGCAGAGAGGGCGCCGGGCAGCGGTCCTGAGGGCCATTACGCGTTCATCCTGTCGGTAATCCCGCGCAAACCAGAGGGAAAGCATGAGCAAGCCGCACTTTACCCTTGGGCTTCCAAGGTGTCAAGGAACTCTGTGCGCCATGATCTGCTCGATTTCCTCGGCGGTGCGCGGTGCCGCGCGCGAAAGAACTTCGTGTCCACCCGAGGTCACCAGCACGTCGTCCTCGATCCGTATGCCAACGCCCTCCGATGGAAGGTAGATCCCGGGCTCCACAGTCAGAACCATTCCGGGCTCGAGCCGTGCGCCGAATGACCCCACGTCGTGGACGTCCATGCCGAGCCAGTGGGACAGGCCGTGGGTGAAGTAGGGCACGCACGAGTCGGACCCGCAGAGGTCGCCCGAGTGGTCTCGCATGTAGGTCCGCGCTATCCGGTTGAGTGTCGCCAGACCGGTGCCGGGGCGGACCGAGTCGATCGCGGCCTGCTGGGTTCCGAGCACCAGGTCATACAGCGCTCGCTGGCGTGGGGTAAAGCGGCCGGAGATCGGGACTGTCCGGGTCATATCGGCGCTGTAATAACCGAATTCGGCGCCGACGTCCTCTACCACGAGCTCACCCGGCTGTACCTGCCTTCGGTTCTCGTCGTAATGCAGGGTGACGGCATTGGGGCCGGAGGCCACGATGCTGGGAAAGCCGACCCGCTCCGCCCCGTTGTGGCGAAACGTGTACTCGATGAGGGCCTCCAGCTCGTACTCCCACATGCCTGGCCGTGCCACTCTCATCGATTCCTTCAGAGCGTCGGCGGTGATCTCGATGCCGCGGCGAAGCCGGGAGAGCTCGTCCGGGTCCTTCACCAGGCGGAGCCGGGCAATCACCGGATCGAGATTCTCGACTTTGATCGGCCGACCGCGCCTGCCATCCCGTAACAGCAAGGCGCGCAGAGATTCCGAGTCCTGCCGCGGCTGCTCCGACAGGTAGACGGCACCCGCGCGGGCGGGCGAGCCGGCGTCCAGCACCAGCGCGCTGATCTCGGTTTCGGCCTTGTCGGCCGGCCGGACGTCGGTGATCCCGGTGAGCCTGCTGGCCTCCGTTCCTGGCCCGAGCCTGGGCCCGGTCCATTTTTCCTTGGTGCTGTCACGCGCCGGCAGGTAAAGAGCGGCCTGGTCCCGTCCGGACTTACGCGCAACCAGGACCAGCCAGGCGCCGGGCGCCTCGAGTCCCGTGAGGTAGAAGAAATCGTTGTGTTCCCGATAGTCGCTGTCCTGCGGGTAGTCCCCCTCGATGCTTTTCACCTGAGCCGACGGAATAATCGCAATCCCGTTCCCGATCTTGGCGAGTAGAGCGGAACGGCGGGCTTGGAGCCGCTCCACCGGTACCGGCCCGGCGGGTGAGCCCAGTTGGGCGTGCGCAGAATTGCCAGAAAACACCCACAGGCAGGCTGTCATCCCGAACGAAGTGAGGGATCTGCCTAGCATGCCGACATGGCTGGCGATTGGATCACCGTATCACCGTATCAAAAGGGAGCGCCCCCTCCACCGGGTAACTGAAGTGCCACCATTCCTGGTCGTAGTTGCTGAAGCCCTCCGCCTTCATGGCGCGCACCAGGATCTGCCGGTTCCCGCGAACGCGCCCCTGGGCATTGGCCGTGTGCGCAGCCTCGGCAAAGGTGTCGAACGGCGTTCCCATATCGACCTCGATCCCCGTTCCGAGCTCCACCAGCGTCAGGTCCACCGCCAGCCCGAGGTTGTGCCGGCTTCGCCGGGCGATATACCCCTGGCTCAGCAGATCCTCGCGGCCGGTTCGCTTTGCCCAGTCCACCATGGCGAGCGACGCCCTGACCGGACGGTATCCATCGTAGACGAGGAGACCCAGACCCTTGGATCGTAGCCTGGCCTGTACTCGGGCCAGCGCAACGGCGGCTTCCCGGCGGAGCAGCGCGCGCGGCGCCTCGTATCCCGGAAGCGGCCTACCAGTGAAGTTGTTCGAGGTGGCATACCGGGCATCCACCCGGATGGTCGAATCCCGCGATCGAATGTCCACCAGGAGCGTCTCGGCGGCCGCATCCGCTGCAATCGGCAGCGGGGGCGTGTTTACCGACGCCGCAGCGGGCGAGGGGTGCGGCGGAGGCGGGTTTTGGTGGCACGCCACCAGCAGGCAGGCCGCCGCTAGGACAGGTTGGGCAAACATGTGGGCCAATATAGTAAGAGCTTCGGCAACATGGTTTTACAGCGAGCGACTATTCCGCCTGTTGCTCCGGCGTGGTATCTTTGTAGCAGCGATTCCTCTACCAGCCCGGAGATCTCTCTCTTTGGGCCGACTCCTTTTTACGTCTGGTTGCACCGATGATTCGTGAAATGCAGGAGAAGCTGAGCCGCGAAATCGACCAGCTCAGCCATGAATTGAATATTCTCCTTCCCCAAGCGATCGCCCAGGCGGTCGAGCTGGGGGACCTGCGGGAGAACTCGGAATACAAGGCGGCACTCGAGCGGCAGCAGTTCGTGCAGGCTCGCCTGGGACAGCTGCATCAACGGCTCAACCAGCTGGGCCAGCTCGCCAATACCGAGGCCCCCACCGACAAGGTGGGGCTGGGATCGCGGGTCACCGTTCTGGATCTGGAGACCAACGACACCGACACCTACGTGGTCGTGCTGGCCGAGATGATGGATATCGATGCTGACCACATCTCGCTTGCATCACCCCTCGGCCGGGCGCTGGGAGGCCGGAAGGTGGGGGAAGAGGTGACTCTCCGGCTCCCGACGGCAACGCGAAGTCTTCGGATCCTGGACCTGGTGACAGTCCATCAGACCGAGGCAGCCGCCGGAAAAGAAAACGGGGAGACCGGGCAAGTCATTAAGGGAAAGCGGAAGGTCGGCAAGGCGAACGGGAAGCGTTGATGGAGTTTCCCAAGAAGCAGCTGCTGGTGGTCGGCGATCGGGTTCTGATCACTCCCGAGGATGGGGACGAGCGAACCCGGGTGGGACTCTATCTTCCCGCGACCGCCATCGATGCTCAGCAAGTTCAGACGGGCTTGATCGTGGCCACCGGACCGGGAACTCCGGTGGCCGACATCAGCAGTCTGGATGATGAGCCCTGGAAGGTGGACACCCGGGAGGGCCGGAGCCGTGGGATGCAGGCGCGCGTCGGCGATCACGCCATTTTCTTTCGCAAGGCGGCGGTCGAGATCACCTTCGAAGACAAGAAGTACCTCGTCGTCCCCCAGGCGGCCATTCTGGTCTTGGTTCGAGACGACCTTCCAATCTGAAGGGAGCCGGGAGCTGGGAGCTGGGAGCTACGGATAAACCGACTCCAAAGTCCCGACTCCAAGCTCCCGACTCCAAGCTCCCAGCTCCCCCTTGTGCTACTTCCTGTACCTCGCGAGCCCGCTCACTTTGAGCGAGGTTCGATCGATGTTGCCGACCCCGCTCAGAGCCGACCTCGCCAACTCCCAAACCAGCCAAGTCCTCAAATCGATCGACCCGACTGCGCAGTCGGTCGTACGCATCCTGGCAGGCCAGTGTTCCTGCGATCTCATCCGCCCACGGCTTGCCGGCCACCGTGAGGACGAGCGGCACCTGCGCGAGCGGTATCGTCGGCTGAAGGTTCCGCGGCCGGTCACGATCGAAGCCTTGGAGCGACACCGACGGGGACTGTCACCCCTCCCCACCGCTGAAAGCACCCAGCGCGCGGTGGCGGCGTTCGTCGCCGAGCACGCGCGTAATGCCGGAACCTCCCTGTACTACCTTCACTTTTCCGCGGACGAGGAACCCCTCTCCCACGTGGGGACCCCCCGGCGCACCACGGTGACTCAGGTCGCTGCAACACCGGACAGCTGGCTGATCGAGGGAGCCCCCATCTTCGTCAGCAGATCATGACGGCGAATCCCACGAATGAGCACCGGGAGGGAACCTTTCCCGGCTTCGACCGAACCCCACTCTATTACCAGGCTTGGCTCCCCGCCCAGGCGCGCCCGCAGGCTGTGATCATCAACCTCCACGGTCTCGGCGATCACAGTGGGCTGTATCCCAACCTGGCCGGCCACTTCCCTGCCAGAGCCCTGGCACTGTACGCGTTCGACATGCGCGGCAACGGTCGCTCGCCCGGGCAGCGGGCCTACCTCCGCAGCTGGCAGGAGTACCGCGGCGACCTCGAGGCATTTGTCAGCCGGGTTCGGGAATGGGAGCCGGGCCTGCCGCTGTTCTTGTTGGGCAACAGCCTCGGTGGGTTGGTGGTGCTCGACTTCGTGCTGCATCACCCCGGCCAGGTCGAGGGAGTGATCGCGGCGGCCCCGGTGCTGGGCGACGTCGGTGTCCCTCCCGTGCTCATGGCGCTGGGCCGGGTGATGTCCCGCGTGCTGCCGCGCTTTTCTCTCAATGTCGGGATGGACCTCACCGGGCTGGCCCGGGAACCTTCGGTTGTCGAAGCGGTGCTGGCCGATCCCCTGTTTCATCGTCGCGGCACGGCGCGGTTGTCGACTGAGGTTACGGCCGCGATCAACCGGGTCCAGCACCTCGCAGGAACTCTGTCCGTGCCGCTCCTCATCCTCCACGGCTCCGCCGATCGCATGGTCCCACCGGATGGGAGCCGGACCTTCTTCGCCAAGGTGCGCTTCCCGGATAAGGAATTCAGAGAGTACCCGGACGCGTACCACGGCTTGTTCGCGGACCTGGGCTTCGAGACGGTGTTGGGAGATCTGGAGGGGTGGATCGACCGGCACATCCTTCCGGAGCCTGGTATGAGATAGGGGCTCGCGGGGATGCGGACCGACTGATACAATCTGAGCACATTCAGTCCGAGCGCCGATGCCCAGCGCGACACCAAGCCAGCCATCCGCCCCTCGACGCGTCACCTCCCTCTTCACCCGCGCCCTGCGCCTGCGCTGCCCGCACTGCGGCGGCGGACCAGTCTTCGTCACCTGGTCGCATCTGGTGCCAAACTGCCCGGTGTGCGGTCTTGGATTTGAGCGAGGGGAACAGGGTTACTGGCTGGGCGCCTACTTCTTCAACCTGATGGCGATGGAGACGGCGTTTACCGTCTGGGTTGTAGGGTTCCTCGTGTTGACCTGGCCGTCCCCTCCATGGGAGCTGTTCCAGTTCACGACGATCGTGCTGATGCTGGTGGTGCCGGTGGCATTCTTCCCCTACTCGAAGACCCTCTTCCTCGCCTTTGACCTGCTGGTACGACCACCAACCGAGGAGGACTTCGTGGTACCGCACGAAGAGGCAAGGAACGTCCGCCGCAGGCAGACCTGATCGCCCTACCCGGTCGAGCTGCGATCCCCGATCGCGCGTTTGTCGGCCTCCATCTTCTCCATCACCTTTTCCGGCGCCACATCCCGCGACAGCTCTTCCAGCTCCGGGTCCTGAGCCACCTCGAGCCCCATCTGTTCCGCCATTGCCGTCACCAAGGTGATGAGCCGGGTAATCTCGTGCTCCGCCAGGAGGCTGACCTGGAGATCCAGCTCCGCTCGTTTGTTGGTCAGCGCCGCCATCCGGTTTTGGGTAATCAGCACAAAGGTGGAAAGGAAGAGAGCTTCGACCGAGGCAACCACCGCCAGCACGACGAAGGTCCGATCGAACCGGGGGATCGCCGACAGCCAGCCCAGGTTTATGGCGACCCAGAGGCCGAGAACCGCTAGTTGGAGGTAGACAAACGCCATGCTCCCGATAAAGCGGCCTATGGCGTCGGCGATACGCTCCTGGCGGGTCCGGCTCCCTTGCTCCTCCTGCCGGTGCAGGAGGAGCCTTCGGATGTTGCGCTCCACCACGCCGGCCACCTCCGGCGAGCTGTTCCGGCCAGGCGGCGATGTCCTGTCATCCATCTCGAGTCTCCCGGTGTAACTCCCTCCAAGGTCGCCAAGGCGGTGCCTGAGACGTGTGGCGCGGGTCACTTTACGAGCCCCGAACCGGCGTTCCCAGCATGGGGAGATAGGCACGCCATGGTCCCACCGCACCGGTGTACTGCCGGCCCATGACCCGGGCGATCTGTCCCAGGTGGTTGAGATCGTGGGCCACCCAGGTCGCGAGGAGCTGACCCAGGGTGACGGGACCGAGCTCGGGATGACGGCCGCGACGCTCGAGATCCGCGGCGGTCAACCGCAGCGATTCGAGGCGGGCGAGATTCTGGGCTTGTAGCTCGGTGAAGGTGTCGAGCAGCTCAGGCAGCGATTTGCCGCGAGATTCGTTGAATTGGGCAAATCGATCGAACTGGGTGAACGGCCGCGATTCGCCATGGGCCAGCAGAAGCTCGGTGCGTGGAATCCAGTCGGTGCGCTCGCCATGAATGAGGTGCCCAACGATGTCGTACGCGCTCCAGGTGTCCGGGCCCTCGTTCGGAGTGGTCCAGGTATCAGGAAGGTCCCAGAGCCAAGCGCGGAGGACGGCGGGCGTGCACCGCAGGACGGGAACGGCATCGCTCAAGGTGAAGTTCACCATGCCTCCAAGTCTAGCGCCATTCAGGGATGTCGCGCAGCGGCGCTGCCCGCCGCGCGGCCGGTGGCCCAGGCCCACAGGAAATTGTATCCGCCGATCGGACCGAAGGCGTCCAGCACCTCCCCGCAGAGAAAGAGTCCGGGATGGCGCCGGCTCTCCATGGTCCTGGTATCGATCTCGGCCAGGCTTACGCCGCCCCCGGTCACCTCGGCCTTCTTGTAGCCCTCGTCGGCGGTCCAGCGAAGATCACCACGGACCAGCACCTCGATCAGCCGGAGCCGCTCATCCCGGCGCAGCTGCGCGAGGGTACGGGAGGGCGGAATACCGGCCATCGCGGCTATCGCCACGGCCAGCCGCTCGGGTAGCTCGCGCCGAAGCAGCCCGGCCACAGTCCCGGTACCCTCCGGCTTGAGGGCAGCCTCCCAATCCGCCTCGCCCAGGCTGGTCCACCGTACGACGAGCCGAGCCCCCGACTCTCCGTTGATCCGCGAGCGCACCAGGACGTGGGAGACGTCCAGCACGGCGGGGCCGCTGTACCCATGGTGGGTGAAGAGGAAACCTCCGGTGGCGGTTGCGCTCCTGCCGTCATCGTGTGCCGTGACGGTTACCGGGAGCGAGATGCCGGCGAGCGCGCCGAAGGGCGCCGGCTCGGCCACGACGGGGGTGAGCGCCGGATACGTCGGGTGGATGGTATGCCCCAGTTTGGCGAGCATCGCGAGCCCCCGCCCGTCGCTGCCGGTGGCCGGCACCGAGAGGCCGCCACTCGCCACGACCACCGCACCCACCGAGAGCGGCGGCGCACTGTCGCTCGCCACGCTCCACCCGTTCGATGTGGGAGCGATGCCAACCACCCTTGTCTCGGGCATGAAGCGGGCGCCCCGGCGGGCCGCCAGCGCCAGGAGTCCGTCGCGTACATCGCGGGCACGATTGGACACCGGGAAGAGCTTGGCCGACTCCTCTTCCTCGACCAGTGGCAGGTTCAGCTCCCGCTCGAAGAAGGCGACCTGCTCGGGCAGCGGCCATGAACGGAGGATTTTGCGGAGGGTATGCGGCGACGAATCGGTGACGAAGCGCCGTTCGTCGACCCGGGCTGGGAGAATATTGCAGCGGCCGCCGCCGCTGATGAGGATTTTGCGCCCGCCGTCTCTGGTGCTCTCGAGAAGCAGCGTCTCGGCGCCGGCCGAGGCCGCGAAGATCGCCGCCATCGAGCCGGCGGCGCCGGCTCCGATGACGGCGACACGGCGGTTCATGGACACCCGGAATCTTAGTCAGTCGAGACCATCATCGGCTTTTCAAGACCCGGAGAGCCGATCGCTGTTCCCGCCATGTCCGTATCGCCCGCGCGTGCTTCGGATAGTGGCCGTAGGTGTCGAGTCGAAGGCGGCGGCGGAACCGCGTGTCCCCGGTGGTCTGGTCATCGGGCACGCTCTCGATGAAGGCGATAAGGCGGCAGTGGACCCCGTCCCGCTGCCGCAGCACCTCGGCCAGCGGGAAGTCCTTCCTCTGCTCCGTCATCCTGGCGTTGAAGGCATCGATGCCGCCATACGTCACGGAATACCGTGGTGGCCTTCCGCCGGTGAGGATGAGCGGCAGATGAGTCAGCGCCTCCTCTTCCCACCAAGTCACGTGCGCGATGATGTCCTTGATCGACCACGCGCCGGTGACACCTGGCTCCAATAGCTCCGCGTCCGCCAGACCGGCGTACGACTGCTGGAACGCCTCCCACGCCTGGTCGAGCCGTTTCAGAAGTTGCTCTCTATCCACGAGTCCCCCGCTCGAGAAGATCCTTGGGGTAGCGCATTCCGAATCTAGCTCTCGAACTCGGTAATCTTGACGCCTCTGAAGTTCGGGTTATATTCGGGTAAGGATGAACCGAACAGACGCCGAAGCTATGGGGGTCCCAGTGCCGCCGCTCCAGCCCCATCCCACCCCACTCCCCGACCGCAGAGTTCCCAAGCTGGAGCCTACCACCCGCATGATCGGTAGATGTCCCGACTGCGGAGGGCTGCTGGTCCGCTCTTCGGCCTGCATCAACTGCACGCAGTGCGGGTGGGGACAGTGCGGGTGAAGGCGGGGCTGGTGGGCAGCGGGGCAGCGGGACGGCAGATCGAGCTAGACGATCTCATCCCGCAATCGCCTTTGCTGCCCAGCAGCCCCGCCGCCCCGCTGCCCATCCTAGACCAGCGTACCCGGGGCACCACGTTCATCCGGCTGCCGGTGCGCTCGGTGCTCAACAATCCCGCGTCCACCGGGATGGGTTTCTGGTCGATCAATCCATACGTCGGCTGCGAGTTCGGCTGCACCTATTGCTATGCAAGAGATACCCACCGGTGGGTGGTTGAGAGAGCGGAACGCCGGTCCGCCCCCTCGCTCCGCTCGGGGCAGGCTTTACCGCCAGAAGAGGCCTTCGAGAAGGAGATCCTGGTCAAATCCGAGGTCGCCGAGGTGCTGGCCCGCACGCTCAAGCCCGCCCAGGTGGCCGGCCACACGCTGGTCATCGGCACCGCCACCGATCCCTATCAGCCGGCCGAACGACAGTTCCGGCTCACCCGCCGGATTCTGGAGGTACTGCGCTCCTATCATGGGCTCTCGATCGGGATCATCACCAAATCGCCCCTGATCACCCGGGACCTCGACCTGCTCCAGAAGCTCTCGGAGCGCAACGAGGTGACCGTCAACATCTCGCTGGCCACGGCGGACCGGCGGCTCGCCCGCCGGCTCGAGCTTCGCTCGCCGATACCGGAAGCCCGGCTTCGGGCTCTTCGGCGGCTCACCGAGGGCAGCGTGTATGCCGGACTCCTGGTGGCGCCGATCATCCCGGGGGTCACCGACGACTGGGCGGGGCTCGCCCGTCTCATCGAAGCCGCGAAGGAGGCGGGCGCCCGCTACGTGGTTGGGTCGGCGCTCCGGCTCGGTCCCGCGGCGCGGCACCGCTTCCTTCCGTTGCTGGAGCAGGAGTTTCCCGAGCTGGCCGAGCGCTACCGGCGTCATTATGCCGGGAAGGTCCATGTCAGCCAGAGCTACCAGGACGCGCTCAACCGCCGGCTCCGCGCGCTGCAGCAGGCGTACGGCTTTTCAGTCGATGAAGGGAGGCGGCGTAGGAGGCAGCTTGAGGATCCCGCACCGCGCAAAGACGCTGTTGACTCAGTTCAACAGGCAATCCTGCTCTAGCGGTCACTGTTTTTTTCACCACATAAGTGATCCCTCTGTGTTCTCTGTGCCTCTGTGGTGAATTGTTTTTCGAGGAGCTGCTATGACCAATACCGAGCACGATCGCCGCATCGACTCCATCGAGTTCTTCGTCAAGAGCGTGCCCGACGCCAAGCAGTTCTACGGCGCTGCCTTCGGCTGGACATTTGAGGACTACGGGCCAGACTACGCCAGCTTCGCCGATGGGCGGCTGAGCGGCGGCTTTCAGACCGCAAAGGAGGTACGCACCGGCGGCCCGCTGGTGGTCATCTACGCGGCCGACCTCGAGGCCATGGAGCGGCGGGTCACGCAAACGGGCGGTAAAATCGTTCGCCCGATCTTCAGCTTTCCCGGCGGGCGGCGGTTCCACTTTAGCGATCCCAGCGGCAACGAGCTGGCCGTGTGGTCGGATAGCTAGGAGCTGGGAGCTAGGAGCTAGGGGACTTCGGCAACGCTTGAGACTCCCAGCTCCAAGCTCCCAGCTCCCAGCTCCCTTTATGCGCTCCGTGCTATTCGTCGACCCACCCGCCTTCTGCACCACCCTCGAGGGCCTGGTGGCGCCCGAGCTTAGAACGCGGCCTCTGGTGGTGGCCCCGCCGGGCGCCGACCGCGCCGCGATTATGGCGCTTTCCGCCGAGGCTCGGCTGGCGGGACTCGAGCGGGGAATGCTCGTGCGCAAGGCGCAGCGGCTCTGTCCCGATCTCATCATCCTGCCACCCAACCCGAAGCTCTATGCTCGGGCTTCGCGCGAGCTGCATGAGATCCTGCGGATCTTTGCGCCGGCCATCGAGCCGCGGGGGTACGGTCATGCCTTTCTCGACCTCACCGGTACCGGCCGGCTCTTCGGTCCGCCACAGGACGTAGCCGCCCGCATCCGGCGGGAGGCGAGTGAGCGTTTGGGGCTGCCTCTCTCGGTGGGAATCGCTACCAACAAACTGGTGAGCCAAGCCGCGATACGGGCGGATAGGCTGGTCCTGAGTGGAGCGAATGGACGGACGGACGGGCGGACAGGCGGATGGGTGGACAATGAATTGTTGTATGTCCCCGTCGGAAACGAACGAAGCTTTCTTGCTCCTCATCCGCTCGATGTGCTGCCCGAGCTCGATGCCGGCATGCGGGCGCGGCTGGAGGACTACCAGCTCGATCTCATCGGCGAAGTCGCGGCTATCTCCGAGAGCGCCCTCTGCGCGGTCTTTGGGCGCCGCGGCCGGATGCTTCGGGCGCGGGCTCAAGGCATCGATCCCCGGCCGGTGCTCCCCCCGGAACGGCAGGCCGAGTTCCACGTGGTCCATTTCCTGACCACCGATACCAATGACCTCGGCGTTCTGCATCTGATTCTTCGGGGTATGAGCGAGCGGCTCGGCCGCCGGGTCCGGGCTCGCGGCCTCGCCGCCGGACGGCTCCGGCTGGAGGCGACGTATGCCGACTACACCGCCACCGCCCAGGCCGTTTCCCTTCCCGCCGCTGTGCTCGATGCGGAGCTATGGGACGCCGCACGCCGCGCGTTTGCGCTGGCCAACACGAAGCGACTGGCTGTCCGGTCGGTATCGCTCACGCTCGATCGGCTGATGGAGACGGAGGCGCAATTGGAATTATGGGAAGGCGGTACGGCGGTACGGCGGTACGGCGGTGGTTCTGCTCTCCAGCACGCTCTCGATCGTATCCACTCCCACTATGGCGCACAGGCAGTTGTACGTGGTGGTCCCCCCAAAAATCCTACCGCCGTTCCTCACCAGGTCACCACGATCTTCCCGAAAGTAGCGTTGCCTTCGAGGACCCGGTGCGCGTCGGCCAGTTGAGTCATCGGGTAGGTCCGTTCCAGCACCGGCCGGAGGTGGGCCCCCTGCCCCGACCGCGACTCGAAGAGCGGCAGCATCCGCTGGCCGAACTCGCGGACCAGCGGGATTCGTTCCTCCAGGCCCCGGATGCGCATCATTGTACCGATGATCTCGAGTCGTTTCCGGAGAATGGGCCCCAAGTCAGCCTCGGTCGCGCCGCCGGCCAAAAAGCCGAGCATGATCAGACGCCCCCGCGGAGCGAGCACCGCCAGGTTGTCGGCAAAGGCGGGGCCGCCGAGCACATCGAGCACCACATGCACTGGCTCGCCCACCGCATCCCGAAAGGGCGTCTGGGTCGTGTCGATCCCGATGTCGATCCCGTACACCAGCGCCCGTGCGAGCTTGTCCCCGCTGCGGGAGGTGCCGAGCACGGTGGCGCCGAGATGCTTGGCGATCTGCGCCGCCGCAGTGCCGACCCCGCTGCCGGCGGCATGGATCAGCACCCGCTCGCCGGGCTGGAGCCGGCCTCGAGTCACCAGCGCATCGTACGCAGTCAGGAACGCCTCGGGGATCGCCGCCGCCTCGGCATACGACAGATCAGCCGGGATCGGAAGCGCCTCGTCCTGGTGCACCACCACGTACTCTGCCTGGGCGCCGCCACCCACCAGTCCCATGACCCGGTCGCCCACTTTCCAGCGGGTCACGCCGGGACGCACCGCCTCGACTTCGCCGGCGTACTCCAGGCCGGGGATGTTGGCCGGCCAACCATGCGGCGCGGGGTACTGTCCCCGCCGCTGGATCAGATCGGCTCGGTTCAACCCCGCAGCGTGCACCTTCACCCTGATGTGATCCTTCCCCACTTCGGGCTTCGGCACCTCGCCGATGGTGATGACTTCGGGACCACCTGCTCCTTCGTAGATCACTGCGCGCATGGATTCTTCTTAGCTAGGAGCTGGGAGTCAGGAGCTGGGAGTTATTTATATAGCAACGAGCGGCGGTCAATATCCAATGTCCAAGCTCCAAGCTCCTAGCCTCCCAGCTCATGACTTCCTACTGTGACGCGGCCCCCGGCCATGAGTGGCACGGACCCTATCACGACCGGGAGTACGGCTTTCCACTGGAGGACGATGCCGCGCTGTTCGAGCGGCTGGTGCTGGAGATCAACCAGGCCGGTCTCTCCTGGCTCACCATTCTCAAGAAGCGGGAGGCGTTCCGGCGCGCCTACGATGGATTCGACCCCGATGTGGTGGCTGGCTACGGCAATGCCGACCGCAAACGGCTGCTGGCCGATGCGGGGATCATTCGCAACCGGCTGAAGGTGGATGCGGCCATCACCAACGCCCAGCGAATTGTGGAGCTTCGGAAAACGCACGGTTCATTCGCCGGCTGGCTTTCGGCACATCATCCGCGTTCTAAAGAGGAGTGGGTCAAACTCTTCAAGAAGACGTTTCGCTTCACCGGTGGTGAGATCGTGGGCGAGTTTCTCATGAGCATCGGGTATCTGCCCGGCGCCCATGTTGAGCGCTGCCCCGTGTATCGATCGATTCTGAAGCAGCGGCCTCCCTGGTCGCGCCAGCATGTCCCCACTCGTCCATAGAGGCTTGCCAGGCCAATGAGCCCTGCTCGGGTATCCGGTCCCGCGGGCGCTCTGATAGTGGACGATGGCGGTCCCCTCACTGCGCGAGGGGACGGTTTGCCGGTGGTGTTCGCGCACTCGCTGGCCGGCAATTCCTGCCAGTGGAAAGCGCAGCTGGAGCATCTGCATCCGAATCGCCGAGCCGCCGCGTTCGACTTTCGCGGGCACGGCCGGTCCGAGCCGCCCACAAACGGGGATTATTCGATCGCCGGCATGGCGAGCGATATCAGTGCGGTGGTCGACTCGCTCGGCCTCGAGCGGTTCGTATTGGTGGGCCACAGCATGGGTGGTGGGGCCGCGGTAGTCTATGCGGGCGCCCATCCGGAGCGCGTTACCGGACTTCTTTTGCTGGATCCCATTGGAGACGCCAAGCAGATCCCCCCGGCGGATGTAAAGTCTTTTCTCGGAGGGTTCGAGTCGGACTATGACCATGCGAGCCAGAAGTACTGGACCGAAATAGCCGGGCCCGACAGCGCAGTCCGGCGCCGATTGCTCGCCGACCTCCGTGCCACCCCGTGGGAGACAGTCGTGCCGGTCCTCCGGAGTGTGATGCAGTTCGATCCCGACTCAGCCCTGGCGCGGTATACGGGGCCAATCCTGTCGGTTGTCACGCCGCATAATGACGCACCGTTCAGCCTGCACCGGTTGGGAAAGGGATTCCCCCATCGGGTGGTGACCGGCACGGGCCACTGGATTCAGCTGGATAAGCCTGAGGAGTTCAATCGCCTTGTTGATGAGTTCTTAAAAACCGTAAGCGGTGAGCGGTAAGCAGTGAGCGGGTAAGCGGGTTCGCTTGGAATGACTCGCTGTTAATCCAATCTGTAACGCACATGCTCCTCCCGCTCACCGCTCACGCTTTTTCTTTTCCCGCTCACGCCTTATAGAGATGTTTATCCACCTCCACGTCCACTCTCACTTCTCCTTCGGCATCGGCGTCTCCAGTCCCGAGGCACTCGCTGAGGCAGCCGCCAGGCGGGGGTTCCGTGCGCTGGCCTGCACCGACACGAACGGAGTCTACGGCGCCGTCGAGTTCCAAGGTGCCTGCGCAGCCGTGGGCGTGCGGCCCATCCTCGGTGCCCATCTCGTCGCGGAGGGACAGGAAGTGGTGGCGCTCGCCATCAACGAGCGCGGATGGGGCGCACTCTGCCGCGCTATTACTCGAATTCATTGGGCCCGCAGCGGATCCCGGACGGGCGTGCCGGGTGAGGAGGGCGCGCAAGGGGCGGTGAGGCTGGGTTGTCAGGTGCGACCCGACGCAATCGGCATGCCCGTCCGGGCGGAGCAGAACGAAACACCGTTGAACCGGCTGGCCGGTGACCGCGACGGTCTCATCCTTCTCTCCCGCGACACGGGATTCCTGGAGCAGATGCTCCAGCTCAGCGGGCCCGAGAACCTCTACGCCGAGCTCCGGCCCGGCCGAGAGCGCCACGCGGTGCTCGCCGCAGCACGCCGGCTCAGCCTGCCGGTTGTCGCCACCAATGGAGTTGTAGCGGCGCAGGCGGAGGAGTGGAGCCGTCACCGCCTGCTGCGCGCCATCGCGCTGAATACCACTTTGTCGGCGCTACCGTCCGAGGAGGTCTGGCCTACGCAGGCCTGGCTCTGCCCAACCGATGACCTGATGCGGCACTTTCCCGACTGCCCCGAGGCGATCCATGCCGCCGCCGAAATCGCGGAGCGTTGTACCTATACTATCCCGGTCGGCCATCGTACCGTCCCGCCCCGCATGGCCGACACCGGGGGAGCCTTCGCCCAGCTCCGGGAGCTGACGCTGGAGGGAGCCGGGCGGCGCTACCCCGCCATCACCCCCGCACTGCAGCAGAGACTCGATCTCGAGCTCGGCATCATCGGGCAGAAGGAGTTCGCCGACTACTTCCTCGTGGTGCGCGACATCGTTCGAAATGGACCGACCCATTGTGGCCGGGGCTCGGTGGCCAATTCGGTGGTGAGCTACTGCCTCGGCATCACCCACGCGGATCCCATCAGTTCCAACCTCGTCTTCGAGCGTTTTCTCAATCTCGAGCGGCGCGATCCCCCAGACATCGACCTCGACTTTCCCTGGGACGAGCGGGATAAGGTCCTGGCGTACGTCTTTCGCCGGTACCCCCGGCTGCACTCCGCCATGGTCGCCAATCACAACACCTTTCAGCCTCGCGGTGCGCTGCGCGAGGTAGCCAAGGTGCATGGACGCCCGGCGGGTGAGATCCGGGAGGTCACCCGGCGCATTCCCTATTTCTACGAGACCGGCGAGCGGCTGGCGGCTCTGGTTGGGGACCATCCCAATTTTCGCGGGCTCCATCTGGCCACCAGCTGGCAGAAATACGCCCGCATCGCCGAAGGCCTGGTAGGGATCCCTCGCCATCTATCGGTTCACGCCGGCGGCGTGGTGATCACGCCGACGCCGCTCACCGACTACGTGCCGGTGGAACCCGCAGCTAAGACGCTCACTGACGACCCCGATCTTCCGGTTCCAGTCATTCAATTCGAGAAGGACGGCACCGAGGACGCGGGACTTGTGAAGATCGATCTGCTCGGCAATCGGTCGCTCGCGGTAATCCGCGATGCCATCGACGCAGTCCACGGGCACACGAGCCAACGGATCGACTACACCTCGTCAGTGGCCGGCCAGGATGAGGGGGCCAGGGCGCTGTTCCGTACCGGCAAGACCATGGGGGTTTTCTACACCGAGTCTCCGGCATCACGGCTCCTCTGCGCCAAGAGTCAGGCGGACACCTTTGAGCTGCTGGTACTCAACACCAGCATGATCCGGCCTGCCTCGAACAAGTACATCCGGCTCTATCTCGAGCGGCTGCGTAATGGGATGCCGTACCAGCCGCTGGACCCGTCGCTGCGCGACACCCTGCTCGAGTCGTTCGGGATCATGGTCTACCAGGAAGACGTGGTGAATGTGTGCGCCACCTTTGCGGGTATGTCTCCCGCCACCGGCGATGGGCTGCGCAAGGCACTCTCCAAGAAGCGCCCCGCCAAGCACCTCGGCGCCTATGCCGAGGAGTTCTTCACCGGGGCGATGCGGCTGGGACGGGATTCCGACGCGGCCAAGCGGGTCTGGGAGATGATCATGTCCTTCGCCGGCTACAGCTTCTGCAAGGGACACTCGTGCTCGTACATCCAGATCGCCCAGCATGCCTGTGCGCTCCGGGCCAACCATCCCGCGGAGTTCATGGCCGCGGTCCTGTCCAATGGCGGCGGCTTCTATCAGTCATTCGCCTACGTGGCGGAGGCCATGCGGATGGGCCTCACCGTCCTGCCTCCCGATATCAATGCCAGCGATTTCCGCTGCCTCGGCAAGGGACGAGAGATCCGGATCGGGTTGCAGTTTGTGAAGGGATTGTCGGCGGACGCGGTGGAGCGGGTGATCGCTGCGCGGGGTGGTACGGCGGTACGGCGGTACGGCGGTACGGCGGAAGAGCCTGCCCTTTTCCGAAACATCTTTGATTTTCGAGCCCGTACCGGTATCGCGCCCGCCGATCTGCGTCTCCTCATCAAGGTCGGTGCGCTCGACTCAATCGCCGGCGGCTGGACCCGGCCGATGATGTTGTGGATGGTTGATTCGGAACAGACCGACCGCCACCACCCGCTCCGCGGGTACCCGGCCCGTCCATCCGTCCGCCTGTCAGACTGGTTCGACGATCTACCCCCCGCAGTGCCAACCTTGAAGGAATATTCCCCCGAGCGCCGCCGCAGGGAGGAATACGAAGCGCTGGGGTTCATGACTGACGCACACCCGATGCAGCTTCATACGGAGCAGCTTCGGCGTTTCCGCCTGTGCCGGAGCACGGAGCTGCAGCAGCACGTCGGGCGTCACGTCCTGGCAGCGGGCATGCTCACGACTGCCAAGCCGGTACACACCACACGTGATGAGCCGATGGAGTTTGCGACCTTCGATGATGGGGACGGACTGATCGAGGCGGTGCTCTTCCCCGGGATCTATCGTGAGCGTGGTCACGTCCTGTTCGATCAGGGACCGTTCATCTTTCGGGGAAAGGTGGATGAGGAATTCGGGGCCGTCACGCTCAGCGTGACCCATTTGGACCGGCTGGAACGGATGCGTCCCAAGCTACGGCGCTGAGCTGCTCGAACGCTCACCGAATGTCATCGAACCTTCCTGCTCGAATCGCACCGCTCGCATCCCGAACGGCGTGCGGAAGGTCGTCCGGCCTTGCACCGCGAACGTGTGGCTTCCCGAGCCGAGCGTCGCCAGACGTTCCGGTGTCGTCTGTTTCTGTAGCGGAAGCGCCAAGGCAACCGTCGACACCGCTGCCTTGGCAACCGGAACCGAGCTGTCACGATCGACCCGGCCTACGGGGACGCCATCCAATCTTAGAGAGAGCTTGAGCCGCTCGGCCGAAATGGCATAGGTGTTCCGATTATCCACCGCGAGGGCGACGATTGTCCCCAGGCGTTTTGTTTCCTTGACCTCGAGCGTCACCCGCGAGACGGTCACGACAGGATCCGCATACACCCATAGTCCGAGCGGCGTGCAGGCGCCCAGGATGATGAGCAGCCCGACTCGAGACCAGCATCTGCATATCATTACACGGGGTCACTTGCGAAAGGATTCGGCAATGCGCTGCCCCCCTCTCCTTGGCTGGATCGGGGTCTTGCTCGGCGTGGTCATCGGCGCCGGCTCCTGCGGCTCGACAGCCGGCCCCAACCTACCAACCGGTGAAGGGGTACGCCTGCAGGAGATCGCGTCCGGACTGAGTTTCCCGCTGTACCTCACCGCTCCAACCGGTGACCTCAGCCGGCTCTTCATCGTAGAGAAGACCGGGGGCATCCGCATCGTGAAGGACGGTACCCTCCTTCCAGACCCTTTCCTAGACATCAGCGGGCAGGTGTCCGGGGGCATGGAGCAGGGTCTCCTTGGCCTGGCGTTCCCTCCAGGCTACGCCAGCACCGGTCGGTTTGTGGTCCACTACACGGATAACGCTGGCAACACCAGGCTCTCTGTGTTTCAGGTCTCAGCCAACCCTGACATGGCGGACGCCTCGAGCGAGCAGGTGGTACTCACGGCCGATCAGCCCGCACCCAACCACAATGGAGGGCAGGTCTCGTTCGGGCCCGACGGGTTTTTGTATCTGGGCCTGGGTGACGGCGGAGGATCCAACGACCCTCAGGGCCGGGGGCAGGACCTCTCGGAGCTGCTCGGCTCCATTCTTCGCGTGGACGTTCAATCTGGAACTTCCTACACAGTGCCTGCCGATAATCCCTTTGTAGGACAACAGCCCGCGACGAGGCCGGAAGTGTGGAGCTACGGGCTTCGGAACCCCTGGCGCTTCAGCTTTGATCGGGCCAACGGAGACTTGTACATCGCCGATGTGGGCCAGACTGATTTCGAGGAGATCGACGTCGCTCCCGCGGCGAACGGTGGCGGCAAGGAAGTCAACTACGGCTGGAGCATCATGGAAGGCGACCATTGTCTCGGCGGAGGGCAGTGCGACCAGACCGGGCTCACCTTACCGACATTCCAATACAACCATACCGGGGGCTGCTCGGTAATCGGGGGATACGTCTACCGGGGTAGCGCCCTTCCGGCCCTCCAGGGTCTCTACTTTTTCGGCGACTTCTGCCAGGGATGGGTGCACAGTTTTCGCTTCTCTAGCGGAACTGCCACTGAATTGACCAACTGGCCAACGTTGCGCACTGCCAGCACGTTAACCAGTTTCGGCGAGGACGCGGCGGGCGAGCTGTACGTGCTGGAGAGCTCGGGACGGGTGTCCAGGATCGTAGCGGCGCCATGAGGGAATCGTGACCGGCGTAGGAATGGGAGCAGCAGGTACGACAGATTTCGAGCGGTTGCAAGCGCGCATTCCTCCGCTGGTGCGCTTCGGCACCTCCACGTGGAACTATCCCGGGTGGCGCGGCCTGGTCTACCATCGGGACTACGGGCCCAAAGGCGCCGCCGCAAGGATGCTGGAGGAGTATGCGGCCTTTCCTTTGTTCGGGACGGTGGGAATCGACTCGAGCTTCTACGGTCCCCCTACCGAAGCGGTGCTTCGGAGTTACGCCGAGCACCTCCCGTCCGGTTTCCCCTGCATCAGCAAGGTCTGGAGCCAGCTGACCATCCATGCCTTTACCAAGGCTCAGGACAAGGAGAGGGTCGGCAAGATCAATCCGGACTTCCTCAATCCGGATCTCTTTGTCGAAGAGATCTACCAGCCCTATCAGCGCCATTTCGCCGAGAACACCGGGCCCTTCGTTTTCGAGTTCCAGACCATCGCCAAGTCGAGCGGCATCGGGCCAGAACGGTTCGCGAGCCGGCTGGATGAATTCTTTTCCGCTCTTCCCCGCGACGCCCAGTATGCTGTCGAGGTCAGAAACGATGAGTTTCTCACGCCGATGTACTTCGCCGTGCTGCGAGAGCACGGGGTAGTTCACGTGTTCAACTCATGGACCCGCATGCCGCCCATCGGACACCAGCTCGATCTTCCCGGTTCGGTTGCCGGTCCATTCATCCTGGCGCGCGCCCTGCTCCGGCCAGGGCGAACCTACGACGAGGCAGTCGATGCCTTTGCCCCCTATGACCGGATTCGTGAGCCCAATCCGAAGCTGCGGCGAGATCTGGCTCGCCTGGTCGAGGAAGCCGTAAGGCTGAGGATTCCCGCCTACCTGCTGGTGAACAACCGGGCCGAAGGAAGCGCTCCCCTCACTATCGCCGCGGTGGCTGAGATGCTGCCGGAATTGCGCTAGCCCTCTGACGGAGACGCTAATCCGACGGAAGGACCTGCCCGAAAGCCCGAACCGGCCAGGTTCCGAAGTCGGCCACCTTGGCCGGCACGGCGAAGAACCGGAACTGCCGGTCGGGAAGCCCGGCCAGGTTACACATGTGCTCGACGATGGGTATGTCGGCACCGAGCAGCGTCGAATGGACGGGACGGCTGGGATCGCCGATGTCATCGATGTTGAGCGAATCGATGCCGACCAGCACGGCGCCCTGGCTCACCAGGTACTCGGCCGCATCTCGGGTGAGGAACGGATTGCTCGAGAGGTACCGCTCGGTGCGCCAGTGAACATCCCACCCGGTGTGCACCAGGACCGCCTTGCCTTCGAGCTCAATTGCCTCGAACGATGGCCGGGAGATGGCTCGTCCGGCTACGGATGAGACCCGAACGACCACCCCGTCGAGGCCGGCCAGGGACTCGAGAGGAAGCTGGGAGAGATCCTTGCCGCCGGCATAGCGGTGGAATGGGGAGTCGAGGTAGGTGCCGGTATTCGCCACCATCTCGATTTTTCCGATCTGGAACTCGACCCCTGACGCGTAAGCGCTGCGTGACGCCTCCCGGCTCAAATAGTCGCAGATGAGCGGTCCGGGAAGGCCGGGATAGGTGGTCATCCCGTGGTGTATCGTGTGGCTAAGGTCGACCAAGCGGGTAGGCCTACCCAAGCGCCCCCTCGAGATCCACCCCGGCTACCGCGCTGATCCGCGCAATCGTTTCGCCCACCTTGTTGTTCGGCGTCGACGCACCCGCCGTGATGCCGATGATCCGCGCCTCACCCAGCCAGCGCTCGGTCACGGATTCGGACTTGGTTCCGATCGGCTGATGCCGGATTTCGCCGCTCACGACATCGACGGCGTCGGCATCCTCGATGTGATAGGTCCGGATGCCGTGCTGCTGCACCAGGGCAGCGAGGTGGCAGGTGTTGCTCGAGTTGTACCCACCGACAACCACCATCACGTCGAGTGGCTCGCCAATCAGCGCCAGCACGGCATCCTGTCTCTCCTGGGTGGCCGAACAGATAGTGTCGAAGGAGCGGAAATGCTGGTCGACGGCATCGGGTCCGTAGCGCCGGATGATGCTCTTCCGGACTTCGCCGGCGATGGCGAGCGACTCGCCTGAAAGCATGGTGGTCTGATTGGCGAGTCCGACCTGAGTCAGGTCCCGTGCGAAGTCGAAGCCGGGTGACACCGCCTGGCGAAAGCGGTTCTCCAGCAGCTCGAGATTCTCTTCCCGCTCGATGAAGTCGCAGACCATCCGGGCCTCGGCCATGTCGAGCACCACCAGGTAACGGCCGGCCGGGTACTTCATCACCTGGCTCGCGGTCGCCTTGGTCTCCTCGTGGTAGTGTTTTCCGTGGATGATGGCGGTGTAGCCATCCCGGGCATAGCTCTCGACCCGCTTCCAGACGTTCAACACAGAGCCGCAGGTGGTATCCACCAACACGCATCCCATGGCGCGGAGACGCTGGAAATCCCCGATCGTCACCCCAAAGGCCGGCATGATCACTACATCGTCCGGCGTCACCGCCCCGAAATCGAACTCGCCGTCGGGACGATGAGCCAGTAGCGTGATCCCCATATGCCGGAGCTTCTCGTTGACATGGGGATTATGGATGATCTCACCGACCAGGAAGAGCCGCCGGTCCGGAAACTTGGTGCGGGTTTCATACGCGTACTCGACCGCGCGATCCACCCCGTAGCAGAAGCCGAATTCACGCGCCAACCGGAAAGTCAGTCCACCTGCTTCGAGGCGGTACTCGTTGGCCCGCACCGCCTCGACCACCGCACTGTGGTAATCGGCGTTCAGCCGGCCCGCGATCTCGTTCTTGAGGCCAAAGCCCTTCCGGAAGTAGGTGTTCTCCATGCTGTCAATGTAGTTGGGTGTCGCTCGCCTGAGCATCTTCATCGGGATGCTTTGAGGGCCGGGCGCACCCTCGAGCCTGGGGACGGATCATGAGGTCCCTGAAGCTGCCGTCGATCGTGACCCGCTGGGTATCGGTCACCGACCGGGCGGCAGCCGTGATCCGGCCGGACAGCTCGCCCGAGCGGGACCGACTGAGAACCACCGACCCGCTCTCCCCCTGGAAGCCTTTGACGGCATTCTGAGTGGCCCATCGCAGGGCGATGCCGGCAGCCGGCGGCAGCGACTCCGCCTTGGCAGCATCGATGATCCGGTATTGGCCCGGGGTGATCGTATCGGCAGGGTAGATTGCGAGTGCGATCCCGGTGTCTCCCCGGATGGCGCGAATCTCGAGCAGCCGGAGGATGGAGCACCACTCGGCAGTCGCCCTGCCTGATAGCCTCCCACGCTCGCTTCCCATCCAGCGCACGTCGATCTCTCCGGCGCCACCGCGGGAGGCCGGCTCCCGATTGCACCCCGGCAAGCCGACGAGCACCATGGCCAACGCCGTCACGCTTCGCTTCACCGCACCCCCTGGAAGACGAGGTCGAACCGCACTTTTGCCCCAATATCCGGGGAGATGGGACGGCTGAAATCGAGCCTGACGAGTCCGTGAAATAGCGATAGCCCCACGCCCCCACCCACTAACGCCCTGCTGGAGAACAGAGCGCCAATGCCGCCGCCCTGCCCCGCGTCGATGAAGAGCACAGGGCGAAAGCGCCCTCCTACCGGAGCAAGATCCAGCTGAGCTGCCCAGAAAGCCGGCGCCCGGACCGTCCCGTACTCGAAACCCCGAACCGTATGCAGCCCGCCGAGTCGGAAGAGGGTCTGCGGCAAGGCAGGCTCCGTCCCCGCGCCGGCTTTGATCTTGACCGTGATCTCCTGACGCCAGCCGAAACTGCGGCGGGCGTCCCCGTAGAGGCGAGCAGTAGTCTGACCCGCGCCACCCAGCACGTCCAGAGCGAGGGTCCAACGAACGCGGCGAACTCCGCTGAGCCGTGCCACAACCGCGCCGAACACCCCTTCCTTTGTTGACGGATTGGGAGGGAACAGGCCGCTGCCGCCGAAGAAGTCGTTGATCGCCGAGCGGGCTGCCCGCGCTATGCTGTACTGGTGCTCGACGCGTGCAGTCAGATTGAGGTTCAGTGCCCGCGCGATCGATACATCGACTGTCCCTGCGCCGCCGTCCGAGAGGGCGTAATCACCGTTATCATGACCGGCAAGAAGGCTGTTAAAGGTATTGGTGAAGTTCCGGCCCGGTGAGAACGGGTCCAGGTCGGTGACGTCGTGATAGCCACTGATGGCCAGTCGAGCCTCCCGCGAATCACGCACCAGACTGAGCCGTCCGGTGACCCTTTCGTCGCTGAACCCGTACCTGGCGGTTCCGTACATGGCGGTGAGACCCAGCCAGGGCACCAGCAGGCGATACCCGAGACCGAGCGACAGTCCCTGAACCCGATTGTACTGGAAAAGATCCGAGAGGCGCTCGAAGGCCAGGCCGGGAGTAGGCTTGGCGGTCACCGTGTCGCTGTGCTGGAGAGTCGGGCTGGGCTTGGTGGTGGTATCGGCTGGGGAGGACTGAAGAAGGACGGTTACACTAGCGATTATGAGGTTTGCGCCCATTTGCTCCGGCCGTCGCGATGGAGCCCGTACGCCTTCAGCCGGCGCCAGAGGGTGGTCCGGCTGATACCGAGCGACCGAGCGGTCTCAGCGAGCTTCCAGTTGTTCGAATCCAGCGTCTTGACGATAGCCTCTTTCTCCCTGGCCGCCAATGTGGTGGGTCCGGCAATACCCGGAATAAACATGGCTTCGCCCAACTCGAGACCGGCGACCCGAAGAGGGCTCAGCCGACCGCCCAGTACCGCCAGCCGGGGTTGCAGGTCCGGCGCCCCCTCCGATAAATCCATCCCGGCCAGTGCCTCCCTGGCCGGGTGATTGGCGTATAGCAGACGCCCGTCCACATCGAACACCACGACCCCCTCACTGAAGCCGTCGAGGAGGGCCTTGGCTAATGGCGAGAAGACGGCCGGCATCGAATGGAGAGGCAGGGTATCTGGCATATGTTTGAAGATACGCGGTGGTAGGCCAAGGGGTTTCCGGCCCGGTGAACAGCGCCGTTCTGTATTCAAGACGTGCACCCGCGATCAGGGTGCACAATGGAGCGTTACGGAGCTAGCGTCGCGATCGGCCGGGCGGCCGGCCGCTCCCCCGGTTCGTCTTTCCGTGGCGGCGCTTGCCCCTTCGCCGCCCGACTCGGCCGTCGTCATGGCCTTCGGCCAACTCCCTGGGTGCGCGTTGGAGCAGCGTCTGCAAGACAGGAATGCTGTCGGCCAGGATGGGCGGATGGTGCCCCCGCTGCACCGCAAATCGGAGGGGACGGTCGAGCCGGGGCAGCTCCTCCGGCCGGAGCCGTTTGGCTTGACCTTCCCGCAGTCGCACGCGCGCCACCCCCAGGTTGCCTTCGACCTCATAGTCCAGTGGCACTGCATCGCCCCGGATGTGCAAGCGCCCAGGAAGGGCCTCGAGGTTCTTCCGGGTCTCTTCGTCAACGAGCTCTGACGGCTCGAGAACAATCCGGGTACGCAGGAAGTCCTCCCAGCCAGCGACCCTCTCCAACTGCTCGCGGATTCGGATCCTGGTCTCCTCGGGGGACAGTGAGCTCAGGGTTCCCCCGGATCGCCGCCAAAGCTCGTCGAGCTCCCCGATCACCCGGCGCAGGCGGTGCTGATCCGGATGGGTGGTCCCACCTTCCATCAGTGCCTGGGTGAGCACGTCCCGTGCGGCCGGTTGCAGCTCGCGCGGGATCTCGCCTTCGATCGGCTCGAACTCGGTATCCAGGTCGAAGCCAAAGTAGCTGAGCCGCCGCTCGATCATGAGCCGTTGATGCTTGCGCGGAGCGCCGAGCACGATTTGGGGCGGCCCCAGCGTCGCGTAACGACGAACGAGGTCATAGGAGATGGTGGTGCCCTCGATCCCGGCACGAGCCGTCCCGAACCGATCGGCAAAGAAACGCAGGTTTCCCGCGACTGCGCCCCAGCTTCCCGCTACCGAGGTCTTCGAAACCCGGGCTTCGTGGCCATCGGCCGTGTGCCCGTCGATCACCAGGTCGAAGGGCATGATTCGGGCGACCAGATCGGCCCAGCGGCCCCGGATGTCCTTAGAGGCGTAGGGAAGCTGCTTCGGCAGCGGCAGCTCGAGCGAGCGATACACCGACGCCAGCCCGAGGGCGGTGTCTTCGATGGCTTTCATCAGAACGCCACGGCGTTCAGCCCACTCCTCGAGCTCCTCCTCGAACAGGTGCCGCGGGAGCCCATAGACCTGACCCACGGAGCCATGCTGGTTCACCGCTTCGGCAAACAGGTTGTACGCCGTGAGGTGATCACTGCCATTTACGATCACGCCGTGAAGGTCTCGCTCTTCCCGCGTCATTCGGTGCAGCGAATCAATGTTGGAGCAGACCGCTGCCATGGGGATGAGCGCCTCGTCGGCGTGGACCAGCAGCTCGCCCCAGGCGCGGTCCACCGGCAGTGCCTCGACCTCGCGCCCGTAGCTGGTCAACCGGCCGTTCTCTACCAGTCCACGGCTGGTGAGCAGCTCCACGGCGCGGCCATAGGCGGTGCGGTCGAGCGGAACCGGCAGGTCGAGGTCCCGCGCATCCACCCCGAGTGCGGCACAGGTGATCGCCACTCGTTCGGCATCTCCGGCGAGCTGAAACTCCGGCGGCGTCGGCCTGAGCGTGGTGAAGTCCAGGTCCCGATCGCTCAGGATGGATACCTCGCCGTTCGGCACCCGACCGTGCACCCGACCCGCCATTTGCAGGATCTCGTTGGCTCCGAGATACAGCCGATGGAGCACGTTCCGGCCCCGTTCCACCACGTTGCCATAGCGCGCATCGTAGATGACCACGGTGTCGAGACCCCGGACGTTGAGCGCCGACTGGCCGGCTGCGGTCATGGCGAGCAGGAACGGGCGCTCGACTTCGCCTTCGAGGAAGGGACGGATGACCCGGATCGGCTCTCCGCCATGATAGAAAGCCGTGGTCAGACGGGGCCACTGCTCGCCCAGGGTGACGGCCAGCTTCTCGACCTCCGCTCGGGTCGGCACGAACACCGCTACCCCGCGCTTCTCCTTCATCAGCTTGCGGATGTAGCGCTCGTTGAGGAACTCCTCGGGTTGCTGGGACAGAACCTCGACCTTGGCCTTGAGGTTGGGGTCGAAGGCCTGGGTGACCAGCACCTCGGAGCTGTTCAGGTACTGATAGTAGAAGGTGGGATCCACCGTGGCGCTCAGCCAGATGAAGCGGCTACCGGCCCGCTTGCCCAAGGCGAGACACAGCTCCAGCTCCGCCGACGTCTGGTGGATCTCGTCCACAATGATGGTATCGCGGCCGGTGATCAAATCGTCCTGAAACCAGCGCCGGGCGATCCCTGTGGTCACGATGACCACGTTCCAGCTCGGTGTCTCCGGTGTTGCCTCGCGCTCGCGATTGACCACCCCAACTGACAGTGGCTCCCGCAAGATCGACTCCGCTATCGGACGGATACCCAGGGTTTTGCCCGTGCCGGTTCCCGCTACAATGCCGAACCCTTTGCCTGCCACCGCCCACTCGCACAGCTCGGCGCCGTGTTCGCGCTCGAGCAGCGTGTCCACGTGAAGGCCGAGCGCCAGCTCGATGGTCTCGCAGGCAGCGCGCGTGGGAGCGATGACGATGATGCGACCCTTGGGGTGGGGAGCGTGGCGGTAGGCGTCGGGATCTGGGGGAAGGTGGTGGTCGCGGGAAGGGTGCATATGTAAAGGAAGGCGGTACGGCGGTACGGCGGTAGGGCGGTATCGTGGTCAAGCAAGGATCGGTGCTTGACGAGGAATGGAGGCGAGGATTACACTCTAGCCAGTAGCGACCATACCGCCTTACCGCCGTACCGCCTTCCCGCCCTAGAACCCGGGCTGCAACTCGAACTGCCAGACCCACCCCTTGCCCGGCCGGTCGAATGGCCGCACCAGGTCCACTTCCGCGACGGCGAATCCAAACAGGTTGATCCGGAGGCCGGCGCCCGCGCTGAAGACCGGATCGCGGCTCCCCGAGCCGAACACTGAGGGATCATGTTGGGTGTCCCAGGCCAGTCCTCCATCTCCAAATATGGCCAGCTCGAGTGGGAAGGCTCCGTAGTAGCCCGACCCAATGCCCAGTACGCCGAGCAGAGGGAAACGAAGTTCGGCGTTACCCACGACTATCCGGCTTCCCAGCAATTGATCGAAGACGGGGCATGCATTTGGATCGCCCGGCGGTGGCTTGCACTCGGAGGCGTCGAACGATCCGAAGCTGTATCCTCGAACCAGACCGGGGTAGCCGAGAAAGAGCGGCTGCAGCCTGGTGTCTTCTCCATCTTTTCCATAGCGGCCGTAATGCAGCAGTCGAGTCGCCAGAGTGAACGGGCGGGCCGGCATGAAATACTTGCGGTAATCTCCGAGCACGCCGACGAAGTTTAGTGAACCAATCGTCGGCGACACCTCGAAGCGGTAACGTTGTCCCAAGATCGGGGCGGTCGCACCAAAGAAGGAGTTGTCGAAGACCAGAGCGGCACTGGCCGAGCCCAGGGTGAGCGCTTTGCCGGCAGGAAGATCGACCTGGTCGTCCGCCAATACATCGCCGGTGATTAACGACACTGCCGTGGTACGGAGCTGGTTGTTGAAGGAGATGTTGGTGACGCCAGCCTGCAATTCGACCCGCTGGACCTGGCTGAATGGGTAGGCCACTTGACCGTACAAATCGCGGTTGATCTGGCGCTGAATCAACTGCTGATCGACCAGGGCCGGCTCACCATTCACATCGGCGGTTCCTTCCGCAAAGGCTCCAGTCAGATAAGGGGTCTGATCGGCCGACACCCCCCAGTTGAGCCGGTGGGCCAGGTTCTGATATGCAACCAGCGCATTCACGTCCTTCAGACTGCCCTGCACGTCGAGACCGGTGACGAGGTTGTGATTGCCCAGGATATCGCTGAAGTAGAGCGACGCGCCGCCTCCGACGTAGGTGCCGAACTGGCTGCTTCCGAGTGCCAGCGACGGGCGGCCCACGTACGTCAGCCCCAGACCCGGCCGATATCGCTGCACCGGGAACTGGGAGTCCGCCGGGAGCCCGAGTAGCGGATTATGAAGGAGGGGCAGAAGCACCTCCCCCGTGCGGGTGAGGGGCGGGAGCTCTGCTGCCACGGCCGCTCCGGTACCCGACCCGTATCCGTGATAAGCGGCCGGCGGTTCCGATGCCACTGAAGCCGGGGCATCGATGGCGTAGAGCTCATAGCCATTAGCCCGAAAGACGCTGTACATCAGGCGGCCAGAGCGCTCCGCCACAGTAAGCGCGGGGCTCGTCTCGGTGATGCCGCTGACGCCGGTGAACAGATCTGTCACCCGGGAGCGCCGCCCACTGGCGAGGTCCACCTGATACACGTTGGTGATCCCGTCGGGGTCGGACAGGAAGTAGAGGCTGCCCCCGTCGGGAGACCATTGGGGGTTGAGCTCACGAGCGCCGTGCGGGCCTGCGACTGGGCGAATGGTCCCAGTCGCCACGTCAATCAGGGCCAGCGAGTACGGCCCCGTCTGCAGAGTGGCGAGGTCAGTGCTGAACCGGTCAGTAGCAAAGGCAATGGTGCCCCCATCGGGCGACCAGGCAGGCTGCAGATCGGCGTACTGGTCGTCGGTGACTCGTCGCAGTTGGTCAGACTGGAGGTCGTAGATGTAGAGCTCCGTCAGGCCGCCGGCGAGCCCCGAGAAAGCGATAGAGCGGCCGTCCGGCGACCAGCTCGGGTTGAGGACCTGACCGAGCCGGGGGAGCCGGATTTCGCGGGTCCGCTTACCGCGCTTCACATCGTAGAGAACCAGGATCGGCCGCCCACTACCGATTGCCGCAAAGACAAACCGCTTACCGTCCGGGGCCCAGCTACCCGCCGACTCGATGAACTCCAAGCTCTGGAGGTGGGCGTCAACCGCCGTCTTGGTCACCTGGCGCTCGATCTTCCCAGTGCTCGCGTCCGCGAGAAAAAGATCGATGGAAAACAGGTCCCGGTCGGACAGGAACATCATCTGCGTCCCATCCGGGCTTAGCGACGGCGACACATTGTAGCGGGTCCCGTGACGCGCGCCGACGATCCGAGGACCGAACGTCTCCGGTGGACGAGTCTGGCTCAGCAGCGGATCGTAGGTGGCATGGAGCTCGGCATGCCAGCGGGCCACCAGCTGGTCGGGACTGATGCCCAGCACTTCCCGAATCGCCGGCTCCATAGCCCGTCGCCGCGCGGCCGTGCGCAGCAGTTGCCCAATCGCCTGGTCCCCCCAGTGTCCCGCCACGTAGGCCAGGAGCGCATGGCCGTACCGGTAGGGGAAGTACCGCGGATTGTCCAATTGCCGGAAGGTCGGGAGTGAGTCTTTGGCCGTGTCTTGGATCGCTCCCCGCATCCACATCGCCGTGGGTGCGTGCATCGGGCCCAGCGAGCAGTACTCGGCCATACCCTCGATGAACCACAGCGGGAGCGCGGTGGCAGCCGGAAGCCCTCCGAGGCTGCCGCTACCACCGCGGCCGGTAATGTCATACTGGAACGCGTGGGTCAGCTCGTGACCGATCACGTGGTCCAGATCCCCGAGGGTCCCTCCGACCGGAAGCACGATCCGACGGCGGAGGGCTTCGGTGACGCCCCCGGTTCCCTCGCCGAGATCGCCTTCAATGGCATTGGTCTGCTGAAATTCCGTGGGACTGGCATACAGAATGAGCGGTTGCCGGCCGGATAACTCATGCGTGAACATCTTCGAGTGGCGAGTGATCCACCGTTCGGCGAGGCGCGACGCGTCCTTGGCCGCCGCCTGCTCATCAGAGTAAAAGTAGATGTCGAAGTGTTGGGTTTTGAGGACGTGCCAGTCCAACTTCTCGTACTGGACCTTGTTCCGACCGAAGTACTGCGCATGAAGCCGCGGCGCCGTGACCGTGAGAGCTAGCGCGAGGATCCAGAGAGAGCGGCGCGGGCCGCAGCGATGGAACGACATGACGAGCCTCCAAGCACAATGCCCTGCGCCGTTGTCGTGCGGCGGTGACCCAGAGCACATGGTGCAGAAACGAGACGATCGCCGCCGTCAGGGATTCGGGAAGGTTGTTACGGGAAAGAGCGGAATGACATGGGTCAGATTGTCCGCCTCGTGGCCAGATTGTCCGGCGCCGTCGGCTCTTCTGCGGGGACCTTACACATTGCTGCGTCCGTCGGCTTTTCACCCTGCGGAGAAATCGTAAGCACATGCGTCCCCGAATAACTACCGAACCCTTTCGTGATCAAGAAGAGCGGGCCAAGCAGCTGCGAATCAGGCGCAAACGGCGTCGCAACGCTGCGCTTGACTCGACTTGACACCCATTCATACGGGTTCCATACTAGGGTCCTCTACGTGGGGCAAAGCACTTAAGCGCGTCGAGCTACCCGCCTAGCGGGACCGCGTGGCCGCCTGTCCCTGGGTTCACGCTGCTCCTGGTCCGAGCTCACCCTTCGCCAACGTCGAGCTAACCATGTGGCGGCAGATTCTCTCCTTCTTTAACAAAATGGACATGGAGGCAGCTATGGCCGGGGAATTCTACATTGGTGAATCGCTAGTTGGGGAAGGTAATGAAGTTGCCCATATCGACCTGATCATTGGCTCCAGGAGCGGCCCAGTGGGCGCGGCGTTTGTCAATGCGCTCTCGACCAATACCGATGGCTTCAATCATCTCCTTGCCGTCGTCACCCCGAACCTGCCGGCCAAGCCCGACACCGTGATGTTTAACAAGGTCACCATCAAGGGCGCCAAGCAGGCGGTGCAGATGTTCGGCCCGGCACAGGCGGCGGTTGCACGCGCGGTGGTGGACAGCGTCGCGAGCGGCGTGATCGACAAGAGTAAGGCCAACGATCTCTGCATCCTGGTGGGTGTGTTCATCCACTGGCAGGCGGAGAACGACAAGAAGATCTTCGACTACAACTATCAGGCCACCAAGGAGTCAATTGCCCGGGCGCTGCAGGGCAAGCCCACGATCGACGAGGTGCTTCAGAAGTACAAGAGTGCGCGCCATCCGTTCGCGAGCGGCGCCGAGGGCTGATCGTACAGTCCCGCTTTTCCGAGAGTTGACGAGGGGCGGCCCGTGGTTGGGGCGCCCCTCGTCTTTTACAGACCAGGTTACGGGAAATGGCTCCGCCGATGCGCAAGCTTTTGCTTCAACTCGACAGCTCGAGGCTCCCGAGCGTGTTCGACCAGGTCGTGGCCTACGATGCCGCCGCGGATGTCGTGATGAGTTACGGAGGGGTAACCGAGGGCGACGTTCGCGATCTGATTCACGGCTGCATTTTTACCCGGGGTCCGAAGGATCTGCACAACACGGCCGTCTGGATCGGCGGGAACAACATGACCGCGGGCGAGCAGCTCCTGGCGATGGCACAGGACGCGCTCTTCCCGCCGCTCTCCGTCTCCATCATGCTGGACTCGAATGGTTCCAACACTACGGCGGTTGCCGCGGTGGTGAAGATCGAGCAAACGCTCGGGGACATGAAAGGAAAGAAGGTTCTGATTCTCGCGGGAACCGGACCGGTCGGGCAGCGAGCGGCGGGACTCCTCGCCAAGGACGGCGCGCATGTCACCATCACGTCTCGCAAGCCGGAGCAAGGGGATAAGGCGCGGCAGTTCATCAGCGCCCGTTTCGACGTTCACGCCGAAGCCGTCACCCTCAACGATCCATCCCGGCTGCCCGAGCTCTGCCAGGGAGTGGAGGTCCTGCTCAACTCCGGCCCTGCCGGCGTACAGATGGTGCCAAAATCCGCGTGGACGGGTGTGAAGACGCTCAAAATTGCGGTCGACCTGAATGCGGTGCCGCCCCTCGGCATCGAAGGGATTGACGTCAACGATGCGGGCGTGAAGAAGAACGGAGTGACCGTGTTCGGTGCGTTCGGGGTAGGGAATTTCAAGACCAAGCTGCACAAGGCGTGTGTCGTCCAGCTTTTCGAGCGAAACGATCTGGTGCTCGATGCGGAGACCATCGCCGACATCGCTCGAGAGCTGGTCGCGAAGAAGCCGTAACCATGACCCGCGTCGTCGGCATCGACCCGGGCACGGTCAGCATAGATATCTGCGGGATCGCCGATGGCCGGCTCTATCTCGATCGAAGCTGGCCTACCGAGGAGGCACTGGCGAATCCCGATAGCCTTATCGAACTGCTCACCGGATCGGGAATCCCTGACCTCATCGCCGGGCCCTCGGGCTACGGACTCCCGCTGCAACGGGCGGCCGCGACCAGCGACGCCGATCTCCGGCTCGCATTCCTCGCGGCTCCCGATGAAACCGGCGGATTGGGCGGACTCCGGAGCTTCGCCCGCCGGCTTGCCGCATCGGGCCTTCCCGTGATCTACACGCCCGGAGTCATCCATCTGGATACCGTCCCCGACCATCGCAAGCTGAACCGCGTCGATATGGGAACCGCCGACAAGGTGTGCGCGGTCGTGCTCGGCATTCACGATCACTGCGCCCGGCGGGAGCGCACACCGGCACAGGCGTCGTTCATCCTCCTGGAGCTCGGGGGAGCGTTTACCGCAGGGGTGGCAGTCGAGCGCGGTCAGGTTGTGGATGGCATTGGTGGCACCAGTGGTCCGATCGGGTGGCGCGCCGCGGGTGCCCTGGACGGAGAGGTCGCCTTCCTGGCCGGGACGATATCCAAAGCCGCACTGTTCCAGGGAGGGGCGAGCTCGCTGAGCGTACAGGTCCCTGGCAAGAGATCGGTCGCGTTGCGGGCGTACGTTGAAGGCGCAGCCAAGGCAGTGCGTCAGCTCCGGTGCTCCGCGCCCTCCGCGGACGAGATTCTGCTCTCCGGGCGCAAGGCAGCCGAGCCGGAGATTCTGGCGTGGCTGTCTGCCGAGCTGCGCGATCTCGGAGCAGTCAGGCTGTTGACCGGATTTGCCGCCACCGCAAAGCAGGGGGCTCAGGGTGCCGCACTGCTCGCCGATGGTCTGGCCGGTGGGCGGGAGCGGGAGCTGGTCGACCGACTCAGAGTCCGAGAGGCCAAAGGGACGGTACTGGATCACCTCGTCTTCATCTCACCTGCGGCAGCACGACTGCGGCTGGTAATCCCACCGAATGATTGAGACGAATCCCAGACATGTACTCATTGCAGGGGTGACCACCCGGGCCATCGCGGTGTCCGCCGCGCGCGCGGGTTACCGGGTGACAGCGGTTGACGCTTTCGGGGATCT
>JBBQXQ010000014.1:0-41452 GCA_038209515.1 Gemmatimonadales bacterium
GCGCGAGGTCGAGTGGGCGGAGCTGCGCGTGGCTCGCCCGTTTGCCAGCGGCGCGGCCTAACAGGCGACTACCGGGAGAGCAACCACGATCAGGAGATCAACCGATGACCGATGTGCAGCGAGCCCCGACGATTCGCGGGAAGACCATACGATTGACCTGGACGGAGGGTCCGACCAAGGGCAAGACCCACGAGCACGTGTTTCATGACGACGGCACCGTGGAGTGGCATGATGCGCCGAGCCCGCAGAAGGGTCGCCCGGCGGACGCACCACAGAAGGGTGCCTCAGCGAAGGAGAAGCCGGCGTACGCCGCGATCAGGGTGGCAGACGACATATATGCCGTCTCGTACCTGGCGGCCTCAGGCTATACCCTTACCGTAGTCCTCAACTTCCGCGAGCATAGCACGGTTGGCTTTGCGTCGAGCTCCCAGGATTGGCACCCGGTTCAGGGCACGTTCCAGGTCATGAAATAGCTGGGCCGAGAATTCTTCATTGCCGCGCTAAGCGCGGCGCGGTGGCCAGCTGCCTCACTACCCCGGCCAATACCCGCACCTTGGCAGGGGCCCCTGCCACGGCCGTATCACCGTCCAACCGCGTGGCCAGCTGGGTCAGTGCTTCCTGCCGCTTCGTCCCCGATGCCTTCTCGGCACCGGTCAGCGCTTCCCGCGCAGCGGAGATCTTGCCGGCGTCGAGACCCTTTGAGCGCTCGAGCTGATCCAGATACGCCCGAGCCAGCGAGTAGGTGGCCGGCCAGACGAGTTTGACCTGCCCCTGGGTGTTGAAGTAGTCCAGGTGCACCGACTTGGCCGCATCGATCTCATTCTGTGAGATGAACTCGCTCGGCTTCAGCTCGAAGATGTCGAGGCCGCGGCTGATCTCGGACCCGACGATCACTCCGTCATACCAGTAAGTGGACCAGTATCCGGCGCCCTCCATCTTGGTCGAATCCACTGGCCCGCGATCGAAGAAGGCGACCTCCTTCGGGTGCGCAGCATCGGTCCAGTCGAAAACCGAGAGCCCACCCTGATACCAGGCCTGCACCATCACGTCCCGCCCCGGGATCGGGATCAGTGACCCGTTATGGGCCACGCAGTTCTCCTGGGGCGTCTGCGGCGCGGGCAGCTTGTAGTAGCTCTGAAACTGCATCTTCTGCTGGGCGATGGTGAAGATGGCGTCCGCTCCCCACTCGCGCTTGTCCGTCTTGCGGCACTTCGGCTGTCCCCCGCCACCCCATTCGTCGGAGAAGAGGATCTTGGTGCCGTCGTTGTTGAATGTCGCGGAGTGCCAGTAGGAGAAGTTCGAGTCGGACACGGCAGCGATGCGGACCGGATGGGCCGGGTCTCGGATGTCGAGCAGGAGCCCGTACCCCTCGCAGGCGCCGCCGCCTAACCCGATTGCCGGATAGAGCGTGATGTCGTGACATTGGGTGGGCCCGCTGCCGCTGTCGGGTTCGGGGTGAGCAGCCAGGTGAGCGGCCATCATCGCGGCGACCATTCCGGGAATCGCCCGGCGCAATGCGGCGCTATCAGTTGCCGTGGGTTCACCCGTCCCGTTTCGCGCCCTAACCAGGCTGTCCAACATCATGCGGCTGTGCTCGGGCGGGATGACAACTTCCCCCTCACCGGGTACCACCGCGGTGAATTGGCCCGCGGCCTTTGCGTCGGCCAGCTCCTTCGCTTCTGCGAGACTGTCCTCCGGCGCTTCGCCATGACTTGGGGGGGCCACCAGGCCGTTGAAGATGCGGGGGGAGCTCACGATGGCGGCCTGATCGGGGTGGGCCAGTGGGACCTTGATGACCTCGATCCGGAACCATGCCGAGTTGGGATCATTGGACGGCATCCCGCTGGCGCAGCCCGGGAGCTCGTTCGGCGACCGCACCCGAGAGGAGCCCGAGATGTACACGTACACGTTCTCCGGATCCTTGGGATCGACCAGCAGCGAGTGGGTGTGCGAGCCGCGGCAGGTCTGCACGTTGCCCACGTTCCTGGGATGGCTGATGTCGCTGATGTCGAAGATCCGGATGCCCCGCAGCCGCTCCGAGCTGACCGTGTCCTTTACACCCTCGGTCCCGCAGTCGAGGCGGGCCGAGAGATTCTCCCCAGAGACGAAGAGCAGGTTCTTGTAGACCGACACGTCGCTCTGCGACGCCGGGCAGACATATCCGTTTTTCAGGGTAGGGTGGCTGGGATTCGTGATGTCCCACACCTGGTACCCGTTGTAGCTGCCCTGAATGGCGTAGTGGCCGGTGAAGGCCAGGTCGGAGTTTGTTTCGTCGGCGAAATGCTCGGATGGCGGAGTCTTCGAGAGAACGCGGAGGTTCCAGACGGCTTCGGCGGCATCCATCTTCCCGGCACGAAGACCGATGCGCGGATCGGGGCTCGGCGGCGTGGTGGACCTGCTGTCGGCCGGTGAGGGGGCACCGGGCTGCGATGAGGAGGTCGAGTGGGCACACGCGGCCAGGGACACGAGCCCGAGGACGAGTGAGGGCGACAAGAGTCTAGCGGAGGCCATGCCGGTTTCCTTAAGAGGGAGCCGAGTGGGCATACGGACGAACAACAGGCGAGGTTTCACGAGGAGCGTCACCCAGGCGGGAGTGCGGCCAGCATGCGCTCCATCCGGGCGATCTCGGTGGACTGATCGACGTTGACGTCGTTGGCGAACTTGAACACGGTCTCGTCCTGGGCGGCCCCGTTGGTCCCGAACAGGTCCTTCACCATCGAGACGGCGCCGCGGTGGTGCTGGATCATGTAGGTGAGGAACAGCCGGTCGAACCCCGGGTTCTTCGCCTGGTCGAGCTCCCGCATCTGAGCCTCGGTGAGCATTCCAGGCATCAACATCTCCTGCTCAACACCGTTCATCATCATCTTCATCCCGGTGGCGCGCGCCTCGGGAACCGGCTGGCCGCGATCGCCAAGCCATCGCTGCATCGTGGCGATCTCATCCTGCTGAGCATTGATGATCCGCTCGGCCAGAATGCGCACCGAGGCACTGGCGCCGTGTGTGGGCGCCCAGCCGGCCATCACGAGAGCCTGGGCATGGTGGCCGATCATATGGGACATGAAGTCAACGTCCGCCTGGGTATAGGGATGGCGGACGCTGTCGGCCCTCGCTCTGGCGCTGTCCGAGACTTCGCTTTGATGGCTGCCGGCCGGCTCCGGAGAGGTCCGCACCGCTCCGGGATGGGTGCTGGTGCAGGCCGCCAGGGCACAGGTGGCCACCATGGCCAGGGTGATCCACCGCGTGTGTGATGATGGCATTTCCGCTCCTGTTCCGGGATGCGGCCGGAGCCGAACCCCCTAAATTCCGACTGTAAGGATATAACGGTAGCAGCCCCGGATGGCCTGGTAAGGGGCGCTATCCGAGGCCGAACCATGGAGGAGGAGACCATCATGTGCCGGAACATCAAGCAGCTGCGGCGCCCACACCAAGAGCCGACCGAGCAGGAGCTGTACGATGCCGCCTTGCAGTTCGTCCGGAAAATCAGCGGGTTCAACGCTCCCTCCAGGGCCAACGAGGCGGCGTTCAGTGAAGCGGTGCGGGATGTTGCGGCAGCCGGTGGGAAATTGTTCCGGTCGCTGCGGGTTCGTGGCGAGCCAGCACAGCTATCCCGGGGTTTGGTCTGAGGATCTGGATCGATGCGGACGCGGCGCCCAGGGACGTCAAGGATCTCGTGTTCCGCGCCGCCAAACGCCTGGAGATCACCACGGTCCTCGTCGCCAACCAGCGCCTGCGCGCCCCGGTCGGAAATCCGCACGTCACCGCCGTCTGGGTCGATGGCGGAGCAGACGTCGCCGACCGGTATATCGCCGAGCACGCGGAACCGGGGGACCTGGTGGTAACCCAGGATATTCCACTTGCTGCTCTGCTGGTGCCGAAGGAGGTCGCCGTGCTGGATCCGCGGGGGGAGGAGCACACGGCCGAGACCATCGGCGAGCGCCTCTCGGTGCGGGACTTCATGGACCGGTTACGCACAGCGGGAGGAGTGACTGGTGGGCCACCCGCCTACGATGCACGAGCCAGGCAGGCCTTTGCTGCCGCCCTCGATCGGGCCCTCACCCGTTTGCGCCGCTCCGAGAACGACAGGCGATGAGCGATCGCTCGGCGGCGCTCATCGCAATGCTCGGGCTCAGTCCCCACCCCGAGGGCGGCTACTATGGCGAGCTGTATCGCTCTAGTGCCACCGTCCATCCGGACGATGGCCGGGGGCCTCGTTCAGCACTCACGACTATTTACTTCCTCCTGCCGAACGGATCGGTGAGCCGCTGGCATCGGGTCCAGTCGGACGAGGTCTGGCATTTCTATGAGGGTGCGCCGCTCGATCTCTGGTCGGCATCCTCGGAGGGAGACCGGGTGGACCACAATCGTCTGGGGCCCCTCGATGGCGCACAGCGCCCGGTCTGGACGGTGCCCGCCGGCCACTGGCAGGCGGCCCGCTCAACGGGCAGTTACACCCTGGCAGGCTGCACGGTTGGGCCGGGGTTTGACTTTCGCGACTTCACACTCGCGAGTGAGCAGCCAACCATAGGCTCGGTGATTCGCTCCCGCTATCCGGCGCTGGCCGAGCTCTTGTAGATCGATGGCTTGAGGAGCTCCCATGTCCCAGCAGCTCACCGTGCGACCCGTAGCTCCCACCGACCTTGCCCAATGGGAGGCATTGTGGGAGGGCTACAACACTTTCTATGAGCGGGCAGTGCCGCCCGAGATCACGCGAGTGACCTGGTCGCGGTTCTTCGATGCCAATGAACCGTTCATGCGCTGGTCGCGGAGAAAGAAGGCCGGCTTCTCGGGTTGGTGCACTATCTCTTTCACCGAAGCACCACATTGATCGGCCCGACCTGCTACTTGCAGGACCTGTTCACGACCGAGGCCGCGCGAGGTCAGGGAGTGGGTCGTGCGCTCATCGAGTCCGTGTATGAGCGGGCCAGGACCGCGGGGATCCCTGCGGGTGTACTGGCAAACCCATGAGACCAACGTGACTGCGATGGCCCTCTACGACAAAGTTGCCGAGCGGTCGGGCTTCCTGGTATACCGCAAGCGGCTGTAGACTTCGCGCCATGCTCAACGCCTCGTTCCTCGAACGCCTTCGCGCCGCGACGGCGCTGCTCGAAACGATCATCTCGGACCGCGGTCTCCTCATCCATGTGCCCCCCGACGATCGGCGGCGCCTGCTACAGGCGGCCGGTCACGTCTACGCTCCGGATGCCGCCTCCCGCCGCCAGCTCGTGCGAGCCAGCATCCGCCGGGGCAAGGCGGAGAAGGTGAAGCGCGAGGACCAGGCGCTGGACCAGACCGGGATCCGGACGCTGCGCCGGCAAACGGTGTCTACCAGTCCCAACGTCTTCCCACCGACCGGCTTCGAGCAGCGCGAGGTGGATGGCGATCCCGAGTTCCGCGAGGCCATCGAACCGCAGCACTGCTACGTGTGCAAAGAGCACTACACCGTCCTGCACCACTTTTACGACCAACTGTGTCCCCCCTGCGCGGCGTTCAACTTCGCCAAGCGTACCGAGCTGGCCGACCTGAGCGACCGCGTTGCGTTGCTGACCGGCGGCCGGGTGAAGATCGGGTATCAGGCGGGTCTGAAGCTGCTGCGCTCAGGCGCCCACCTGATTGTGACTACCCGCTTCCCCCGCGACTCGGCTACCCGCTACGCCCGAGAGCCTGACTTCGCCGAGTGGGGCCACCACCTCGAGATCTTCGGGCTCGACCTCCGCCATACCCCGAGCGTTGAGGCGTTCTGCCGGGAGCTGCTCGCCACTCGTGCCCGGCTCGACTTCATCGTGAACAACGCCTGTCAGACCGTTCGGCGTCCCCCGGAGTTCTACGAGCACATGATGGCAACCGAGACGGCGGCCCTGCCCGATCTGCCGGAGCAGGCACGCCGGCTTCTGGGCAGCTACGAGGGTTGGCGCGGCGCCCACTTACCGCCTGATGTCACGGCGATCAGTCCCGTGGCGTTCGAGCGAGGCCTGCCGACCATCGCCGGGTTATCCTCCCCGGCCCAGCTCTCCCAGGTGCCCCTGTTGCCGGAAGAGCACCGGCCGCAGAAGCATCTGTTCCCGGTGGGGATCCTGGATCAGGACCTCCAGCAGGTGGACCTACGCGAGCGGAACTCGTGGCGGATGCTGATGGCGGACGTGCCCTCGGTAGAACTGTTGGAGGTCCAGCTCGTCAATGCGGTCGCGCCGTTCATCCTCAACGCGCGCCTCAAGCCGCTCATGCTGCGCACGCCTAGTCGCGACAAACACATCGTCAACGTCTCCGCCGTCGAGGGCCAGTTCTACCGGAACTTCAAGACGACCCGCCATCCGCACACCAACATGGCCAAGGCGGCGCTGAACATGATGACCCGCACCGCGGCCGCGGACTACCAGAGCGACGGCATTCACATGAACAGCGTGGACACCGGCTGGGTGACGGACGAAGACCCTGCCGAGCTCGCGGCGCGGAAAGTGGCGGAGCACCGTTTCCACCCGCCGCTGGACATCGTGGACGGCGCCGCGCGCATCGTGGACCCGATCATGACCGGGATTAACTCGGGCGAGCACGTGTGGGGAAGGTTCCTGAAGGACTACCGACCGACCGATTGGTGATCGCCGTTCGCAGGGCAACGGCGGCCGATGTGGCTCGTCTTGCAGAGTTGAGCGAGATCCTGGGCTACCCTGTCGCCTCGTCCAGCCTCGCGCCGCGGCTCCAGCGTTTGCTTGCCAGGGGAGAGGACGCGGTCCTCGTGGCAGAGGCCGAGTCGGGCGTCGTGGGGTGGGTTCACGGCGCGGAACAGGAGCTCCTGGAGTCCGCCCGGCGCTGCGAAATTCTCGGGCTCGTGGTGGACCCGGCGTACCGGAGCCAGGGTGTGGGACGCCGACTGGTGACGGCGGTGGAGCAGTGGGCGGCGGACAGGGGGCTGGAGCAGATGACGGTGCGGAGCAACGTCGCCCGGGCAGGATCACACCCATTCTACGAGCGGCTCGGTTATATCCGGGCTAAGACGCAGCATGCATATCGCAAGGCCCTGACGGGCGCCGACCCTAGCCCGGGAGGGGCCGCCCCGCGTAGCTTCCTATAGCCCCCGCCCTCAGATTCAGCGCTCTCGTCACACATGCCTTGAGCCTGCAGCGCCCCGCATGCGATGCATGCTCCGCCCGGCACGTGTACTCACCGGTGAGGCAACATGGCACGCCTGTTCTGGCTTGTTGTGATCCTGTCGTTCGTGGGGGCGCTGGCGATGGGAGCCTCCTGGGCTGCCGCGTACTCGAGTGCCGGGATGATACTCGGGGCGCCGCCCCCTCGCATGGGGACCCAGTCTACCACTTTCCTCTGGCATGAGCTTCCCAAGCTTCGCCAACACCCGGCGGTGTGGCGCTTTGCCTGGTACCCGACCGCCATTCCCGGCGCGACTACCGTACGCATTTACGTGGGGCCGTGGGGCCGGATCGTCTCCACCGATCCGGGCGACCTGGCTGATCGGTTGGTGGCCTTTCACCGCACCGGCTACTAGTCGCAGCGCATGACGAGACTCTTTGGATTCATCGGTGCGACCGTGGGGAGCGCCGTCGGCTGGTGGGCCGGCGCGCCGGTCGGCACGATGACTGCCTTCATGCTCAGCACCGTGGGAACCGGCGTAGGGATGTATGTCGGGCGCAAGGTTGCCGACCTATACATTTCTTAGAGCGGGGTCGGGCGCGTCCCCCCTGTCAACGTCCCAGAAACAGCGTTCCACGCCAGCCGCTCACCCGCACCGTGTCCCCAGTGCGCCTTCCGTCGATCGACTCGAGCATCAACGCCCCCCGGCGTCCGGGAACGGCCGCCTCGAGCCGGAGACGCTCCGCCGGCACCTCATACTGCCGCACTGCCGATGTCTCCGCCACGCTGCTGAGCCGGCCCACATCGAACACCAGCGAGTCGCGGCCGACCCGGACGCGGACTATGCCTGATGCGGTGTCGAACCGGACCCGCACCGAGTCTGCTCCAGCGAGTGTGAACACTGTGTCCTGCGCCGAAACATTCAGCATCCAGTCGTACCCACCGATCGGGAGCGCGGCCTGCTTCCGGGCATAGAGATGGACATATCCGCCCGCCAAGTACTGGTACTCCGAGACGTAACGCATACCTGCCCCAGCAAGGATTTGACTCGCCACCGAATCGCGCCGGTCCCTGCGGCCGGGAAGTGAATCCCAGTCAACTTTGGGTAGCTCGCCGGGGACGGCCGCCGCGATCTCCCGGCGCGCGCCATGGTCCAGCAGAAACCGCAGCGCGGCGCTGGCTTCGCGGCCATCTCGCTGGCCCGGGGCGGTCTGCTCGACCGGGCGGGTCGCGACCAGTCGAGCCAGGCGCCGGCTCTGGCTGGCGACGGCCAGGCTGGTGACGCTCAGTGGCCCATAGAGCGTGAGAAGGAGCAGTATCGCGAGGGTCACCGGGATGCGCCTGATGCCTGCGTCCTGACGGATCGTGTAGCTTATCGCGATGAGCAGCAACCAGAGGCCGAGCAGTACCCCGAGGAGGCGGGGCTCGGTGAGCCCATAGGGAAGAATGCGCTTCCAGAATGCAACCAGGAGCATGGCGGCCGCCGGAATGAGTCCGACGAAGAGCCAGCGGGTATAGGTGCGGATCCAGGCTTCGTTGGCATCGTCGCGAAGGGGGTGCACCAGGAGGAAGCCGAGGAGGCCGGCCACGGCGACACTGGTCACCAGCCAGCCGATCCAGCCGGAGGGCCATTCGCCACCGGCCACGATCTTGACCAGATAGGCGAGCAGCATGAGGAGGTAGATGAAGACCAGCGGCGTCAGGATGTATTGCGCGAACACCTTGAGAACTCTGGGATAGCGGGTATCGCCGGCAAGCTCACGGAGGCCACGCGGGACCGCGGCCAGAAAAATCCCTGTGTTGATGACGAAGACCACGACCAGGTACAGGCGGGCGTAGAGCTCGGATGGCACGTCGACGCCGAACAGCTTGTCCAGCGCCACCAGGGCGATGACGAGCCCAAAGTAGAGCACGAATGAGAAGACAGCGGCGCGGAGGAACCCGAGGAAGAGCCGGCGATTGTACTGCCAGAACGCGTTCGTCTCGGTCAGGCCGAGGAAAGGAAGGGTCGCCACGAGGAGGTGAAGGCCGGCGCTGAGCTGGAAATAGCGGATCGCCTCGTGTTTCCGGTCTGGGCCGGGCCAAACCAGATAGAAGAGCACCAGGAGAGCAACGCCCGCGGCGTGCAGCCCCGTTTTCCGTGCGGAAGACCACCCGCGTTCTTCGGCAAAGAGCGTAAGCGCAACCGTGAGCGCGAGGCCCAGGGCAGCGACCGCGGCAACGCGGACCCACTCATCCTTGCTGCCGGAGTGGGTGGTGCCAATGATAGCAGCGATGGCTGCGAGGACACCCGCCGCCATGGTCCAGGGGAAGCGAAGTACTACCTCCTTGGCGCGCTCGGCCAGAGTCACGAACGACGGGAACCGCATTGCAGCTCCATGAGTTGGGCGGGGGCCGGGAGCAATCTGACGGGGATTGTTACGATGGGGAAGGGCCGGCACCGAGCGGAAGGGCTCACGGGTGACTAAGTTACAGTACACCCGTGAAGCCCGTCGAACACTGGCGCCCTTGAATGGCTCCGCGGTCACCTTTAAGGAGCGTCCTCCGTGCCCAAGCGCAATTACGGCTTCGAGAAACGGCAGAAGGAATTGAACAAGCAGCGGAAGCAGGAAGAGAAGCGGCAGCGCAGACAGGAGCGGGCCGAGGCCCCTGCCGAGAATGTGACGGTCGAAGAGGGCACATCCCCCCATCCACCTCTCGAGGAGTGACATCCCAAACTCAACGCCGACAGGTAGTTTTCCTCGCTAGCGAGAAAGAAGGTCTGCACCATGCAGTCTCATGTCGCTCTCATCGAGCGGTCGAACCGAAAGGATCTAAGGCAGGTCGAGGTGCACTTGACTGTCACCGAGGCGGGCGCTGGGCGACAGTCTTGGAGCGGCAACTTCACCTCCCGCACCACCGACGGTATCCTCCCCAACGAGCGACTCACGTTCACCCTCGACAACGGGCAGAAGGGCCCGGCCAGGGTCAACGAGACCGCCTTCGACAGCCGGGTGCCTGAGTCGACGGTAATTCACTTCAAGGGAACCGGTCCCCTGGTGTGAGTCCGTAGCACGCCGGCGCGGCGTGCAAGGGGAACCATGATGTGTGAGAGCCTTTGCCGGCGAGGACTACGAAGCCGCCGTGGTACCTCAAAAGGGGCAGGCTCTGCTGAAGCGGTTCGATGGCCGTTCGGCACACTACGAAGTACGCCACCGGAACACAGCGTAGCCAGCCTCGCTCTAGCCAGCTCCTCGATGACGCCCACCTCGACCTGATTGCTTCGTGGTCTGTTCTAAGTCTCGTGGTATCTTTGTGCCTATTCGTGGACATACGGTCCCTGGAACATCTCGCATTGCCCGATACCTGGTGCGGCATTGAGTAAGGAGGCACGCGATGAGCACGCTGGCGATCCCCCGGCCCGCGTCCGATGAGGCCGCCCCGTACTATCAGCGCTACATCACCGAAGTCAGGGGCGAGAACATCGCCGAGCAGCTGGCCAGCCAACTGACCGAGGTCGAGGGACTGTTGGCCTCAATCGATGACACGGCGGCGCTGGCACGGTACGCGCCGGGCAAGTGGAGCATCAAGGAGGTCCTGGGCCACCTCTCCGACGTGGAGCGCATCTTTGCCTATCGTCTCTTGCGGATCTCCCGTGGGGATCGCACGCCGCTGCCGGGCTTCGATGAGAACGCGTACGTCCCGGCCGGCCAGTTCGACGCGCGACCACTCCGGTCCCTGGTGGACGAGTTCAGGACCGTGCGGCAGGGCACGTTGGCCCTGGTGCAGGGTATCCCGCCGGAGCGCTGGGGTGAGCGGGGCGAGGCGAGCGGCAAAGCGATCAGCGCGCGGGCTCTGGCCTATATCCTGGTCGGCCACGTCACCCATCACTTCGGCGTGCTGCGCGAGAGGTACGGGGTGGGCCAACCAAAGGTTCATGGCTGATGCGGCCGGCGAGTCTGCCGGTGAGCCTGGACTCATTCTCCACGGCACGTCTCGATGCGGAGCGTCTGACGGCGGACCACTGGGACGATCTCCGGCGCATGGATCAGGACGAGTGGTTCATGGCGGAGCTTGGCGGGGTGCGGGACGAGGCCGGAACCCGGGCCTATCTGGAGCGCAACCTGGCTCATTGGGCGGCGCGCGGCTTCGGTTTGTGGGTGCTCCGAGACCGCGACACCGGCGGGGTAATCGGACGCGCGGTGTTACGGCATTTGGATGTGGACGGAGTCGATGAGGTCGAGACCGGCTATGGGTTCCTGCCCGATCTCTGGGGTCGCGGCCTCGCCACCGAGATCGCGCGAGCCTGTGTGCACATCGGCCGTGAGCGGCTCGGCCTGGCGTCGGTCGTCGGGATCACCGCCCCCACCAATGCCGCCTCGCAGCAGGTGATGCGCAAGGCAGGTCTCCAGTACGAGCGCGACATCCTCCACGCCGGCCGCCCCCACCTGCTCTTCCGGACCGGCTATTCGTCGTATTCCTCCGAGCCCTGAATCCAGAGGAACGACTGCACGTCGATCATGTCGCGCGGCCCGAGGTCCTGGAGATGGCGACGGACCCGATTCGCAAAGCTCAGCAGATGGGCGTACGTGACCCAGTTCGGCCGGGAGAGATACTGGAAATCATGGCCGTACTCCCGGGCGGCCGCCTGGGTCACCCGCGGTTTTAGGAAGAAGTGCTCGCAAGGGACCGCGATGAAGCCAAACACGGTGACCAGCGGCCAGGTGAGCACTCGCGTCTGGCGCCGGGGCAGCCCAGCCACCGTCTCGATCCACCGGGTGAACCTTGCCTCATCGGTGCCTCGCCCGTGCAGGAAGTCATAGAGGCCCTCACTGAATTCGCGAGCGCCCGCCGCCGAGCGGATCGCATCGCGAAGCGCCATCTTCTCGAAGGAGAAGAGCAGGTTCGTGCGTGACTCGATCGAGACGGCCCGGCTCGCAATCTCGGCGTATCTCCCGGCACCGAGCAGAGCGCGAAAGCGCTTCGGGCCAAGGGCGGCCGTCCAGGCCTCGTGGGCCCGCCACTTGTAGTCCCGCTCCAGCTCGACATACTCCGGATCTTCGAATCCGTCGGGAAAGAGTCTGAGGAACTTGCGGCGGCAGCGCAGAGCTCCCGGCGTCAGATCAGGTGAACGTTGAACGGTCGCCGTCGTCACGGATGCCTCGGGCCAGGGTCGAACCCTATGTACGTTGCCAAGGCACGCGATTCAGTGATGTACCCTACAGCTTGAGCCTTAGCCTGGGAGGGGAGCCGTGGAACGGCAGCGTGGAGTGACCCTGAGGTTCCTTGCCGAGCCGGGCGACGTCAATTTCGGCGGCAAGGTGCACGGGGGCGCGGTGATGAAGTGGATCGACCAGGCGGGGTATACCTGTGCCGCGGGCTGGACCGGCACCTATTGCGTAACGGTGTATCTGGGCGGGCTCCACTTCCTCGGACCGATTTACGTCGGCGAGCTGGTCGAGCTTCATGCGCTGGTAATCCGTACCGGTCGCACCAGCCTGGACGTGTCGCTGGACGTCTATGCCAGCGACCCGAAGAGCCGGGAGCGGCGGCGCACGGGACACTGTGTCATCGTGTTCGTCGCCCTGGACCAGGCCGGGCGGCCCTGCGCGGTACCTCCCTGGCAGCCGGTTGATGAGGTGGACCTGGCCCTCGAGTCCTACGCGAAGCGGCTCGGGGAGCTGCGCAAACAGATGGACGCGGAAATGGAGCGGCGCCTCAGTATTCTGGCCCAGAACTACGCGTGAATCTCCGCCGGCTCGTCCACCAGTGCGCTGCGAAGCTTCTCGCGCAACTCGGGCGAGGCCGTGTGGCCGTGCTCCTCGACGGCGTGGCGCACTGCGAGGGTGAGGACTTCCTCCTCGGTGCCGCTGATGGTGATGCTGCAGTTGCGCTCGCTGGGAATGCGGCGGCAGTCGATCATCTTGCGGGAAGCGTCTGGCATGGAGACCTCGAGGTTGTACGGGTGATCGAGTATTACGGCCGGGCCTCGGTAGCGCAAGCCTCGCGGTCCATCCCGCAGACACTTCGGTCTAAGTGCCCGTGAACCGGTACTCCCGCCGTCAGCTGGTCCTGGCCAAGTGCGCCGTCGTCGCGCTGGTTGCACTCATCGCGGGTCCGCCGCTCGCCGACAATCCGAGTGAGATTCCGATCACCATCATTGTCGTTCTGGCCCTGGTCGGCGCCTCGGTCGGAGTGTACGAAGCCCTCTCTCATGGCCTTGCCATCCTGCTGGGTCGCTCCTGGCGAGACACCCCGGTACCTCCCGTGGAGCCGGTGGAGGTATCCATTGTCTCCTCGCCATACGGCGGTTTGCGACGACGGGACGTCGTCACCGCGTTCGGGGCATACCTGGGCGCGCAGGTGCTAGTCTGGTCCATCGTAGGCGTCATGGCGGCCGCGAGAGCAGCGAAAGGAGGAAACCATGGCGATCTCCTCCAGGCGCTGACCGGACTGGTTCCCGTGGCCTTACCCGGAAGTCTCGTTGCGGGCGGGATCGCCTTGCTGCTCGTGCTCAGGAAGTGGAAGAAGCGGCTCGGCGGCGCTGCATTGGGAGGGGTTCTCGGTCTCTCCTGGGGCAGGCCTCAACAGGTCATCAACGGCGCTCTGGGCGGAGCCGCACTTGCCCTGTTTATTCTTCCGCTCATGGCGCTGGTAGCTCACCGGCCCGAGCCGCCCGACCTCATCACCCAACTGGCGGGCTCCTCGAACTCGGCCCTTCGGGCCTGGGTGATTTCCGCTGTGCTGCTGGCTCCGCCCATCGAAGAGCTCATGTTCAGGGGCGTCCTGCTCGGTGCCCTCGCCAACACCTGGAACATTCGCGCAGCCGCGCTCATCTCCGGCACCACGTTCTGGCTGATGCATGGGCCGGAGTTCGTGCACTGGCAGGCAGCCCTGGCCATCGGCCTGCTGACGATACTCGCCACCTGGTTACGAGTGCGGAGTCGCTCCCTGGGTCCTTCGATCGCGGCTCATTTCGGCTATAACTTGGTGCTGGCCACGGTGATCTCGCTCGCCATGATCTCCCGGCCGGCCGGGACCAGGTGGGCTCGAGATCATCACCTTCAGAGGACGGTATGGATCTGGGGCTGGACGGCAAACGCGCGCTGGTGACCGGCGGCCACCACCGGTGCGGCGCTGCGGGTGGACGGCGGGGTCCTGCGCCCGATTGTCTGAGGAGGAGTCACGCTCAGCCTGCGCGCAGGGTAAAGATCGGAAGCTCCGCCGGGCAGCGGAATCGGGCCGGGATGGTGGTGGTCCCTACGCCTCGCGACACGTACAACGGAGCGAAGGTGTCACGGTACCAGCCCTCCAGAAACCGGCCGGCCCCGACCGGTTTCACCGCAGGAAGCAGGGGAAGCCGGATCTGCCCGCCATGGGTGTGGCCGGCGAGCAGCATCAAGGGACGCGCAGCGACTCCCTCCGGCGGCTTCTCCGCGAAGATGGGCGCGTGCACCAGCCAGATCTCGGTGGAGCCCCGCGCCACCGCCCGTCGGGCAGCGACGATGTCCGGCCGGCCCGACACCGCATCGTCCAGACCCACGAAGGTCAGCGGGGCCCCACCTACATCAACCGTAGTCGCATCATTCACCAGGAAATGGACCCCCGCCTGGCGGTAGGCCACGCGCGAGGCGTCACCCTGGACGCCGGCGAAGTACTCCCAGTTGCCCAGGATCGCGATGGTCGCGAGGCTCCCCGGTGATTCGGCGGCGAAGTCCCGCACCTGGGTCATCGCGCTGGCCGATTCTGTCATGTCGCCGGTCAGGATCACGATGTCCGGGCGCTCCCGGTCGAGGTGCTCGAGGGCGGCCCGGGCGGCGAGCTGGTTTCCGGGGAAGTGCACATCGGTGACCTGGGCGATGCGAAGCCCGTCGAGAGAGCCCGGCAGCCCGCGAACGCGAACGTCGTGGCGGCTTAGCAGCACCCGATGGGCCTCGTAGCCGAATGCATCGGCACCAATCGCAGCTCCGGCGGCGCCGACACCGGCCAGGAAGCGTCTCCGGCTGATTTTCAACTAATCGCCTGCTCCATTGCCAGCTCGGCTTCGAGGCTCTGGCGGTCGCGATAGATTGTCGCCACGGCCAGGGTGCGGCCACCCCGCTTGAAGCGAACGGCGCAGTCCCTCGCTTCGATGCTCCCATCCACCTCGATGGAATCCCAGCGGTCCGCATGCCCCACGTAGTTGATGGGGACGTCGTAGTGCTGGCTCCAGAAGAACGGAACCGCATCGAACCTCTGGTCCTGGTCGAGGATGCTTCTGGCCGCCGCCTGACCCTGGCGCTGGGCCACCACCCAGTGCTCGGCCCGGATGGGCTCGCCAGTGTGCGGGTCAGGCCAGCGAGCGATGTCCCCCGCCGCGTAAATTCCCGGCGCGCTGGTCTGGAGCCGCTCGTCTACCATCACCCCTCGGTCGATCGTCAGGCCGGCGCGCTCCGCCAGCTCCAGGTTAGGCCGGACGCCGATCCCCACCACCACGAAGTCCGGCTCCAGCCGCTCGCCGTTCTCCAGCGTCACCGCGCCCCCGGCGATCTCTCTCGCCTTCTGCTGGAGATGGAACACGACGCCATTCTCCTCGTGCAGCTTCTGGATGAAGCCGCCCAGCTCGGTGCCCATGATCCGCGCCAACGGCCGCGCGTCAGGCGCTACGACGTGGACCTCCAGCTTGCGGGCCCGCAGGGATGCCGCCACCTCGAGGCCGATGAAGCTGGCACCGAGGATGACCGCGCATTTGGCGTTCGCCGCGGCCGCGATGATGGCCTTGCTGTCGGCGAAGGTGCGCAGATAAAGAACCGGGGGAGAGCCCCGCTCCATCTCGGCGGGAAGGCGCACCGGGGTAGCCCCGGTGGCGAGAATCAGCGCGCCATACTCCCGGGTCTCGCCGTCGTCGAGCCGAATTCGGCGCGCCTTGGGCTCGATGGCCATTACTCTGCGATCGCGAACGATGCTGATGCCCCGCTCTTGATAGAACTCCGGGGGATGCAGCGGAATCCAATCCTCTGACGCAGTGCCGGCGAGATAGTCCTTGGAGAGATTTGGACGGTCATAGGGGGCGTCCGGATCCGGGTCATACAGCGTGAGGCTCCCCTCGTATCCCTCACGACGGAGGGTCTCGGCGGCGCTGTCGCCCGCCGCACCGGCGCCGACGATGACCACCGAATCGGGTCGGCGGCGGCCCGAAGCCGTGCGTTCGGTCTTCCGGACCTTGCCGGCGACATAGACCTTGTCACCCCGCTGCTCCACCCGCCAGCAGGACAGATCGTTGAGTGCGGGAGGGCGGAGAGCCTGGCCGGTCCGGAGGCTGAAGCAGGCGTGGTGCCATGGGCAGCGCACAGTGTCACCGACCAGAATCCCTTCCGGAAGGGGTCCACTATAGTGGCTGCAGACGGCCCCTACCGCGAACCATTCGCCACCCGACCGAGCCAGGAGGACAGGCTTCCCCGAAACGTGCCCGGCCAGCATGCCGCCCTCGGGTACCTGTACAATCGGGATACCGGCCGTGAGATCGGGGCCGGAGACAGTTGGTTCGTTGCTCATGGAGGGGTCTTTCTGTCGTTACCGGAAGTTGATCAGACGTCGGGGAGCGTAGCTTTCCGTCCCTGATTCTGCTGCCGCAACCACTGGTAGAGTGGCTCGAAGTACTCGACCATGGCCTTTCCGTCGAGCTCGCGGCCGGTGGTCTCACGGAGGGTCTCACGCCACGGCCGGCTCGCGCCCGGCGCCATCAGCCGGCGGAGAAAGTCGCCCACTTCCCGGTGGCCGTAGTAGTCGGTGTCGTGGGGATCCTGGTGCAGGATCTGCCGGGCAATGTGGTCGTGCAGCTGAAAGAGGAGCGCGTAAGAGAGCGCGTAGTCGTAATACTGCGCTGGATCGTCGTTGATGTGTGTCTTGGTCAGCGCGTCGGCCCAGCGCTCGCCGCGCGGTCCCGGCGGCACGATGCCCTGGTACTTCCGGGCGAGCTCCCACCATTTGGCATTGAACTGATCGGGCGGCAGCTTCTCGGCGTACAGCGCATGCTCGAACCGGGTCATGGTGCCGGCAGCAAAGGGGATGAAGACCACGTAGTTTAGTGCTTCCTCCAGCAGCTGCCCCATGGTGTCCACCTGCGCTTTCGGCGCCACCAGGCCGCGCCCGGCGAGGAACCGCCGCTGTAGCGCGGCAAGGCCGATCATCGAGCCGATCCCCTCGTGATAGGCACGGTTGGCGCCCGACCGCAGCACCATCGGCACCTCGGGCCGGCTGTAGCTCAGGTAGTAGTAGATGTGCCCCAGCTCGTGATGCACCGTCTCGTACCAGTCGCGATTCGGCTCGACGCTCATGAGAGACCGCACGTCATGATCGAGATCGAGATGCCAGGCCGACGCGTGGGTGTTCTTCTTGTACGGAGCATCCGCCGCCAGGGGGTAGAGCGACGACTTGCTCCAGAACGTCGCCGGTAACGAGTCGAAGCCGAGACTGCAGTAGAACTCGACGCCTTGGCGCACCACCCACTCGGCCGACTTGTCCTTCAGCGCACCGTCGAGGTCGAGCCCTTTCACCTCCACCAGCGAGCCCCAGTCCTGCCCCCATCGGTTGGGCAACCAGTGCGCCGGCAACTCGTCGGGTACCGGCACTCCGTACCGCTTGGCCAGCTCGTAGCGAGCCCAGGTGTGAAGCTCGCGGTAGAGCGGCCGGAGATCCCTGATGAGCCCGTCGTTGAGCCGGAGCATGTCGTCCGTACTCATCCCGTACTCGGACACCTGGTAGTTGAAGTAGTCCGGATAGCCGAGGGTCTGGACGACCTGGTTGCGCAGATCCCTGAGGCGGACGAGTCCGGGCTTGAGGGTGGGCCCGATCTCCTTCGACGCCTGCCACACCGCCAGCCGCTCCGGCAGCTTCTTTGCCGTGCGGAGCGCGTCGTCGATCTGGTTCGCCGTGACGGGCTTCCCGCGCACCTTGAACTGGAAGCCATACAGCTTCTCGGTCTGCTCCGTCTCGGCGGCAATCCGCCGTGACACCACGTCCGCGGCCGTCTGCGGCTTTTCGGCGGCCAGGTAGAGCATTACCTCGAGCTGGCGCGCCTGAAGCGGAGTGAGACGGTCGCGGTGCTCCAGGTAACCCTTGATCCTGGTGATGTTCTCCGCGCTACCCACGAACTGGGCCAGCTGCTCGTTGGCGCGCCGGGTCCGGAGCGCGTTGGACGAGTCGCCCTCGACGATGTGGGTGTTCGACTCCCACTCGGCCAGGGCGCTGGCGTAGTTCAGCCGCTGATACTCTTTGGTATAACCGGCGAAGTAGTTCTCGAGCTCGGCATTCCGAGACACTCGCTCGGCATCGGCGCGGCAGGCGATCGCGAGGACGACGAGCAGCAGAGCCGGACGTGCTATTGGCATGGGTCGAACGTGCACGGACGGGAGGCGAGTGTCAATTCGGCGAGTCAGCCCACCGCCTTCTCCGGCAAACCCCCGAATCGCCGCTCCCGTGAGGCAAAGTCCTGAATTGCCGCGCGGAGAGCGTCAGGGCCGAACTCGGGCCACATGAGACCGGTGAAGTAGAGCTCGGCATACGCCGCCTCCCAGAGCAGGAAGTCGCTCAGGCGCCGCTCGCCACCGGTGCGGATCAGGAGATCGAGCTCAGGCACCGGCGAGCTGTGGTCCACGATGGCAACGAGCCGGCCGAACGACTCACGGGAGAGCGGGCTCTGCCGGAGACATTGGGCGGCCCGGAGGATGGCATCACGGCCGGAGTAGTCGATGGCGATCCGGAGCCGCAGCTGGGTGCCCCCGCTGGTGGCGACCTCCGCCGCCTCGATGGCTCGGAGCAGCGACAGCCCCAGCCGGTCGCGCCGGCCGATGACCTCGAGACGGACGCCGTTGCTGACGCACCGCGCCGTTTCCGAACGGATGTACTCCCGGAACAGGCGCATGAGCCAGGCAACCTCCATGGCAGGCCGCCGCCAGTTGTCGGAGGAGAAGGCGAACAGGGACAGAATCGCCACACCGGCGCCGGGCGCCGCTTCGACTACTCGGCGCACGGTATCGGCGCCCGCCTGATGTCCGGCCCCCCGCGAGAGCTCCTGGCGGGCGGCCCAACGCCCGTTTCCGTCCATGATGATCCCCACATGGAGACCCTCAGGGGCCGAGGCAGGCGAAGGTCTTTGTGTCATAAAGTGAGTCCCCAAAAAAAGAGAGCCGCTCAGCGATCCCGCGTGCTGTGGATCAGCGCCTCCATGTGGTCCAGATAACGCTCCAGCGCGCGGCGTCCCACCGAGCTCAGCCGGTACTCGGTGCGTGGCAGCCGCCCCGCGAACGACTTGGTGCACACGATATAGTTGGACTCTTCCAGCTTCCGGGCGTGGACGCTGAGATTACCATCGGTCGTATCGAGCAAACGCTTGAGCTCGTTGAAGCTCAGGCTGTGGTTCACGGCGAGCGCGCTGACAATCGCGAGCCGCATGCGTTCATGAATCAGTCGATCGAGCTCCAGCGGACCGTGCCGCGCCCCATCACCCTTGATGCCCTGGAGCCGTTGCGGGCGCTTGCCTCCGTCATGGCCCGTCGAGGCCAGGTTGGATTTAGCCACCGTACCTCCCTGCGATGATCAGGCCGAAGATGATATGCAGTCCCCCGAATCCCACAGCTAGCAGCCACTCGCCCCAGCCTGGGGGAACCAGGAGCGCGATGGCGCCGAGTACCATGAAGCAAAGCCCCATGAGGGGAACGACCCGGACGGAGAAGGCCCCGCCGGTTACGACGCCGGTCCCATACAAGAGGAGCCAGGTCCCGGGGAGTGCGCTGTACAGCCCGGCCCGAACCAGAACGAGGGTGAGGAGACCACCCACCGCGAGCGGCGGCACGTAGCTCAGGACGAAGCGACGGCCCGAATACGAGAGCACCGATGTCCCTCCGCGCCTGGCCTTGAGGGCCATGGCCCAACCCCCAATGGCGAGGGCGAGCACTGAGGCCGAGAGCCACACCGCCAGCCATTCCGCGGGCGGCCGGTCATTGGCCAGTGCGGTAGCGGCCAGCGCGGTGACGCCCATGGCAACGCCGCCCCACCCCGGCACCGCCGTGAAGGCCGTGGCCCGTTCCATTGTGGAGCGGATGAAGGACAGGTTGTCCATCGCCCGGGCGTGCAGCGCCGGTTCGGGCCCTGCCTCGGGCTTGGGACGGAGCGTGGTCATGCCCTCAGTGTAACGTCCAAGCGCGGTTTCATCAAGTGCTTTGCATTGTAAAGTTAGATCGCCTGGACGGCCACCGCCGTTCCATAGCACAGCACCTCGCTCACCCCCTGCATCAGCTCGGTGGCATCATACCGGATCCCCACCACGGCATTCGCCCCCAATTCTTCCGCGTGGTTGACCATCATCTCGAATGCCTCGGCGCGGGTCTTCTCACACAGCTCGGTGAAGAGGGTGATGTTGCCGCAGCAGAGTCTGCAGCGAGCCTCCGATGGTCCCGAAGATAGAGCGCGACCGGACGGTGATCCCCCGGACCACGCCGAGGTTCTGGACGACGCTGTACCCGTCGAGGCTGAAGGCGGTGGTCGTCATCGAGTGATCCATGGGTCAGGCCGCCTTTAGGTCCGACGTGCAGTGCGGACACCGGGTGGCGGAGACCGGGATCGCCATCCGGCAGTAGAGGCAGTCCTTGGTGGTGGGGGTGGCGGCATCCTGGGGCTTGAGCCGGTTCGCCATGCGCACGATGAGGAATACGGCAAAGGCCACGATGATGAAGATGACCACGTTGTTGACGAAGTTCCCGTAGTTGATCGTCACCGCGCCCGCTGCGTGCGCGTCCGCCAGCGTGGCATACGGCGGCGGCGCCTTCAGGCCCGGCTTGAGCAGCACGAACAGGTTGGCGAAGTCCACGTTGCCGAGCGCGAGGCCGATCGGTGGCATGATGACGTCGTCGACCAGCGACTTGATGATGGTGCCGAATGCCGCGCCGATGACGATGCCGACAGCCAGATCGAGCACATTGCCGCGCATCACGAACGCCTTGAACTCTTTCAGCATTGGGCCTTCCCGGGGTTGGGGTTGGAGAGGATATACAGACGATCGTCAAGCGGCGGTAGAGGACGCCCCGCCACCCGGCCAGCGGAGCTGGCCCGAGTCCAGTTCCGCCGGCCACCACCCCCACAAAAACAAAGGGCGTGGAGCAGACGACATGGGCGAGGATTCGACGGCAGGCTCCCAGGGGAAGGGCGGAGCGGTTGTCATGGAGCCTGCCGGAGGGCCCAGGTCCCTGTCGTCTGCGCGGCGGGGTGGGCCTGAGCTTACCCGAGAAATCGAAACAATAGCTGGAGCGCTCGTTTCGCCATCGCGTCAGCTTCTTTCGCCGCCACGCGGCCGCGGCTTTTCGGAATACCTCGGCTTGGGTGGGGTACGGATGAATCGTCGCCCCAATCCGGCCGAGACCCAGGCCTGCAGTCATTGCGACGGTGATCTCGCTGATCATCTCCCCGGCGTGCTCGGCAACGAGCGTAGCGCCGAGGATCCGGTCGGTTCCCTTGTTCAGGTGAACCCGCAGGAAGCCTTCGGTCTCGCCGTCGAGGACCGCACGGTCTACCTGGTGCATGGGGATCGTAAGCGTGTCCACCTGGAGGCCCGCGGCGAGCGCGTCCTTCTCGTACATGCCGACATGCGCCACCTCCGGACTGGTGTACGTCGTCCATGGAATAATCAGCCGGCTTGCTCTGGCTTGCCCATAGAAGAGTGCGTTTTGCACCACGATACGGGCCAGCGCGTCCGCCGCGTGAGTGAACTGAAAGCGGGAGCAGATGTCGCCGGCGGCGTAGACTCGGCGGTTCGTGGTCCGGAGCCGATCGTTCACCCGCACACCCTCCCGATCGTAGCCGATATCCGCAGCCTCCAGGTTGAGCCCCTCGACATTGGGCACTCGGTCAGTCGCGACGAGGATCTCATCACCCTGCACCGGCTTCTCACCATTCGCGCCATGTAGAACGATCCGCTTTTCCCCGCCACTCCACTCCACCCGACTTATGGACGCCTCGCGCCGGAAGACCACCCCGTCGCGCTCCATGGCACGCTCGACCACGCCCGCCACATCCGCATCTTCTTTGGGCAGAGCGTGCTCGGCCAGATCGATGACGGTGACCTGGCTTCCGAACCGGGCAAAGGCCTGCGCGAGCTCGCATCCGATGGGACCCGCGCCGATCACGAGCAGGCGGGGCGGCAGCGCCGTGAGGGAGAAGATCGTCTCGTTGGTCAGGTAACCGGCAGCACCGAGGCCGGGAATCTCTGGCACGTCGGGTCGCCCGCCGGTGGCGATCACCGCCCGGCGGAACTCGAGTCGCTTTCCCCCGATCTCGACCGCCGCGAGTCCCACGAACCGGCCGTCACCGAGAAATACATCTACGCCGAGCTCACGGAATCGGTGGACGCTGTCGACGGGACTCAGGTCGGCCCTGATCCGCCGCATGCGCTCCATCACCGCTCCGAAATCTCCGCGCTCCACGGCCGGCGGTCCTCCGAAGAGCCGGTGTGCCTCCCGTGCTTCATGCCAAGCTGGCGCAGCCCGGATGATCGCTTTCGACGGAACGCAGCCGACGTTGAGGCAATCGCCCCCCATGAGACGGCGCTCGACCAGCGCGACTCGGGCACCAAGCCCCGCAGCTGCCGCCGCTGTCACGAGTCCAGCGGTGCCGGCGCCGATCACCACGAGATGGTACCGGTCCTTCGGATCGGGGTTCAGCCAGCCGGGCGGGTGCACGTTCTCCAACAACCGTCGGTTGTGCTCGTCGGGCGGGTAGAGCATCAGGAGCCGCCATCGCGGACGGCGTCGCGGAGTGCGCGGCGGGCGGCGCGAGTCACCAGCGCGGTGACCACGATCGTGGCCACGACACCGATCCCCAGCAGGAGGTAGTATTCCGGCCCCCGCGGGATCGGCGTGCCGCTCGCCACCCGTGCCACGTCGCCGAGGATCTCCCCGTAATACACGAAGAGCAGGGTGGCCGGCAGCATCCCCGCCGAGGCAAGGACATAATCCCGGAAGCGCACCCTGGTGAGCCCGAGCGCGTAGTTCAGCAGGTTGAAGGGAAAGAGAGGCGAGAGCCGGAGCAGGAAGACGATCTTGCCGCCCTCGTGGCCGATGGCACGATCGATGGCAGCGAAGCGCTCGTTGCCGGCCAGCCGGCGCTCCACCAGCGGGCGGGCCAGGTAACGGGAGACCAGGAACGCGGCCGACGCGCCGAGTGTCGCCGCCACGAAGGCGAGCGCCGTTCCGGAGGCGAGGCCGAAGATCGCCCCGGCGGCCATCGTGAGAAGCGAACCGGGAACGAACGCGACTACCGCGGCGATATACCCCAGCCCGAACAGCAGCGCGCCCACCGCGCCTTTGTCGGAGACCCAGTCACCAAAGCGGGGGATCCACTCGATCGCTGATCGGCCCGCGATCGCCAGCACCGCAAGGCCAACCAGGAGCAGCAGCAGTCGCGTTGTCAGGAGATCTCGGCCGGGTGCCCCGCGGCTTGCCACTCGGCGAATCCTCCGGGGAACTGGCTCACCTCGCGGAAGCCGCGGGCTCGAAGCAGGCTCGCCGCCATGGCGGCGCGGGCGCCGGTCTGGCAATGGACGATCACCGGACGATCCCGGGGCAGCTCGCCGAGCCGGTCATCGAGCTCGCCGAGCGGCAGGTGGAGTGATCCGGGCAGGTGACCCGCCTTCCACTCCCCTTCCCCACGCACATCTACCACCACCTTGTCGTTGGCCCGGAGCTGAGCCACAAAGTCGGCCAGGCTGAGCGAGGGAGTGGTTTGGAGCTGCCCTTGCGAGGCACGCCACGCGTCCACCACCTCGCTCCCGAAGTAGCCTGCAATTCGGTCGAGTCCAACCCCCGCGAGATCGCGCACCAGCTGATCTATCGTCTGGCCCCTCCGATCGTCGACGATAAGATAGAAATCCCGATCGTACGGGAGCAGCCATCCGGCCCAGGTGGTAAAGGTGCGGCCGCCGGGGATGTTGAGGGTGCCGGGGACAGCCCCGTGCGCGAACTCCACGGCTGGTCTGATATCCACCACGGTGGCGCCCTGCCCGAGCGCCGTGGCGAGGCTCGTCACCGGCAGTCGTGCCGGCCGGCGGATGCCGCCGAGCAGTCGTGGCCCGGTACGGTTGATCCGCTTCATCTCGGCGAAATAGCGCGGCGGGTCGGGCTGGCCCGCCAGCACGGCGCTCATGAATGCGGCTTCGTCGGGGATACCGAAGGCCCAATTGAAGCGCTTCTCGTAGCCCAGAGTGGACTGGGGGACGGCGCCGAGCGCCTTGCCGCAGACGGAGCCGGCACCATGGCCGGGCCAGATCTGGAGATAGTCCGGCAGGGCGCGAAATCGCTGGAGCGACCGGAACAGCTGTCGGGCAGCCGCTTCCATGGTGCCCTTTGCCTGAACGGCTCGCTCGAGCAGATCGGGCCGGCCGACATCGCCGACGAAGATAAAGTCGCCGGTGAGAGCACCCATCGGCTCCGACGCGGTCTCCGAATCGGTGACGAGGAAGGCCAGGTGCTCCGGCGTGTGCCCCGGCACATGCAGCACCCGGATCTCGACCGCGCCGACCTTGAACTCCGATCCTTCTCTTAGCAGAACCGCTTTCGACTCGACGGCGTACTGGTAGCTCCAATCGTTTCCGCCTGCGTCGGAGAGGTAGAGTCGAGCGCCGGCCCGGTGAGCCAGCTCCCGGGCGCCGGACACGAAGTCGGCATGGATGTGAGTCTCGGTGACGTATGCGATCCGAAGCCCCTCCTCGTTCGCCGCCTGGAGATAGGGATCGAGGTCGCGATTGGGATCGACGACCAGCGCCTCGCCGCTCGCGGGACAGCCGATGAGGTAGCTGGCCTGGGCGAGTTTGGGGTCGTAGAAGCGTTTTAGGAGCATGTGCCGCGATTCTCAACGCGGCGAACAAACTTCAATCCCGACCACACCTCGTCCACCGCGGCCACCTTCACATCCACCAACCCGTGTCTCAGGCCAATCTCCCGGACCACATTCTCGTTGAGGTCCGTGTCGACACCGGAGGTCTGCTTGGGCCACGAGATCCAGAGCGTGCCCTGGTCGGTGAGCGCCCGTGCCAGCCGGGGGAAGTCGGCCGTGAGATCCTTTCGCCGGCGGACGAACTGATGGATGAATGCGGCCGAGGCAGGCAGGCGGGAGCGGAGTGTGGGACCCCTTGGCAGCGCGCCCAGGAGTAACGGATAGCCCGCCGGCGCGCCGAGCACCGCGACATGCGTTCCCGGCTTGATGCCGAGCTTCTCTACCAACGTGCGCTTCGAGTAGCCGGCAGTAGCCATGCTCACACCCTGACTGAGCGGCCGTGGGGCCGCCGGCCACGAGCCGACACCGGCCAGCTCGTCTCGATGCGATCGCCCCGGATGCCGTAGATGACCTCGTGCAGGTGGACCGCGATGCACACGTGATTCGGCACCAGGCGGACCTGCTCACCCACCGCGGGCCGCCAGTCGCTGTGTCGAAGATCGAGGATGCCGTGCTCCTCGGAGAGTCGCTGCACGGTCACCTCCGGCCGGTCCATCAGGGCGGCAAATCCATCCTCCGGTCCGGTCGCCGGTTCCCGGCCCAGCGCCTTGGTGCCGGCATCGATCACGGCCTGACCCGGCACAGCGGTGCTCACCACCGTCGCGAGCACGGTGAGCGCACAATCGTCCCAGCCGCAGGCGCCGGTCTGTTGGGTGATGCGATCGTTGTAGGCGTACGTCCCCGGTCGAATCTCGGTGAGGCCCTCGATCTCATGCGCTGTCGTGATCGTCGGCGTGGATCCGCCACTCACCACGCCTGGCCGGAGCCCCGCCCGGTCGAGCGCCTCGACTGCCGCACGCACGCCGCTGCTCAGCCGGGCGATCTCCTCGTCCTGCTGCCCTACGGGAGCGCGAATGTGTCCGGGATAGAACGTGATGCCACGGTAGACCAGCGGCGGCCGCTCCGACACATGCCGAACCAACGCCAGCGCGTCCTCGATGGCCGAGAGTCCCACTCGGTGCATTCCGACGTCGAGCTCGACGTAAACGCCCACCGTCCGGCCCCGTTCTCCGGCTGCGTGCGCGAGGGCCTCTGCCACCTCGATCGAATCCAGCGCAACAGTAAGCTCGATGTCGTCGGGCAGGGCCAGCAGACGCTGGAGCTTCGAGCCGCCGACCGGAGGATACGCCAGCAGGATATCGTCGCAGACCTCCGACATCACTTCGGCTTCCAGGAGCGTCGCGCAGGTGAGGCCCACGGCACCGCGGCGCACCTGCTCCGCCGCAACCCGGGGTGACTTGTGGGTCTTGGTGTGCGGCCGCAGCGCGAGTCCATGGCGGGAGGCGTATTCCGCCATGCGATCGAGGTTTCGCTCCAGGCGATCGAGATCCACCAGCGGAATCGGTGTCTCCAGCGCCTCCGCTCCGCCGGTCCACGATGGGTTCATCACAGCTCCATGATCTCCCGGCATCGTAGCGGATGCAAGCACTGCCGCAGGAGGTCTTTCCTTTATATAGCAGACCCGCCGGCCCGGCCGATGCGGCTCGGCGGGCGCGGGGAGGGGTCTACCTGGACGTGCGGAACCTGCTGAATCGGAGAAACGTCGTTGCGGTGCGGCGGGACACCGGCCCGCCGGGGCCGGACAGCGCCGGAGTCGCCGCGCTGGCTGAGGCTGCCTACCAGGCGCACCCGGAGGAGATCCCCTACGAGTCGGCCCGGTATCGCGCATCGGCCGATGCCAGCGGCGACGGGTATGTCGCCGGACGCGACGAGCTGTTCCCGCTCTACCTCGCCGCCGCTCGCGACTTTACTCAGCCGCTCTTTGCGTACGGCCCACCACGGCTGGTGCGGCTCGGTATCGAAGTCCTGTTCTGAGCCTGGTCGTCCTGCAGCAGCGCCTTGTTGATCGCCATCCCCGCTTCGGCGCCCTCTGCGGCGGCAACAATGACGAACTGCGCGTCCTTCGAGGCATCACCCGCGACGTAGAGGCCGGGAACATCGGTGGCCTCGCAGCTGCCGGTATGGACCGCACCCTTCTCGGTGAAGCGACAGCCCAGCCTCAACGCGAGGTCGCTTCGCTGGTGCTGGGCGCAGGTGAGGAAGAACGCCCGGCGCGGGAGCGGCTCGCCTTCGGCAAAGATGATCCGAGAGAGCCAGCCGCGCTGCCCCTCGAGCCGGACGACCTCGTCTTCACGCACCTCGATGCCTACGCGTTCCAGCTGCTCCCGCTGCGCGCTCGTCAGGCCATTCGGGCCGTCGGTGCAGAGGACCAGGTCGTCACTCCACACGGTGAGGGCCAGGGCCAACGCGAAGCCTTCCTCACCCCGGCCGAAAATCGCGATCGGCTGATCACGCCACTCCCAGCCGTCGCAGTAGGGACAGTGGTGAACGCTGGTGCCGTAGAGTGACCGCAGGCCATCGATGTCGGGCAGGTCGTCGACCACTCCCGTTGCCAGCAGCAGCTTGCGGGTACTGAGCTCGGTTCGATCGGCGAGGACTACGGTGAAACCGTCGCTCGTGCGTCGGGCGTCTTTCACATCGGCCGGGAGGAACTCGATCGTGGGGTACTCCCCGACCTCCTTCCGGGCCAGCCGGAGGAACTCCAGCGGCGCGGTCCCGTCGCGGGTGAGATAGTTGTGGAGTCCCTTGGAGCGCGCGTTCCGCGGCTCGCCCGCCTCGCACACCAGCACGCGGCGACGGCAACGGCCCAGCATGAGCGCCGCGCTGAGGCCCGCCGGCCCGGCGCCCACGATAATGCAGTCGTATCTCATGCGAGGGGATTCAGCCCCGCTTCGCCGGCTTCCTCGATGGGGCCGGGGCCTCGGCCGCTTCCATGACCTGCTTGAAGCGCCGGAGGTCTTCCTCGATCTGCTGTTCCGGCTCCTCGCCCAGCAGCTTGGCCACCGCAGCACCGACTCTGCCCGCCGGCGGATCGTAGCTCAACACCACTCGTACCTCGGTTCCATCGGCCGCCGGAATGAAGTGCACCGAGCCGGCATTGTCGATGTCGGACCCCGACAGCGACCGCCAGGCGATCAGCTCGTTCTCGATCTCATTGTGAATCGACGCATCCCACTCGACCCTGGTGCCGGCCGGTCCCTTGGCCACCCAATGCGAGAGGTCCTCATCCAGCACGGTGACGGACTCGAGGTGGTCCATGAAGCGTGGGAGGTTCTCCAGCTGACGCCAGAATCGGTAGACCTCCTCTCGCGGGCGGTTCACGGTAATGGTGCGCTCGACTTTGATGCCCTCTCCTCGGGCCATACTGGCCACTGGACTCCGGCGGCCGGCTTTGGCCGTATTCCGCCCCAGCGCCCGGTTCACCGCACACCGGCCGCTCACTGCCCGAGACAGCAAGCTCGCGCCGAGGGGGAGCAGCATGCCCCTGAGCCGCTTGCGGCGAAGTGCCAGGGCGATCACAGCGGCACCGGCGATGCCCGAGATCAGCCGCTCGGTCTTTCCGACATTAATGCCATCGTCCGCGGTCTGCGGGCGACGAAGGTTTTCCCAACTCGCGTTGGAGGCGACTCCGTTGTACGGCGATGCCATGGCTCGTTTCCTTATTCCGGCGTTGAGCCGGCAGAGGTGATCACACTGTCGCTCTTTCGAGTGGCGACCTGATTGTATTTCCGCGCGGCCCGGTCTCCCAGACGGGTCAGCCACGACGGAGAGAGCCAGGACTGACTCTCTGCGCCTTTATGGCGTTCCGTCGGCCTGCGGCCTGGTCCGGGCAGCACCCGGCCCACCAGGCCCAGCGCGTCGGCGGTGAGCCCCGGCGCCATTGCATTCACCACAGCCGCGACCCGGGCCGGGATGGGGAAGAGGACCTCCGCGTCGCCCCGACGGCACGCGGCCACGATGCGGCGGGCCGCACCATCCGCACTGATGGACAGGCCGGGAAGCGCATCGCTGATGCTGAACCAGGCGTACTCCGAACGATGCCGGCCGCGAAAGATGGCATGGCGCGGGCTGCCGGTGCGCATGAGGCCGGGACAGACCGTGACGACCTTGATACCGTCCGCCGCGACTTCGGCGCGAAGCCCTTGGGAGAAGCCCACCGCGGCAAACTTGCTCGCGCTGTAGGGGAGCAGGTGCGGAATGCCCAGCTTACCGCCGATCGAGGTGATGTTGACGATCCGGCCGGCCTTGCGCTCGCGCATCTCGGGCAGCACGGCCAGCGTGGGATGGAGTATGCCCCAGAAGTTTGTCGCCATGGCCTCCTCGTAGTCGGCCAGGGACATCGTCTCCGCCGGTCCCACCTCGATCACGCCGGCATTGTTGACCAGCACGTCCACCGGCCCGAACCGCTGGTGCACCTGCTCGAGCAGCTCGGATACCGAGGCGGGCTGGGTGACGTCGCAGGTGACCGCCAGGACGTCGTCACTGATCTGGGCCAGCGACTGGCGCGCTCGCTCGAGCGAGCCTGCATCACGACCACAGATGGCCACCCTGGCGCCCTGAGCCGCTACCTCGCGCGCGAGCGCCAGGCCGAGGCCTCGGGATCCGCCGGTAATGACTACAGTCTTCCCCGGCAGGGTGTAGGAGCTCAATCGGAGCCTCCGGACTGCCCACGCCGCGCCCAGCCCGGCAGCGAGGATCAACCGGGCTCGGTCGGATTTTCTTCTGAACCTTCCACGCACCCCAGCAACCACTCTTTGGAACCCTGATCCGGAGGCTCTGCTCGACTCTGTCCCCGATCTACGTCTAGCCATCATTCACCCGGGACTTTGTGGTCTCCGGGTCCTCGACGCGCTTCCCCCGGGTAGCAGCCTTGCGTACCGCGCGTTGGTGTTGCTCGTCGTCGAGCAGCGCGCTCATGCCGTCTCGATGCTCCGGATCGGCGATCTCCTCCTTCGGGCTGGCGTAGTGCTGGCCCATCCGCTCTTCGATGCGAGGCTCATCGAACGCCAGCTCCGCGGGCAGCTCGCGGCTCCCTTCCTCCTCCTCGAGCGCAAACTTCCGGCGCTCGTCTTCCGACATGGCGGCGTACTCACGACCGAGATTCTTTGCCATGGTGTCTCACTCCTAATGAGTTGCCTCGAGCAGTGCCTTCATCCGCCCGAGATCATCGTTCAGTTTGGCTCGTGGGTCGGTCCCCAGCAGCTCCGCCACTGCCTGACCCGCACCGCCGGCGGGAGGATGATAGCAGAACCGCAGATCGACCCGGGTCCCGATTCCTGCCGGTGAGAAGCGGATGATGCCGGCATTCTCCAGCATCGAGCCCGGCTCGCTCCGCCAGGCGATAACCTCATTGAAGCCCTGCTGCGTCAGGATCGCGTTCCACTCGATCGGCACGCCGCCAGGCCCGCTCACGCTCCAGCGGGAGCGGCCTCCGCCAAGATCCTCCACCTCCCGCACATGCGACATGAACAGGGGGAAATTCTCGTAGTTGCTCCAGAACGCGTAAACCTGCTCCAGGGGCGCGTCGATGTGGAGCGTCTTCTGAATGTCCACTGCCCGCCGCCGGTCCACCCGCGGAAGCACCGACCCGACGAGCGACTCACGGCCGGCCGAGCCCACGAGCAGCCCGGTGTCGACAGTGCGGAACAGGGACGCGAGGGTGCCCCGGCGGGTGAGCCCATAGAGCGCCAGCATCCCTCCAAGCACTTGGAGGGCCAAGGTGTTTCCCGGGCTCGATGTTGCTGCCGACCTCATGAGACCGAGGGTCGCGGCGCCGAGCCCGGCGATGTCGCCGGCCCGCGCGCCATAGTGGCCGATCTCGACACCGCCCGCCTCGACCCCACCGGTAGCGAACCGGTAGGGAGTCTTCCCCAGCAGGTGGCTGACTCTTTGGGCCAGCTGCTCGCGGCGAGCCCTGCCCCGCTCGGAGTCCATCAGATACATGAGGCCGGCGCCGAGCGTCAGGCCTCGTACGAAGGATTTGGTTGAGCCCATGGTATCTCCGTAGTGGAGCTGGGAGCCTGGGAGCTGGGAGCTGGGAGCTGGGGACTAGCTGTTATCGCCTAGCTCCCGACTCCCAGCTCCCAGCCATATTGGAACAAATTGCCGGTTTCCTCTGGAGCTTCCTGTGACGGGACTCACACGAAAGTGGCGGAGATAACTGACGGATTTGCAAGGATCAGCGAGAAACGACGCCTCGAAGGACCCGGCGCCGCTCGAGCCAGCTTCCGGCCAGCGCGCCTATGAGCCCGACGGCGGCCGCGGTCCCGGTCATGACGGCGATCTGGTAGGCGAAAATGCCGGGCTCGGCGACCGCCTGGTCCACGGGTCCGGGTCCCACTATCCAGGCGGCAAGGGGACCGAGGGTACCGTCGAGCAGCCCGACGACAATCGCCGCGGCCAAGCCGTCGTTGAAGCTTCCACGCCATGCGCCGATAGCGCCGACACCGAAATAGACCAGGAGAGATATTACGCCGAGCCGGGGGTAGGGAAAACCGAGGGGCCTGCCGGTCAGCGCGCCGACCACGTCCATCAGGACCAGCACGGCGACGCCGACGAGGAGGATCGGCAGCACCCGTTTCATGGTTGCTCCATCATCATGTCTCCTGGGCACTCGTAGGCTCGAACCGCCGTCTTGCAGCACGAATAAAGTTGACTTTCTTTGGCTAACTCACAAGAGGGTTGCCGCCCATGATGCTCACGTTCCTCGCCGTCGGTCTGGTCGCTGGAGTGCTCTCGGGGTTGTTCGGGATAGGCGGTGGCATCCTGATCATTCCCGCCCTGATCTTCCTTGCCAAGTTCCCAACGAAGCTCGCCCTCGGCACCTCGCTCGGCGCGATGCTGCTACCCGTCGGGCTGCTGGGTGCATACGCCTACTACCAGCAGGGGAACCTGAATATCAAGGCATCGATGCTCATTGGTCTGGGCCTTTTCCTCGGGGCCTGGATTGGGGCCCGGCTGGCCCAGCAGATCTCGGGGTCGACGCTCCAGCGGATGTTCGCTGTTTTTATCGTCATCATGGCGGTCCGGCTCTGGGTCGACGCGGGGAAGGGTTGAGATGATCAGCACCGAAGCCAGTTCCGCCGAGATCAGCTTGACCTCAACGGCCTTCGAGGGCGGGAGCCGCATTCCGTACCTGTACACCTGCGAGGGCGACGACATCTCTCCCCCGCTCCAATGGAGCGGAGCCCCGGTAACCACGCGGACCTATGCCATTGTGTGCCAGGACCCCGATGCACCGCGGGGCACCTGGATCCACTGGGTCCTCTATAATATTCCCCACGACGCGGTGGAACTGACCAAGGCGGTGCCGACCCTGCCGGAGCTCCCCTCCGGTGCCCGGCATGGGCGCAACACGGCGGGTGACTTAGCGTATGCCGGCCCCTGCCCGCCTCCAGGAAAACCCCACCGCTATTTTTTCCTTCTGTACGCGCTGGACATCTCCCTCAACCTGCCACCCGGGGCCACCAAGGCCGAGCTGGAGCAGGCCATGGATCAGCACATCGTGGCGCAGGGGACCCTGATGGGGACGTACGAGCACAGGAAGTAGGCGGGTTGCCGAGGACAACCGGTAGCCAGGGCCGCGGATTGGGTAAGTAAAACCAGTTACATGGGAGTCGAGTATGACCACCGTCAAGGAAATGAAGAGGAATCCGGACCCGGCGACGCCGTCGCGGATCGCCGCGTTAGGATATGCCGCGCGGAGCGCGACTTCGCCGCTCGCGCCCTTCCGATTCGAGCGCCGGGAGCCGGGACCGCGCGACGTCCAAATCGAGATTCAGTACTGCGGCGTCTGCCACTCCGACCTGCATTCGGTCCGGAACGAGTGGCAGGGGACGGTCTATCCAATCGTGCCGGGACACGAGATCGTCGGACGAGTGAGCCAGGTCGGTAAGGATGTGAAGGGTTTCAAGGCCAGGGACCTTGCCGGCGTTGGATGCCTGGTTGACTCGTGTCGCACCTGCGCCAGCTGCCGGGAGAACCTGGAGCAGTACTGCGACGTCGGGTTCACCCTCACCTACAACAGCCCCGACCCACACACCGGCGACGTCACGTACGGCGGCTACTCCAACCAGATCGTGATAGATCAGCACTTCGTGCTCCGGATCCCCGAGAAGCTCGACCCGGCCGCGGCAGCTCCCCTGCTCTGCGCCGGGATCACGACCTACTCCCCTCTGCGCCACTGGGAAGTCGGTTCCGGCCAGAGGGTCGGGGTCGTGGGCCTCGGCGGGCTGGGGCATATGGGGGTTAAGTTCGCCCGCGCATTCGGTGCCGAGGTGGTGCTGTTCACCACCTCACCCGGGAAGGCTGACGATGCCAGGCGCTTGGGCGCCCACGAAGTCGTCATCTCCCGCGATTCCGCCGCGATGGCGGCGCAGGCCAACCGCTTCGACTTCATCCTCAACACCGTCGCGGCCTCCCACAACCTCGATCCCTTCATCAATCTGCTGAAACGCGACGGCACCATGTGCCTGGTTGGTGCACCGGATCAGCCGCATCCCTCGCCCAGCGTGACCGGCCTGATTTTCCGGCGCCGCAGTCTGGCCGGCTCGCTCATCGGCGGGCTCAAGGAGACCCAGGAGATGCTCGACTTTTGCGCCCAGCATGGCATCGTCTCCGACATCGAGCTGGTCCCTATTCAAAAAATCAACGAGGCCTACGAGCGGATGCTCAAGAGCGACGTGAAATACCGGTTTGTGATCGACATGGCGTCGCTGGGCAAGGAGGATGAGAGCCGCCGGTAGATACTGCGCCACTCTTGGGGTAAGAGGTGCCCCACTACATCTGCGCCACCTGCGGCGTTCAGTGCGCCGAGTCGGCTCTGCCACCCGAGCATTGCCTCGTGTGCGAGGATGAGCGGCAGTACATCGGCTGGACCGGCCAGCGCTGGACCACGCTGCCGGATCTCCAGGGTTCCCATCGGAACCAGCTCGACGTCGAGGCGCCGGAGCTGATCAGCATCGCGACCGAGCCGAAGTTCGCCATCGGGCAGCGGGCGCTGCATGTGCGCTCGGCCGGCGGCAATGTACTCTGGGACTGCATCACGCTGACCGACGATCGCAGTGTGGCCGCGGTCCAGGCACTCGGCGGAGTCGCCGCCCTCGCCATCTCCCATCCGCACTACTACTCGGCACTGGTCGACTGGAGCCGCGCGCTCGGCGGGGCGCCGGTCTATCTGCACGCGGCCGACCGCGAGTGGGTAATGCGGCCGGACCCGGCGATCGTCTTCTGGGAGGGCGACGCCAAGGAGCTCGCTCCCGGGCTCACCCTCATCCGCTGCGGCGGGCACTTTCCCGGCGCCACGGTGCTGCACTGGGCCGGTGGCGCGGGCGGCAAGGGCGCGTTGCTCACCGGCGACACGATCCATGTGGGCGAGGACCGCAAGTCCCTCAGCTTCATGTACAGCTTCCCCAACTTCATCCCGCTCAACGCCCCGGCGGTGAAGCGCATCGTCGCCGCGGTGGAGCCGTTCGACTTCGACGCGATCTACGGCGGCTGGTTCGGCCGCAACGTCGCCACCGGCGCCAAACGGGCGCTCCATCGATCGGCCGAGCGTTACATTGCAGCTATATCTGGCCGCGATCCCGGATGATGGGTACGTTTGGGCTTCACCCCTGACAGGTCACTGATTTTCCATGACGGACGTAGGACTGACGCTCGCGGGCGAGCAGGTGTATTTGCTGTCGGAGCGGGCGTTCTTCTGGCCTGGCGCGGCCACCGTTGTGGTGGCCGACCTACACTGGGGCAAGCCGGCACCCGTTTCGACTCCAGGTGTCGCGGTTCCGTTCGCCACCACCAGCGATGACCTGGGCCGCCTCGACAGCGCGCTTCGGCGCACCGAGGCCCGGCGGATGGTCGTGCTGGGCGACCTCTTCCACACCAAGGCCTCCCGCATCCCCTCTCACACGCTGGCCGAGCTGCGGCGGTGGCGCAGTCTGTCCGACTCGGTCGAGATCCTGCTGGTGCGCAGCAATCACGACCGCCACTCGGGCGATCCTCCGAGCGACCTCCGGATCAACAGCGTGAACTCGCCGGCCTTCGTCCCGCCGTTCGTGTTTCGGCACGAGCCGGTCAGCTCGACCGACGCATATGGGTTGGCGGGCCACGCGCACCCGGGGCTCACCCTGGTGGGCCACGGGCTTCAGCGGGAGACCCTGCCCTGCTTCCTTGTCGGCAAGAATGCCGCGATACTCCCGGCGTTCGGTAGCTTCACCACCCTGGGCGCGGTCGAGCCCGGGCCGGGCGACCGGGCGTTCGTGATTGCAAGTGGCGAGGTCCTGGAGGTGACGGCGCCGGTGGACCTGGATCCGACTGCCTATCCGACGTCGCTGCACGAGATGTTGGCGCCAGACTCGCAGCGGTGACCCCCTCATTCGCTCCAGATCAGTGCCGGCGATTCCGCCAGCTTCACCAATCCGGCTGCTTCGTCATTCCCAATCCATGGGACGTGGGCAGCGCCCGCCTGCTCGCGCGGCTCGGCTTCCCGGCGCTCGCCACGACCAGCTCCGGCTTCGCCTGGTCCCTCGGCCGGCGGGATAATCATGTGTCCCTGGGCGAGGCCCTCGCCCATTTCCGATCGATCGCCCGGAGCGTCGAGCTGCCGGTCAACGGGGATTTCGAGGGCGGCTTCGCGGTTGAGCCGGAGCAGGTCGGTGCCAGCGTCCTCGAGGCGACGGCTACGGGTGTCGCCGGTCTCTCGATCGAAGACTCCACCGGGGACCCGTCGCAGCCGCTCCTCGATTTCGATCTCGCCGTCGAACGGATCAGGGCTGCCCGTCAGGCTATCGGTGAGAGCAAGACCGGCGTTCTCCTGACCGGCCGCTCCGAGGGGTTCATCGTCGGCCGCCCGGATCTTGGGGAGACGATCCGCCGGCTCACTGCGTACGCCGAAGCCGGCGCCGATTGTCTCTACGCGCCGGGGATCCGCACCAGAGCGGAAATCGTGGCGGTGGTCGAGGCGGTCGCCCCGAAGCCGGTCAACGTTCTGGTCGGCGGCGACTTTACCACGGTCACTGAGCTTGCCGCGATGGGAGTCCGGAGGATCAGCGTGGGCGGCGCGCTGGCCCGGGCGGCCTGGACCGGGTTCCTCCAAGCCGCAAAGGAGATCGCCGAGCGGGGAAGCTTCACCGGGCTCGCCCGGGCGGTGCCGTTTGCCGAGATCAATGAGTCGTTCGATTCGGAGCCCGCAACTCGCTTGTCGGGGTAGAGTGGAACCGCTTACTTATTCAGTCTACCCTCCCTCTGAGGATCGTATGTCAACTAAGGCTCATGCCCTTCGCCACTCAACCCACCACCTGTTACTCGTCGGCGCCTTGTTCGTCCTCGCCGGCTGCGCCTCGGTCACTCCGATCAACCAGCTCCTGAACGACCCCTCGCGCTACGACGGCAAGACGGTCCGCGTCAAAGGTACGGTCAAGGGTGCGGTTGGCGGGCTCGGAATCGGTGCCTACGAAATAAAGGACAATACCGGCTCGCTCACGGTGGTGAGCGATAAGGGAGACCCGCCGCGTACCGGGGCGAACGTCGGAGTGAAGGGGAAGTTCCAGGCCCTGCTCAGCCTCGGCTTCAAGAGCCTTGCCGTCCTCCGTGAGGAAAGCCGCTTCAATCCCTGATCTGGAACCCCGAACGAACCTTTGGGGGCTGGTGGACGTAATGTCGATTTCGGGCCCTCTCGAACGACTACCTGGTGTCCACAATCACCCCTATCTGTGAGGAAGCCATGAAATACCTCTGCCTGATCTACGAGAACGAGAAGAACTGGGAGACCATGCCGCCGGCGGACGGAGAGGCGATCATGAACGAGTATTTCGCGTTCACCGAAGGGATTCGCCGGAGCGGCCAGTGCGTGGCAGGCGAGGCACTCCAACCCACGCCGACCGCGACGACCGTGAAGGTCCGGAACGGCAAGGTCTCCACCACCGATGGTCCGTTTGCCGAGACCAAGGAGCAGCTGGGCGGGTTCTACCTGATCGAGGCCAACGACCTGAACGACGCCATCCAGGTCGCCGCCAAGATCCCCTCCGCCCGGCTCGGCTCGATCGAGGTCCGGCCGGTGATGGACTTCTCCCAGGAGGCGGCAAAGCGGGAGAGAGCGGAAGCGGCGCACGCGTGATGGGAGTCTAGGGTTTAGGGTCTAGGGTCTGGGGTCGAGGGTCTACGACACGAATGGATCGCGAACTGAACTCGACTTGACCCTAGACTCTAGACCCTAGACCTCTATAGACCCATGCCCGCCAGCATCGAAGAACTCTTCCGCCTGGAATCCCGCCGGGTCCTGGCCACGCTAATCCGTCTGCTGGGCGACTTCGATCTGGCCGAGGAGGCGCTGCAGGAGGCGTTCGCGGCGGCGGTGGAGCGCTGGCCGGCCGAGGGGGTCCCCAGGAATCCACGAGCGTGGCTGGTCTCCACCGGCCGCTTCAAGGCGATCGACTCGCTGCGCCGGCGGGCGCGGTTCGATGCGTCGCTAGGCGCAGTGGCCGACCAACTGGGAGACGGTGTCACCGCTCCGCTCGAGATCGATGATGAAGGAGTCGAGGACGACCGGCTCCGCCTCATCTTCACCTGCTGCCACCCTGCCTTGCCGCCCGACGCCCAGATCGCGCTCACCCTGCGCGAGGTCTGCGGCCTCACCACCGAAGAGATCGCGCGGGCGTTCCTCTCTCCGGCACCGACGCTGGCGCAGCGGATTGTCCGGGCCAGAGGTCCGAGGAGGGCACCGCACCATAGCCTGCCGGAAAATCTAGTACTTGTGGGACGTGGTCCCCGCCGTACCTTAGACCAATCCGCAGTTCGCATCCACCAACGCAACGGCAGCAAAGCGCATTATGCGGCTCTGCGCGCGGCTCGCAGTTGTTGATCCCTCCGGGCGGGCCCGCAGTCCGCCCGTTCTCCCTTCCGTGTCTTCTCTCCTGTAGCCAATAGCTGGGAGCTGGGAGCTGGGAGCTGGGAGCTCGGAGCTCAGAGCTCGTCAGCCGCATCGTCTGTCAACCGTATCCTCTATTCTATCATGGAAAGGAGCCCGCCCATGCGTGCGTATTATGCCTTCCCCCTCGTAGCCGCCTGTGCCATGGCAGCGTCGAACTGCGGGGACAGCGTCACCGACCCCAGCCTGCAGGCAGTCACCCTCGCGAGCGCCCTCCCCAGTCACATTGCGCTCCGCAACAAGCTGCGCCAGATCCTCACTGAGAAGAACGGCGGTCTGGGCTTCGAGATGTGGGCCACCCTCCTGGATCGGAACGGTCTTGTGGTCGATGTGGTGTTCAGCGGCGTGAACCGGGGCGACCAGTGGCCGGGCAGCCGGGTGATCTCGGCCCAGAAGGCCAACACCGCCAACGCCTTCAGCCTGGCAGGCTTTGCCCTGAGCACAGCCAACCTCTATGCCGCGGTGCAGCCGGGCGGGAGCCTCTTCGGTCTCCAGGAGAGCAACCCGGTGAATACCGTCGTGGCGTACGCCGGGCCGGCCTCGGCCTATGGTAGCGCGAGCGATCCTATGATTGGGAGGCGGATCGGCGGGATCAACGTGTTCGGCGGTGGGCTGGCCCTCTATACACCGAGCGGCAACCTGATCGGCGGCATCGGCCTGAGCGGCGATACCGCGTGCACCGATCACATCATCGCCTGGAAGCTCCGGCACTCGCTCAACCTCGACAACGTGCCCGCGGGTCCGGCGCCGAGCAACACCGACAACCTCATCTTCGCGGTGGGCGACATCGACGGGTTCGAGCACCCGAAGTGCTTCGATCTGACGGGCAATGGCAACCACGTCAACATCATCAACAACTTGCCGACCTCCAACCCGGTCGGTCCCGGAGAGTAGAAGGATTGTGCACGCGCCCGGCTTCGGCCGGGCGCGTTGTCATCTATGCTTTCGGCACAAAACCAAACGCTGCATGACTATCGCTTAAGCCTGCCGGCGCCGAGGACGGTCCTGCCGGCGATCAGGCGTTCCCTGCCGGCAATCAGGCTCTCCCTGCCGGCGTGGTGGTGGACCCTGCCGTCGCCGGGTACGATGCTGGCGGGGATGGAGCCTTCCCTGGCGGCGTTGTGGTGAACCCTGGCGACGCCGAGTGCGATCCTGGCGGCGATGCGGCTGTTGCTGCCGGCGATGCGGCTGTTCCTGCCAACGATCAGGGTGTTCCTGCCGGTGTTGAGGTGAACGCTGACGGCGCCGAGTGCGATCCTGGCGGCGATGAGTGCGATCCTGGCGGGGATAAGTGCGATCCTGGCGGGGATAAGTGCGATCCTGGCAGCGATAAGTGCGATCCTGCCGGCGATGCGGCTGTTCCTGCCGGCGATGCGGCTGTCCCTGGCGGCGATGCGGCTGCTCCTGTCAGACTCGAGGAGATCGCTGTCAGCTCCGAGTACGTCCCAGGCGAACCTGCGCGGCTCCCTGGCGAACTTGCGCGGCTCCCTGGCGAACCTGCGCGGCTCCCTGTCAGACTCGAGCAACTCCCTGTCAGCCTCGAGCAACTCCCTGTCAGCCTCGCGCGGCTCCCGGGCAACCTCGCGCGACTCGTTGTCTGGCGCGATTATGTCCTAACGGTGGAAACAATGTCCCGGGCGGGTGTCAGCGTGTCCGTAAACAACCGCAACCCGTGACCGACGGCTGCAATCGATCCGCTGTACAAGGCGAGCATGACCCTGGGAGCCCAGCTCTCCGGCCGGTGGAGTCGATCGTCGCGCCGCTTGGCGGAAAGGGATGGGCTGTCAGTCCGGTCTCATCCCTGTACCGTGAAGCAGAAGACCGGCGCATCTAGTGCCTTCCCCGTGAACGAAATGCTTTTCCGGGCGCGGGGGCGCAAGCCCCGGCGAGTTGATTGGCGTCCTGCTGCATCTGAACCGGCCTATAGTCGAAAAGTGGCCGGCCCCTCGGAAGATCTTACCTTTCGAGGGTACTATCCCCACTCGACTGGTCGCATAGACGAGGAGTATCTTAAGAGGCATCACGGTTCCTCTGGTCGCAGCGTCATTCTGGCGCATCTAAGACACGCGCGTAGGCTGCAAACACATGCAGTGCCGCCGCATGCCTAGAGTCTGTATAGATATTCGCCGTGTGACACCCTCCGACTTAGACTGCCCAGCTTGCGGTCTAATACCAGTTAGGCGAACTCCGAGACGAGACGACATAATATGGAACCAGGCGTTAATGCCAAACTGCGTAGGGCCGGCCTCGTGTTCGCGGCTGCCCTTGCGTGGTTCATCTTCACGCTTGGACTCATCGGGCCGCTCACTCCATCGGAAGGTTCCCCACCGCCGCGGGCTCTGGCGGTCTTTATAGGCATTCCTGAGCTCCTCTTCATCGTTGGAGGCCTGGTAGCTCGCACGACGCTCGCAAGAGTCGCCTTCGTCCTGCAGGCGGCAGCAATCGCGGCACTCACGGTGTGGGCAGTCTACTAGAGCGCGCCGCAGGGCTGAACATCTCAAATGATAGGTAACAGGTGTTCTCAGCTGATGGGTGACAGTCTGCGGCGGCGGGTGAGGCGGCCGCGGTGATCGTGAATCCGGTAGTCGTGTTCGTCCAGCCAGCCGAGATGCATCGGGCCGAAAAAGACGTTCCAGGTGCCCTCGGTGAGCGGCTCGAGGCCGACCGGTAGCTCGGCCAGGAGGTGGGAGACGTTGACCCAGCGGTGGTTCCAGCGAATGCCCCCATTGGTCGAGACCCGCCGAATCTCGAAGTGCTCGGGATAGGTGCTCGGGGTGAGGCACCCCGCGTAGGGCCGGTCTGACGGTTGGTAGAGGGTGGCGGGGCGGCGCTGGTCCAGGGCCTCGTGGGGGCGGACGTGATTGTAGGTGTGGCGGAACACGTCGAAGCGATGCTGCTGGGCGCGCCGCGACGCCGCTGGCGGTCGGGTCGTGTCGGCTTTCAGGTCTTTGTGCATGCGCTCGTGGCGGCCATTCTGCTGGGGGCTGGCTGGCTCGATGAGCTCAGGGCGAATGCCCAGGCGGATCCACCAGACGCTGAGCTGCGAGAGGCGGCCGAGGGCACAGGAGGCGAAGGGCTGGCCGTTATCGGAGCGAATGCGCTCGGGGAGCCCGTAGCTGCGAAAGAGCCGGCGGAACACCTGCTGAGTGGGCTGCAGGAGTGGACCGGTGAGCCCCTCGCAGGCGAGCAGGCACCGCGAGTACGCATCCTGGACCGTGAGGGGATAGCAGTCGCGGCCGTCTCCCGTCTTGAACTGCCCCTTGAAGTCGACCGACCAGACGACATTGGGGGCCGGTGATCGGGGTCGGTGGGCGGCCGGGATGGGCCCGGAGCCGGGAGCGCCGACGGCGCGACACGCGGCCATGCCGGACCAGGATCCGGTGGATGGTGGCCACCGCGGGGACTGCGTCGGCTGAGCGCTCATCGAGCAGCAGTTGCTGGAGCTTCCGCGCGCCCCAGCGCCAGGACCGGCGGAGCCGAAGGATCTCGCGAATGATCGCCGGGTCGGTGGCGTGGGCACAGCTCCCCGGCCGGTGGGAGCGATCGGCGAGGCTGTCGGGTCCGAGAGCGGCGTACCGATCGAGCCACTTGTAGCCGGTCTTCCGG
>JBBQXQ010000015.1:0-40991 GCA_038209515.1 Gemmatimonadales bacterium
TGTCCTGCGCCGCGCCGGACTGGGCGGCGCTCGGCAGGGGGACGCTGAGAGCAAACGCGAGCATCGCCAGGTGCATTGAGCGCATAAATTCCCTCCTAGATGCCATCGTCGAGCGATGGACCAGTGGTGTGACCTTCACCGGCATTGCGGTCGCCATTGGTGGGCTGCATGTTCAGTTCGACTGCGAACCCGCCACCGACCAGCCGGACTAGCTGCTCGCCAGTGTTGAAGCTCCGCTTCTGGCCCGAGCCCAACCGCTCGATCAGCCCCGCCACACGGTCTGGCTCACGCGAGGATCGGGTCAGCCGGACCATGAAGTACTCGAACCGTTCAGCTACCCCGCCCTCGTCCTCCGGCTCATGCGTCATCGCAGCAGCCTCATTTCTCGATCCAACGCAGCGTCGCCCGACCTCAGTCGGGGCGACTTTCGATTAGTGTGCCCACACTCTAGCACCCGGCTCGCAACTCGCCGTCAAGCTGAGCGTCAAGTTGTTGTCCCCCGGTTAATTGGGCGGTAAGCATGCTGGTCCTTCACACCCTCGGCGAGCTGCGACTCGATGGCGGCTCCGCGGCGAGGCTCTCCAGCCGGCGCAAGGAGCTGACCCTGCTGACCTATCTGGCCCGGCGGGCGCCAAAGGCGATGGGGCGGGGTGAGCTGGCCGAACTGCTTTGGGGCGAGCGAGATGCGGCCAAGGGGCGGCAGTCGCTGCGCCAGGCACTGCTCGAGCTGAAGCGCATCGTGGGTGAGGGGCTCGACACCGAGACCGATAAGGTCTGTCTCGCGGCGGGGACCGTCAGCGTGGATGCGGCTTCGTTCGAGAGTGACTTGGCGGCCGGGCACTGGCGAGAGGCCGTAGACCGCTGGCGAGGTGAGTTTCTGGCCGGTCTCGAAGACATGGGAGGCGATGACTTTCGGATCTGGCTGGAGGCGGAGCGGGAGGGCCTGCGGCGGGGCTTGCGGCTGGCGCTTCTGCGGTTGATCGAGGAGGCACGACGGAACGGAGCCTGGAGTCACGGGATTGTCTGGGCCGAACGCTGGGTGGAGATGCTGCCGCTGGACGAAGAGGGCCACCGGCATCTGATTGAGCTGATCCACCTCGACGGTCGTCCGGCGGAGGCTCTGGCGCGGCATGCCGCCTTCCGCTCCCAACTGCGAGCTCTGGAATCGGAGCCGTCGCCGGCATTTGTCCAGCTGGGCAAGATGCTCGAGCGGGATGTGGCTGGCGGACGGGGGCAGCATACTCCCGGCTCCGCTGCCTTGTTCACCCCCGATTTGGTCGGACGTGGCCCGGCCCTGGCGGAACTGCTCGCCGCCTGGGAGCGGGTGCGCGGGGGCAGAGCCGCCTCGGTCCTGGTAGAGGGTGAGGCGGGAATTGGAAAGACCCGGCTGTGCGAGGAGTTTGTGGGGCAGGTCGCGAGCGGGCGGCCGGAACCGATCGTGGTGCGGCGCCGCGGTCACGAGCCGATCGAGACCACCGGGCTTGCCCTCATCAGCGAGATCATGGCGACTCTGGCCTCGGCGCCCGGCCTTGCGGGGGCTTCGCCCAGGACGCTGACTGAGTTGAGCCTGGTCGCTCCGGTTCTGCGCGACCGATTCCCCCAATTGCCCGAGGCGGGCGGCAGTCAATCGGCCCTCGAGGAGGCTGTGGTCGAAGCTCTCACGGTCGTAAGCGAGGAGCGACCCCTCATCCTCTACATCGATGATCTGCCCCGAACAGATGCCGCCAGCCAAAGGCTTCTGCGTGCGGTGGCGGCCCGGCTGTCCACCGCGGTCCTGTTCCTGATGACGGCGCGGACCGGCGAGGAGGAGCCGTCCTCCGCCTTCATCGAGCTCGCCTCCGAGTCCCGCCTCCGCCGATTGAAGCTCCATCTGCTCGGCCTGCGGGAAGTCGAGACCCTGCTCGGCTCGATGCTCGAGCTCCCCCACACGGAGCGGCAACGGCTGGCTCGGCAGCTGCACGCCCAGGGTGGGGGAAACCCGTTTTACACCATCGAGCTGACCGCGGCGATGGTAGATGAAGAGCTGCTCGCGCCTACCGAATCGGGATCGTGGCGACTGGTGGCGACCAACGAAGGGCAACTGATCCCCCTGCCCGCCACGATTCGCGAGGTTGTGGGCCGGCGACTCGGCCGGCTGGCACCCGAGGTCCGGCGAGTGGTGGAGGCGGCTGCCGTGCTCGGCCGGCGCTTCGACGCGAACCTCGTGCCGGAGGTTTCGGGTCTCGGGCCCACCGCGAGTAAGGTCGCGCTGGAGGAGCTGATCGCCAGACGAATGGTGCGCGGAGCTGCCGAGTCACCAGAGTTGTACGAGTTTACCCACGAGATCATCTGCCGGGTCGCCTACGACCTGCTATCACCGGAACGGCGGGAGGCGCTGCACCGGTCAGCCGCCAAGGCCTGGCAGTCTCGGGCGCGTCGAAGTCCAGCAGCCAAGGCGGCCCAGCACTACCACCGGGTCCGTGCGGGCGCGAGCCCAGGGATCGCGCGTTGGAGCCGGCGAGCTCTGGCGGGCGCCGCGGCCGTGATACTCGCGGCAGTCGTCGCCCTGATGCTGATGCCGCCGGCGCGCCGTGCCGGCCTCCTCACCCTGCTCACGCGGCGTACTCCTTTACTCGTTCCCCACCGGATCGTCGTGGCTCCCCTCACCAACCACAGCGGCGACAGCGCGCTCGTCGGGCTGGGTGCGCTGGCGGCTGATTGGATAGCGCAAGGCCTCATGCGTACGACCCAGTTTGAAGTGGTGGATCCGCGTACCAGCTCGCTGGCTGGTCGGATCGTGAGTGGGATTCCCGCGCTGCTGCGCGATCGGAACCCGGCGATCGCCCTGGCGGAAGAGACCGGCGCGGGGACATTGGTCTCGGGTGACCTGTTCGAGGAAGGGGACAGTCTCAGAGTGCTGGCGCGGGTGATCGATGTCGCCACCGGAAAGATCGTCCGCGCGGTGGAGCCGGTCAGCGGCACTACCGCCGCTCCCTCCAAGCTGGTCGCGACTCTGGGCGAGCACGTCCTCGCCGCGGTGGCATCAGCGGTAGATACGACGAGCCGAGGGTTCTCAGCAGCCCTCGGCCAGCCTCCCTCGTACCAGGCCTACATCGAAGTGAGCAAAGCGTGGGAAAGCTTCTTCCGTGACGATGTCGCTGACGTCTTCCGCCGGCTCCAGAGGGCGACCATTCTCGACAGCGGGTACATGACCCCGTTGCTGATGCGGGCGTACGTGGAAACTCGACTCGGCGCCTGGCCGTCGGTAGATACGTTGGTCCGCCGCCTGGAGGCGCACTCGCCCACACTCACGCCAGCCGAGCGCGCGGTCTTGTCCGGCCTCGAAGCCGACCTCAGGGGCGACCTCTGGGGCCGCCTTCAGGCGGCGCGGGAGCTGATGACCTTGACGCCCGCGTCGGTCGAGGGATATACGCTGGCGGCCAGCAGTGCACTGTTCGTCAACCGTCCCCGGGAAGCCCTTACCATCCTCTCCCGGGTGGACCCCGACCGCGGGCTTCTCTTGGTGGCCCCGTTCTACTGGATCAATCAAGCACCGGCCCTGCACCGGCTGGGCGACCACCGCGCGGAGTTGGAATGTGCACGACAGGGCCTGCGACGCTTTCCGGATCGCTCCTCGACCCATCTGAATCTGCTCACTGCCCTAGCGGCACTGGGCAACCTCGATGACTTGCGCCGCGAGTTTCCCCGGGTAACCCGGGACGATCCAGATCCCGGGCTGGCGGCGCGCCAGAAGGCGCTCTGGATCTGGCGGGAGCTTCGTGCGCACGGACACGCCGTCGCCGCTGACCGATGGCTCGCGGAGGTGCTGGCCCAGCCACCACCGAACGGAGCAGACAGCAGCCTGGCTGGAATTTTGGTCGAGGGTGATCTGCTCTCCTCCGCTGGTCGCTGGGCTGACGCTCGCCGGGTGTACACCACGGCACTGGCCCGCTATCGCGGAACGCCGGCGCTGCTCGGCCGCCTAGGTGCGACCGCCGCCCACCTGGGGGATCGGGCAGAAGCCCTGCGGCAGGATAGTGACTTGGCCCATCTCTCCCGCCCCTATCTCTTCGGGAGCCAGACCTACGCCCGCGCGCGCATAGCCGCGGCACTTGGCGATCGGGTAACTGCGGTGAATTTGCTCCGCTCGGCCTGGGCTCAAGGACGGCCGATCGCCTTCAATGACCGGGACAATGAGGATGTCCATTCGGACCCGGAGTTCGATTCGCTGCGCGACTTTTTTTGCTTTTCAGATGCTGATGCGGACCGATTGATCAGGGAAGGAGACCGGGAAGGGGTAGAGTCATCTCCTCACATTGCCAGACCGCGCGATCGACCGCATAGCCGGTCCGCGGAAGTAGCTCCGCCGCAGACAACACGCTCCCGTAGAAGAGGATGAAGAGTGACACGATGTGCGCGAGGCTGGCTCGATACTTCCAGGCCGCGCTCGCGCCCCATGCGCCGGAGAGGATGATGGTAACCAGGGCACCGAAATAGCCGGCCAGTGGCATTCCACAGGTTCGGGGGTAGGGCCACCCTGCCCCGATCGTCACGCCGAGAGCCAGGCCGAGAAGCACCCGCGCCCATACTCCAATCAGCTGGTTTTGTGAGGCAGACTCAGTGCGAGCCATGGAGATGGGCGTGGTCCCCTGCCCTCCTGCCCGGGGTCGCGCAGTGGACACGTGAGGTTCGCTAGGGAGACCCGGCAGCTGGGCCAGCAGGCGGTCCACCACTCCCGCCATGGGATCGGGCTTCGGGCCGGGTGAAGGCTTTGGCATGGCGCTCCACTCGTTGGGGGTGGTACTGCGAGGCATTCAACCAGACCCGGCATTTGTCGTACCAGGGCTCGACCTGGCTTAAGTGGTTGGACAGCCGTTGGCGTGCGACCTAGTGCAGCCCGCGATCCACCCGAGGCCTTGAAATACGCGAGGGGGTCCCCGACGTTGCGGGACGGTGGTCGCTCAACGCGGCACCACTGTCTTCAGGTCGGAAAACCGGCCCCCAAAATAGCTGCTGTTCCAATAGGCCTTATGGGCAATCTCCTCGGCTAGCCCCCGAGCTTCCGCTGGCGAGTCGGCGAAGACGATCACCCTGGTTCCCTTGTCCTTCTTCGGCAGCCGGCCGTCGTCATTCGCGGCTTCGGCCTCTCCCTTCTTGATGTTCACCGCGCCGGGGAGGCTCCCTTTAGCAAAGGCCTGCGGGCCTCGGGCATCGACCCAGACGGCAGTCTTGTCGCCGGTCAGGATGTAGCGCACCCCAGCCAGATCGGTCTGAACCGTGTTGCCCAGCGCACGCCAGACCGGGACTCCGAGCTGATAGCGGCGTACACTGGTGTAGCCCTTCCTCTTCAGCTCCTCGGAAAGCCGTTTGGATTTGCCGCAGTACGGGCCGTTGCAGTAGAGGATCAGCGGTGCGTTCTGGTCCGGGTACGCCTTCGCCAGCTGGTCGACGTTCTTCTCGTAGTAATTGACGGCGCCGGGAATGTGGGCGAGCGCGTATTCCTCGGGCGAGCGAGCATCCAGCACGGGTATCTTGCCTTCGTCGAGGATTCGGCGAAGCTGCGCCGTACTGATCTCGGGTGTAATCGGATCGGGCTCTCCAATGATCGCCTCGGTGATGACCGGTGCGGTCTGCCCCTGAAGCGGCGGGGCGACGATGGTCAGGAGCGTCACGGAGTGTGCCAGCGCCCCTCGAAGCGGGATGATGGTCATGGAGATCTCCGGATACAGGTCTGGGCTGTGGGGTTGTTGCGGACTTCGAAGGTAGCGATCCCTCCTGCAGTCGGCCAGACAGAACCCGACACAAGAAACGCCCCGGGATAATCCCGGGGCGTTTCTGAAGCCATCAGATCCTTCGCGGCTCAGAGCCTGCCCTGAGTGAAACGAAGGGATCTAGTACATTCCGCCCATGCCGCCACCCGGAGGCGCGGCCGGAGCCGGCTTGTCTTCCTTCTTCTCCACCACCACACACTCGGTGGTGAGCAGCAGCCCCGCGATGGACGCCGCGTTCTGCAGCGCCGTCCGAGTCACCTTGGTTGGGTCAATGACACCGGCCCGAACCAGGTCTTCGTAAGTATCCGTGGCGGCGTTGTAGCCGAAGTTCTTCTCCTTCGACTCCTTGACCCGCGCGACCACGATCGAGCCCTCGGCGCCCGCGTTTTGGGCGATCATCCGGATGGGCTCCTCGAGCGCCCGGCGCACGATCTCGACGCCGATCTTCTCGTCCTCGGTGCCCTTGATCTTGTCGAGCGCCGACTGCGCCCGGATCAGCGCCACACCACCGCCGGGAACGATGCCCTCTTCGACCGCGGCACGAGTGGCGTGCAGGGCGTCCTCGACTCGAGCCTTCTTCTCCTTCAGCTCGGTCTCGGTTGCAGCGCCGACGTTGATGACGGCCACGCCGCCCGACAACTTGGCCAGCCGCTCCTGCAGCTTCTCCCGGTCGTAGTCGCTGGTGCTCTTCTCGATGGCACCGCGAATTTCGGCGATGCGACCCTTGATGTCGTCGGGTTTACCGCGACCGTCCACGATGGTGGTGTTGTCCTTGTCGACGACGACCCGCTTGGCCCGAGCCATATCGGCCAGGGTGGCGTTCTCCAGCTTGAAGCCGAGCTCCTCAGAAATGACCTGCCCACCGGTGAGCACCCCGATATCGCGCAGCATTTCCTTCCGGCGGTCACCAAAGCCGGGCGCCTTGACGGCGGCAACCTTGAGCGTGCCGCGGAGCTTATTCACCACCAACGTCGCGAGCGCCTCACCCTCGACGTCCTCTGCGATGATGAGCAGCGGCTTGCCACTCTGGGCCACCTTCTCCAGCAGCGGGAGCAGCTCCTTCATCGCCGAGATCTTCTTGTCGTGAATCAGGATGTAGGGGTCGTCCAGCACCACCTCCATCTTCTCGGGATCGGTGACGAAATAGGGCGAGAGGTAGCCGCGGTCGAACTGCATGCCCTCGACCGTCTCCAGCGTGGTCTCCAGGCCCTTGGCCTCTTCCACAGTGATGACGCCGTCCTTGCCCACCTTCTCCATGGCCTCGGCGATCAGGTTCCCAATCTCTTTGTCATTGTTCGCGGAGATGGTACCGACCTGGGCAATCTCCTTCTTGCCGGCCGAGGGCACCGAGATGGCTCGAAGCTGCTCTACGACGGCTTCGACGGCGCGATCGATCCCACGCTTCAGCTCCATAGGATTGGCGCCGGCGGTGACGTTCTTCAGGCCTTCCCGGAAGATTGCCTGGGCCAGGACGGTTGCCGTGGTGGTGCCGTCGCCGGCGAGGTCGGAGGTCTTGGTGGCGACCTCCTTCACCATCTGGGCGCCCATATTCTCGATCGCGTCGCTCAGCTCGATTTCCTTGGCGACGGTGACGCCGTCCTTGGTGACCGTCGGGGAGCCGAATTTCTTGTCGATGACGACGTTTCTGCCCTTGGGACCGAGGGTGACCTTCACTGCCTCGGCGAGGTGGTCCACACCCTTCTTGAGTCGGGTGCGCGCCTCGGTATTGAAGAGAAGCTCTTTTGCTGCCATGGGTGAATCTCCTGATGGGATGCGGGTGGGGTCGGGTTGGCCGACACCTCCCGATTTGGTTAGCTGATCTTGGCCAGGACGTCGGAGGCCTTGATGATGATCACTTCGTCGCCGCCGAGCTGGAACGGGGTGCCGCTGTACTTCCCGTAGATCACGATATCGCCGACCTTGAGGTCCATCGGGACGCGACTGCCCTTCTCCACCCGACCCGGTCCGACCGCGATCACCTCACCCTGGGTCGGCTTTTCCTTGGCCGTGTCCGGGATGTACAGCCCTCCGCGCATCGACTCCGCCTCATCACTCGGCATGATGACGACCCGATCTTCGAGCGGGTGAATCTTCAGGCTGGGCTTGGCCTTGGTAGCAGTTGCCATCGGTATGACCTCCACCACTGGATAGGTTAGAATGTCCTAAGATATTGTGTTTCAGCGAATTGGCACTCTGTCTGTGAGAGTGCTAAGACGCGGTAAGATAAAGGCACGGCGGCGCCTGTCAAGCGTCACTTTGGCAGCCCACTCTGCGCAAGCCAGGTGCCCAGGAACTACGTCAGGATGGCAGAGTTTGGAGACGCGGCCGTACCCGTACGGCAGACTCGGCCGAGGAGGAGTCAGACTGTTCGGTCAGAGATCGAAGCGGAGCTCCATGCCAATGTATTGACTCTCTTGACGAAAGAACTGCCGCTGGGTGGAGAGGCCGTCGTGGGCAATGAGGCCGACACTGATATCGTGAGTATTGCCGGTGGCAAACGCAACTCCCAGCTTGGCCGAAGAGCTCACCCTCCACCGGGTGGCCGCGTCGGCCTGGATGAAGAGGCCGGCAATCGGGCGCACTGAGCCGGCCAAGGCACCGCGCGGTCGGCCGTGGAAATCCATCCCGAACGACCCCCCGGGAGCGGGGAGACGGAGCTGGTCGTCCAACACGTAGCTCGCCCCGGCAGTAAAACGCCAGACGCCCGCGACGTAACTCGCCCAGCCGGCCAGCACCTCCCGGGTCCAGTCCAGGCGATCCGCTGGGAAGCGATCTCCGTACTCGTCACCCAGGTGGCTGCTCTCGTGGTAGACCTCGAGCGTCAGTGCCCACGCGGCGAGCGTCGCCGTGGTGTTGACCCCCACCACCCAGTCGGTACTGATGAGCGCGCTCTTCGGGTCGGTGAGGCTGAACCGGCCGTAGACCTGGGAGCCGAACCCCAGCACGATGGGCCGGCGTCCTCCCTTTAGCGACACCAGGGGGAAGTTCTCGCCCAGCACGGCCTCGCCCTCCTGTTCCCGGCCGAACCGGCTGTCACCTCGGCGGGCCGAGATCAGGCGACCCACGAACCCGTGTACGCGAGGAGAGGCCTCAGGTAGCTCGAAGCTGCGTACCGAGGGGAACAGGCGTTGCTGTGCTTCTGCGCCCCCGGGGCAGAGCAGCAGGGCCAAGCCGACGATGGCGGGAACTCGGATGCTTGACATTGGGTTTCCGTCTCGGGATTTTCAGCGGGCCCCAACGTGTACGGTTCGCAAGCGATAAAATTGCGGGCCGAATTCCGGGCGCGCAATGGCCGTTTGTGACCACACCAACTTCGGGAGTACGCATGATGCTGTGGAGCTGCATTCTCGGAGCGGCGCTCGCCGCCGGCTCGGACGGTCCTCCCCCGCCACCAGTGCGCGTCTCCGTTGATTCGGCACATCACGAGCTGACCATTACCAGCGGGCCGTTCGATCTGCCCAATATGCCGCCCATGGACTCCCATGCCATGATGGACCTGGGCATGTCGCATGACACGCCGATCCAGAACTTCGTGTGGCCGGTGGATGGCTGGTTCCGAGGCTACCGGGTCACCCTCACCGACGCACACGGCCAACCCGTGCCCCGGCACGTGATGCATCATCTCATCATGGTGAATTTCAGCCGCCGCCAGCTGCTCTATTCGGCGGCCGAGCGGTTGATGGGCGCGGGGACGGAAACCGACGAAGAGGTGAGCGTGCCGAAGACGATCGGTGTGCCGATGAAGCCGGGCATGAAGCTCGGCATGTACGTCGCCTGGCACAACGACACCGGCAAGGACCTGGATGATGTGTACCTCCACATCACCATGCTGTGGACGCCCAAGAACCAGAATCCGCAGCCGGTCAACGCGCTCCCGATCTACATGGACGTGAATCTCACCGTTGGAGGCAGCAACACCTTCGATGTCCCGCCGGGCCGCTCCACCAAGGCGTACCAGTTCACCCTTCCAGTTGGCGGACGGCTGCTCGGCGTCGGCGGGCACATGCACGACTACGGCAGCCGCGTCCGGCTCGAGGATGCCGCCAGCGGCAAAGTACTCACCCAGATCGTGGCGGAGCGCGGGCCCGATGGCAAGCTGGTGAAGATGAGCCGGAAGCTGTTCGGAGTGAGCGGCGAGGGGCTCAAGCTCAAGGCAGGGCACCGCTACCGTGTAGTGGGCCAGTACGACAACCCGACGGGAGAGACCCGGGTAAAGGGCGCGATGGCCCACATGGTGGGGCTCTTCGCCCCCGACGACATGAAGCGCTGGCCGGCTATCAATCCCCAGGATTCCACCTACCAGCGGGACCTGGCGTCACTGCAGATACGCGGGGCGGGCTCGATGTCCGGGATGCACCATGGGGACGGCGAGGAATCCGGCATGCACAACGATCCGCACCCGGAGCACGACACCCACTAGCGGTGGCCGGGGGGGGCCTGTCCTACTGGACGATACGCCGCACCCCGACCCACCGCCTGTACCACCACCTACCGTAGGGATCCTGTGCGCTTAGCGTGCTGATCTGCACGCCCCGGGTCGCGCTGTGGATGAAGCGACCGCCGCCTATATAGAGCCCGACGTGGGTTACCGGGCCGCGCCGGTTCGTGAAGGTCAGCAGATCGGCCGGTTTGAGGCGGTCGAGCTTTCGATCCACTTTTCTCCCCTCCCTCGCTTGATCGACGCTTCGGCGCGCCAGAACGATCCCGTGCTGCTTGTAGGCATACTGGATGAGCCCGGAGCAGTCGAATCCTCCCCCTCCGGCTCCCGTCCCACCAAACTCGTAGGGGCGTCCCATTGCCGCTGCCGCCGTAGCGACGATCGAGTCGGCCAGGCTGGTGGGGCCGGCTTGACCCGCGACATACGGGGAGAGCGGTAAGCTCTCGCTTCCACTGGTCGAATTGGGGACCGGGCCGGGTACCGGGCGCTGCCCTGCCGGCGGAGAACTGCTGCCCAGATGAAGGGTCAACCCTACCCCGAGCTCGAACCCGTTACGCTGCCCGAGCGACAGCTCACGCCATCGGCCCTCGACACCGACGGACAAGAATGACGCGGGAAAGACATCGTAGCCGACGCCCGCAGACCAGGAGCCCCAGCCGTTGGAGAGGTCGTTCGATGTTTGGGAGCCGAGGCCGCCGCTCAAACCTGCTACGAGGTAGGGACCCTCTGCTCCCGTCCGAAACGCGGTCACGTCGGTGCCCACCCCGGCCATGCCACCACTGCCACCAACCGCCCTTAACAGGTCACCGTGAAACTGCACGCTGAGAATCCCGATGAGTGGCCGGCGCAGGCCGATCCGGTACGTTGCCCACCCGTCTGAGTCGAAGAACCGGCCCGCACGAGCCTCGATGGTCTGCGCACCGGCATTCGGTACCGGCCCGTAGAGCACCGCTCCCAACAGCATGAGACGGAGGCGCCGGGGCGCTCGGTTCACCAGGTTCCCCCCGGATGTTCGCGCACCGGCCGGCCGCTCCGCAAATCAACCAAGTACGTACCAACCGGTCGGCAGTGATTCCAGAGCTCGGCGCGCATTGTCGATTGGTCGAGGAGTACCGGCGCGGCCCCCGTATACAACAGCGGCACCTGGATGCGAGTATCTCCGCGCCGGATCTCGAGCCCTCGCTCGACGCATGAGGTGCCATCCGCAGCCCGGCCGACTCTCGTGAGCGTAAACCAGACCTCCAGGCCATCCTCGCTGGTTGCCACAAGGGAGTCGCGCACGGATGGGGTTGCGGCGGTCTCCTGAGAGCGCGGCCGCTCCTCCGCCCGGCATGCGCCCGTGAGGGCAACCAGCAGGATGAGCGCGGAGCAGCTTTGCTGTCGATGGGCCCGGCAGACTGCCATCAGGTCGTTTGAGAGGGCTCGGGTACGGACACGTCGGGTCCGGATGCTTCGGGCTCGATGGCGAGCTCTATGGTATCCGGGGTGCCATCCTCCGTGACCGCGAGGACTTCACGGATTTCCGGCGAGCGTCGCAGGTAGTGCAGCCAGGCGATGAGGGCAGCAAACCCGGCAATCCCACCACAGATGGCCGTGACCGCCAACCCGCGCACGGGATCGTCCAGCTTCATGGCCAGCAGGGCGCCGGCCACTGCCCCGAAGAAGGAAGCCGCCCACGCGAGAAAAGGGGTGAGCAGCCATCCGAAGATGCGAAAGAACAGGCGGAGCCAGCGCATGGGCTCAGGCCTGTCGTGCCCCTATGGCGGAAACAATGGTCGCGAGGACTAGCCCCGGCAGAAATGCCACGGCGAAGGTGCCCAGCGTCCAGCGGGCGCCCGGAAATCCGAGTTGGACAGCCAACACAGCCATCACTGCGCTCAATCCCACGGCGATCCCGAATCCATTGACCGCCGAGGGCGTGCCGCGCCTTGCGGTCTGGTTGGCGAGGATCCAAGCGCCCATCCACGGCAGGAAGGTCCCCACCATCCACCACACCGGGTGGTACCACCAATTGCTGCCCCCGCCCACGTCGTACCAGCGAGCGGTGTAGGTACCGATGTTCTGAAGGAGAATCACGTCGACCAGCAGGAAGACGCCCGCGGCACCCAGGCCGACCCCGGCCGCGCCCGCGATGCCTTCGATTGTGCGGGGACGGACCCAGAGGCCTGGGAGCATGGTGACCGCCGCCAGCCCGACTAGGAGGAGGATCGCACAGACGATGGTCTCGAGAACGCCGCTCAGAAACCGCGATGCCAGCGAGAAAAGCAGCACGAGGACGGATTCGATCAGGCCAAGCTTGATCGAGCCCAGCACGATGGCGGGTACCTCCGTTGCGTCGTACTGGCCCTTCGGTTCCGCCGTCGAGGTCATGCCGTCTCCGAGAAGGGGTGGGAAGTCGAAGTATACCGGGAGGCCGCTCGGGCGGCCAAGGGCTCTCAGCTGCCCCAGGTGACAACGACAACAAAGTCGGTGATCGCCCACGCGAGCAGGGCGCGATACATCCCTCGCTGATGCTCCCGCGTACTCATCACCGCGTGGCGCTTGACCCAGGGCAACAGGACCAAGGCCCACGCGAGGGCCGCGAGGCCGAGCGCGGGCCACCGCCACCCATCCGCTGATCCCCACCCGGCGGCAACGGCGCCCCCTCCAAATAAGACGAAAGCAAGGCCGGCACTGCCGGCTGCGACAATGAGGCTTCCCCGGAGCCCGAGTGCGCGGGCGAGGGTATGATCGCCGCGGCGGGCGTCCTCCTCATACTGGTAGATCTGGGTCAGGGGGTAGAGCGCGGCGAAGAGAGGGCAGAACCCGATGAGAACCAGCAGCCCTGCGGTATCCACCGGGAATCCCGTGGCAGCCCAGCCGGCGAATGGCGTCAGCGTGCCGAAACCCAGCATGTTGATCACCCAATCCGCGCCCGGCACCGCCTTGAGCCGAAAGGGCGGGACCGAATAGAGCACCGACAGCACCAGACACGCTGCATAGACCAGCCGGTAAGCGACCGGCAGCAGCAGGGATCCCGCCAGGCCGGCCGACATGAGGGCGAAACCGAAACCCGCCAGATGAGCCGGAGGCGGCGGCGGCTGATGAAGGTACGCGATGTCCCCCTCGTCGCGATCGAAGGCGCTGTTGAGCGCGAGCGTCCCTCCATTCAAGCATACAACCCACAGCAAGACTCCGAGGAGCGCGGGACCGAGGCGTTCCCCGCTCAGGGCACCACGGAGACCAACCGCAAGCAGGTAGCCCACCGTGGTGTGCGCCGCCACGATGGGCCACTCCGCGGGCCTGGTATGGAGCAGGTAGTCGAAGCGCCGGCCGAGCAGCCGGTACCCGGTCTCTCGAGCCGGTGTCACCACTCCAGGCCGAGATGGCGGGCGGCAATTCGTAAACCGCGCAACGTCAGATCGGGATCGGTCAGCTCGACAGTGGTAGTCAGCGGTGCGACGATAGCGGCGAGTCCTCCGGTTGCCACCACCCTCGGCTTCTTTCCTCCCGGCCATTCGGCGGTGATACGCCGCACGATGCCGTCCACGGCGTCGGCGGTTCCGAACAGCACGCCGGCCTGAATGCACTCCTCGGTTCTCCGCCCGATGACCCGGTCCGGCGCGCGCAGTTCGGTGGCAGGCAGCTTGGCGGCCCGGCGGGTGAGCTGATCGGCTGACGTGCGAAGCCCCGGCATGATTGCGCCACCGAGGAAGCGGGCGTCTCCTGTCACGCAGTCGAAGGTGGTTGCCGTCCCGAAATCGACCACGATGGTATCTGCCTTGAAAAGCTCCACCGCGGCGAGGACGTTCACGATCCGGTCGGCCCCAACCGTGAGTGGCTCGTCCACATCGAGCTTCACCGGGAGGGGACTGCGGGCGTCGACGAGGAGGGCGGCGCAGCCGGTGATGAGGGCGATCCCCTCGACGACGCTCTGGGTGACCGTGGGGGCCACCGAGGCCAGACATACCGCGCGAACCTCGTTGGGCGAGTGCCCGGCTTGGAGCAGGAATCCGCCGATGGCACTTCCCCACTCGTCGGGAGTGCGATCCGGATTGGTAGTGAGCCGCCAGTGCGCTTCCAGGTCGTCTCCGAGGAAGACACCGACCGTTATCTCCGTGTTTCCGACGTCGAGTGCGAGAAGCATGGTCAAAGTTACCGGGTGTGTGAGACGGCGGCCAACTCAACCGAGCCGCTCCGGAGGGGGATCTCGGCCCCCCGAGCAGGGCGCACCAGGAGCGCCCCGTCCTCCCGCAGTCCCGCGGCTCGCCCGGCAGCAGGCGCGCGGATGTCGCGACCGCTCAACCAGTCGCGCCGGGCGAATCGCTCCAGCTCGGCGGGAGTGAGGCGGTCGGCTCCGAGGTCGAGCCTTCGGAGCGCGGATACAATCGGTTGCGCCACGTCCTCTATCGTGAGCGCCGGCTGCTCGGACCCCAGAGCGGCCGCGACCTCGGTGAGCTCCTGCGGAACGGCATTGCGCACGTTCATCCCCACGCCCACCACCACCCACCCCAGCGCGTGGCCGTGCCAGCGGGCCTCACACAGGATACCCCCGACCTTTCGCTCGCCCAGCATGAGATCGTTGGGCCACTTCAACTGGACCTGGCGGGGCACCAGTTCGTCCAGGGCCTCGGCCACCACGAGCCCCACCCGCAGGCTCATGACTTCCGCCCCTCCCGGCACGGCCGGCCGAAACAGCACGCTCAGCCAGAGTCCCCCCGGCGGCGAATGCCATGATCGCCCACGCGAGCCGCGCCCCCCCAGCTGCTCGCCGGCGAGCACGGCCGTTCCTGCCTCGGCGCCGTCGGCCGCGAGTTGGTGGAGGAGGTCCATGGTTGAATCCACCCGCTCGAAGTAATGGAGCCGGGGAGTCATGCCTGAGTCAGGAGCACCAGGATCCCGAACGCGATCCGGTACCATGCGAAGGCGCTGAAGCTGTGGTGAGAGACGTAGGACAGAAAGGCGCGAACCACGACCAGGGCCGAAACGAAGGAGACGATGAATCCGACCGCGAACACCGAGGCGTCAGCCGGGACCAGAGTGGACCAGCTCTTCAGCAGGTCGTACCCGGTCGCTGCCAGCATTACCGGAATGGCAAGGAAGAACGAGAACTCCGTCGCCGCGATCCGCGACAGACCGAGTGCGTAGCCGCCCATGATAGTAGCTCCCGAGCGCGAGGTCCCCGGTATCAACGACAGCACCTGGGCCACGCCGATGCCCCACGCGGTTCGCGCCGGCACCTCGGTTACATCGCCGACTCGGGGAGCCGGCGCCCAGCGTTCGATGAGGAGGATGAGGATGCCACCCACCAGGAGGGCAACCGCCACCACCGTCGGATTGAAGAGTCGCGCCTTGATCCAGTCGTGGGCAAGGAACCCCACCACTGCGGCCGGCAGGAACGCAATAAACAGGTTCCCCAGGAAGCGGCGGCTCCGGGGCTCGTGGCGCGCCGCCAGAATGGCGCGACCGAGACGGTCACGATACAACCATACAATGGCGAGAATGGCGCCGAGCTGGATGAAGATGTCAAAGGTTTTGGCCCGCTCGTCGACCAAGCCGAGCCAATTGCTCACCACGATCAAGTGCCCGGTCGAAGAGACCGGGACGAACTCGGTGGCGCCCTCCACCAGACCCAGCACTGCTGCTTTGAGCAGGAGGTCAGGGGACAATGCGCCAGCTCAAGCGAGGACTTCTTGATAAAACGCCTCGTACATCGGCACGATCCGATCGGCGGAAAAATCCTGGGCCTTGGCGATCGCGGCGGCGCGCATGGCGGCGTGACGCTCAGGCTCGCGCAGCAGCTCGACCGCCCTTCGGCCCATTGCTTCGACGGACCCTACCGGCTCGAGGATTCCGTTCACCCCGTCGTCGATCACTTCGGTCAATCCTCCCGCCCGGCTGGCCACGACCGGCGCCCCGCAGGCCATTGCCTCGAGCGCGGCCAGCCCGAATGACTCGGTCTGGGAGGGGAGAATGAAGAGGTCGCTGGCCTGGAGGACCGAAGCGACCGAGTCCAGCCGCCCGAGGAACCGGACATCCTGGCTCACACCAAGCTCGCGCGCCTCGCTTTCCGCATCGACTCGCTCCGGCCCGTCGCCGATCATGACGAGTGTCGCCGGCATGGCTCGTAGGATCCTGGCGAATACCCGCACCACGTCCTTGACCCGCTTCACCTCCCGAAAGTTGGACACGTGGGTAATGACCTTGTGCCCACTTGGCGCGATTTGCGCCCGGCAGCCCGGCTCGGACGGCCGGTACTCCTGGAGGTTCACGAAATTGGGGATGACCCTGACATCGCAGCTCACGCAGCCGAACGCGCGATAGGTTTCATCGCGGAGATAGCTCGAGACTGCGGTGACGCCATCCGATTGCTCGATGGAGAACTTGGTGATGGCGTAGAAGCTCGACTCTTGACCGACGAGGGTGATGTCGGTCCCGTGCAGCGTAGTGATGAAGCGGAGCGACCGTTCGCCGTTGAGCATCTCCCGCGCCAGGTACGCCGTCGTGGCATGGGGAATGGCGTAGTGCACGTGCAGCAGATCCAGTTGTTCCCGGAGAACCACCTCGTGCTGCTTCGAGGCAAGGGCCAGCGTATACGGAAAGTGGTCGAAGAGGGGATACCGCCCCATCCGGGTCTCGACCTGGTGAAAGAAGACCCGCTCCGAGTATCCCCGGAGCCGGAACGGCGAGTCATAGGTGATGAAATGCACTTGATGGCCCCGCCGGGCCAGGTCCAGACCCAGCTCGGTGGCGACTGCGCCGGATCCGCCGTAGGTGGGATAGCAGGTGATGCCGATTTTCATGATATCCCACCTCGTAGTGCAGACGCTCACTAGGTTCGTCCGGAACTTCTGGCTTCTAGCTCCAAGCTCCCAGCCCCCAGCTCTCGCTCCCACAGGGCAGCGATCTCACGCGCCAGCTTTTCCGGCGGCCTGGTGGCGTCCAGCATGAGCACATTGCCTGCAAGCTGGTGGCGAAACCAGGTCTCCTGCCGCTTGGCGAGCTGCCGGCTTCCGATGGTGATCGCCGCCGCCACTGTCTCGCGCCCTCGGTGTCCGTGGAGATATTCGACCGCTTCGCGAATGCCGATACCGTCGAGACCCGGCGCGTTGGGGGCGTGGCCCTCGGCGAGCACCGACGCCACCTCCTCGATCAGGCCGCGGCGGACCATGTCCTCTGCTCGGCGCGCGATCCGCTGGTGCAGCACCGCACGGGGTACGGTCAGCACAATGTACCACGGGTCGAGCGATCCTCGTGCCCGTGCAGCCTGCTGCCAATAGGAGAGCGGGTAGCCGCTGAGCAACGCCACTTCGATGGCGCGGGCGGCGCGCTGGCGGCCACCGCCCCTGAAGCCGGGGTCGAGCCGCGAAGCCCAGCGGAGCAGTTCTATCGGCTCGAGCCTGGCGGTCCACGCATCCAGCGAACGTCGCTTCGCGGGGTCCAGCGACGGCTCGGCGAAGAGACCCTCAACCAGGGCACGTACGTACAGCCCGGTGCCGCCGACCACCACCGGCTGTTTCTCGCGGGTCCGGATGTCGGTCAGCCACCCGACGGCATCACGAGCGAAGTGACCTGCGCTGTAGCGAGAACCAGGATCGATCAGGTCGAGACCGTGGTGCGGCGTGCGCGCTCGCTCCTTCCGGGTCGGCTTGGCAGTCCCGATGTCGAGCCGGCGGTACACCTGACGCGAGTCGGCCGATACGACCTCGAGCGGCCAGTGTGCGGTGAGCGCGAGCGCGACCGCCGTCTTTCCTACCGCGGTGGGCCCGACCAGCACCGGAACCTTAGCGCCGACCAAACCGGCGCTCCAACTCCTCGCGGGGCAGCTGTACGATCGTGGCGCGCCCGTGGACGTCATGTGGCGGCAGGTCGGTCGCAAAGAGCCGGAGGAGCAGCTCGCGCATTTCCCGTTGCTCCAGTCGCTGCCCGGCCTTGACCGCGGCGCGGCAGGCGTAGGTTGCGGCGAAGCGCTCCAGCCGGTTGGCCCAGCCTCCGAAGCGTCCGCGCGCCAGATCCGCAATCATCTCCCGGAAACAGGCGGCGGCATCGAAGCGGGGATGGGGCGACGGCACCGCGTGCACAACCACGGTCCGGCCGCCGAAAGCCTCGGCCTCGAAGCCGACACGCCGGAGGTCCTGCCCGTGGGCCTCCACCGCGTCGAGCTCCTCGTCGGTAAGCTCGAGAGTGAGCGGCAGGAGCAATCGTTGCGCCGGTGCGTTGTTGCCGCTGAGCTGGGCGAGCACGGCTTCGTATAGCACCCGTTCGTGGGCCGAATGCTGGTCCACGATGACAACTCCATCGGGCCCCTGGTACATGATGTAGCTATCAAACACCTGGAGCAGCGACGCCTCGAAGCCGAGCGGCGGTTCCTGCAGTGCCTCGGCGGGTTCGTCGCCGGTGGCGGCGGGGAACAACTGCTCGAGGTCCACGAGCTGGGTCCCGCCGGTGTTGCGCGAGCCGAATGCGACGGGAAGGGGGCGCCAGTCACCGACCGGGACCGCCGCCACCAGGGCACCCAGCGCGGAGCGTACTGCCTCCTCGACCACACGCTCGACCCCGATCCGGTCGCGAAAGCGCACCTCGAGCTTGGCGGGATGGACGTTGACATCCACGTCCTCAGAAGCAACCTCGATCCGGAGATACAGGGACGGCCGGTCGCCGGGGTGGATCGCCGCGCGATATCCCGCCTCGGCGGCTCGGATCAGGAACGGGTCTCTGAAGGGCCGGCCGTTCACGAAGAGCTGGGTGCGGCGTCCGGTAGGCTGGGCATCGCCAGGACGCTGGATGTACCCGCCCACGCGAAAGGCACCAGCGGCGTACTCGACCGGGATCAGGGTTCCGGCAAGATCGCGCCCCCACACTCCCGCCAGCCGCTCGACCTGGTCCTGGTCGGCGGGGACGGCGAGCCGGCAGCTCCCGTCCACATGCAGCTCGAATCCGGATTCGGGATGGGCCAGTGCTAGAGTGGCGACGGCCTCGTGGGCGGCGCGGGTCTCACTTGCTGCAGAGCGAAGGAACTTCCTTCGCGCCGGGGTATTGAAGAAGAGTCCCCGGACGGTCACACTGGTGCCGCGCTGTCGGGCCGTCGGCGCCACCCGGTCCAATCTCCCCCCGACCACGGTCAGCTCGGTGCCCTCCGCTTGACCATCATGGGTGGCCAACGTGAGTCGCGAGACCGAAGCGATTGCCGGCAGCGCCTCGCCGCGGAACCCGAATGTCGCCACACCCACGAGATCTGCGGCGGAGCGGACCTTGCTCGTGGCGTGGCGGTCGAGCGAGAGGACGGCGTCTTCCCGTCCCATACCACTGCCGTCGTCGCTCACCTGGATCAGCACCTTGCCGCCGTTTTCCAGCTCGACCCGTACGTGGCGGGCGCCTGCGTCGAGCGCATTCTCGACTAGTTCCTTGACGACAGACGCAGGACGCTCGACTACCTCGCCGGCGGCGATCTGGTCTGCGACGGCGTCGGGCAGGATGGCGATCGTGCGTGACATGCAGGAAATCTATCCGCCGATGGCCGCGATGGCGTCGGACGCAACCCATCCCTCCCTGGATCCGGCGGCCCGGACCAGTGACCATCCTCGCTCCTGGCGAACGATACGAACGGCGCCTCCGGCCTCCAGCGGCCCGACGGCAGGAGCCCGGCCATGGGGGGAGAGGCGGAGCGTCGTCTGATCCAGCACGATCGCGATCGGCCGCCGATACCACGTTCGGAGTCCGAACCCAGCGAGGATCGCGGCGGCCGCAAAGACGAGAAGAATCGTCAAACGGTCACGCAATCGGGGACGGAGTGTCCACCCGATCCAACCGCCGATCCAACCAAGCGCGCCAAGCAGGAGCAACTCCTCAGCGGTAACCGGCGGGCTCCAGAGCCACCGGGCCGATGCAGCGTCAGGGGGAGGAGTCAGGCGGAGGGCACGGATGATCGTGGTCTCGCGCGGATCGAGCCGCCGCGCACGGGTCCATGCGGCAGCAGCTCGGCCTTTGGCGCCCAGCCGATAGTACGTGGCACCGAGGTCATACCAATGCGCGGCCACGGCGGGCTCGACCTCCACCCGGCGGCTAAATCCTTCGGCGGCAGCGCGGAGCGCCCCCGACTCGTAGAGCCGTTCGGGTGGGGGCGACTGCGCGTTGGCTCCCACGGCGAGCAGCGTCAGGAGAAGACCGAGCGCGGCACCTCTCCCTCTCCATCCTCGAAGCGATCCGCCGAGCCGAGTCACCACGTCCTCTACCTCAGCGGTAAGGGAGGCGTCTTCCACCAGAATCCCTGGCGGTCCGTAGCGGCGGGCGAGAAGCCGCTCGCGCAACCCGGCCAGCCGAGATGCGGTCTCGGCGTCCGCTCCCGCCGCTCGAACCGCGGCCGCCAATCCCGCCCTTGAACGATGATCCGGATCAGGGACGAGGCCCCGTACTACTGCATCGAGCGTCTCCTCGGCTGCGCGAAGGCCGGTCTCCACCGGAGGCGGCGGGCTGCGCCGCCGATACTGACGCAACGGCGCTCGCGCCAGCATCGCGAGGGGCGGGAGCAGCAGGATGAGGACCCACACCCAATCGGGCACCGCCTGAGCGATTCGCCATGCCAGCGCCGGCGATGATTCCGGCATGAGCTCGGGAGGAAGTGCCGCGGACGTAGCGGCCTCCTCGCCCACGGCCACGGGAAGCGAGGCTGGTCCAAGGCTCGCCGAGCGATACCCGCGAGCGGCCAGATCATAGTAGGCGTAGCTCACCGCCGGCACTGTGACGGACCCGGCAGAGTCGGGAACCACGAGATAGCGGAAGGTCTTGACCCCACCCAGCCGGCCTTCGACGGTACTCACCTGCTCATCCACGCGATCGACGTAGGCTCGGACCGAGCCCGGCCAGGTGATCTCGGGCGGAGGCCAGAGTGCGCTGTTCCCTTCCCCTTTCAGGGAGAGCTCGACCGCGATGCCCTCGCCGGCGTGTGCGATGGCGGGGGTGACGCGGCGCTCGAGGCGGAGCCCCGATCCGACGGCGCCACTGAAGTCGGCAGGCCGGCCCTGGGTTGGGAGTGGCCGGACCACGAGCGATTCCGGTCGGCTGGTGAGGGCGAACCGTTCCTCCTGGCTGAAGAACTGCAAGGCCAGGGGAGTACTGTACTTCAGCATCGCACTGGGAATGGCGATGGTCCCCGGTACCAGCGGAAAGACCACCTGGTGGGCGACGAAGAGATCGTAGGCGCTGCCCGCCATGTTGCGGGTTGCCGCGATACCGGCCGGCGCCGCCTGGGGATAGCTCCACACCCCGTCGATCACAGGCGGCTGGAGCGTGGGTGGGCGGCGGAGCTGGAGCCGCAGGTCGCGGGGGAACCAGGCGGCCGTTACCACGTCTACCTGTTCGCCGACATTCACCGTATCGGCAGAGACCAGGAGCGCCACCGCGGCCTTTCCTCGCGGCGGCGCCGGCGCTCGCTCCAGCAGGCCCCGCAGCCGCGGATTCAAGGCCGTCGCCGCCGCGGCAGAGCTGGGATCCACGTCCACCACGAGGGCGGCGGCTTCGGCAATCTCGCGACCCTGAACCGCTCGCACGGGACCGATCTGCCAGCGCCCAGGCCGGAGTGCTCGAAGACGCATCTCGACCACGGTTGTCCGGGTAGGCCCTCCGGAGAATGACACCTCCGTGCGCTCGCTGCGAGAAACGATCTCGAATCCGTTGATGGGTGTGATGGACAAATCCATCGGCTCGGAGGAGTGACTCACCGCCCGCACGGTGTACACCAGCTCCTCGCCCACCGCGATCCGATCCTGATCGATCGAGACGTGGAGCTCGGGGCCTGGTGCTTGAAGCAGCGCGAGTACGATCAGCCCGATCACCAGTCCTTCACTCCTCCGGCCGAACCGCCGCGAAGGCGGCGCTGCTGTTCGGCCCGGGTCTGGCGTTCACGGCGCTCCATGGAGTTGAGGATCTGCTCGGCCTGACTCTGGCTTAGCCCTTGGCTCTGGGGCTGCGGGCGGCTGGGCTCGGGTGAGGGCTGTCCGCCACCGCCGGAGGGCGGCTTCGGCCCGCCACCGCCGCCGCTGGGTGGTGGCGGCGGCTGACGGCGTTCAGCGAGCTCCAGATTCCACTTGGCCCGGGCCGACGAGGGCTGCAGTCTGAGCGCCTCACGCAGCCGGTCGGCCGCCTGTCCGAGAATCTCCTGGCGCTTGGTGGAGTCAGCTTCCGCGGCGAGAAGACCGAGCAGTCCCAGGTTGTAGAGGGCGCGGTAGCGGAGGTCGGGGTCGAGCGACTTGGCCGCTTCTTCCAGTGCACCGCGGGCCACATCGAATCGCCGGGCTTGAAGGGCCGCGGTTCCGGCGTTGTAGAAGGCAGTGTCCCGCGCGCTTCCGCTCCCAGCCTCCTTCAGGAATTCCGCCGCCGCGCGCGCCGGATCTCCTGCTGCCATGGCCCGAGTGCCGGCGGTGGGACGCTGCGCCTCGGCCCGGCCCGAGAGCAGCAGCACACCCGCCAGGCCGACGAGGGCAGGACCAGGCCGGACGAGGGTGTAGCCCAGCAGGAGGAGGGCGGCACCGAGCACGGGTATCCAGGCGCGGGGGATGAGGTCGGCCGTTCGGGTTTCCGACGTAGGACTCCGCTTCAGCGCGGCCACGAGGTCGCGCACCGCACCGGCCTGGTCGGGCAGCTCATTGGGTACCAGCGTCCCCTCCGCCGCATCCACGACCGCACGGAGAATGTCGTCCCGACGTTGGGTCCGCACCACGTTGCCTTCTTCGTCCTGCTTGTACTCCAGCAACGTGCCGGCGGAATCCCGGATCGGGATACGCGTGGGGAGAGCCCGCCCTTCGGCCACGACGATGAGGTGAACGCCGGCCTCCTTGAGCGCCTCCGCCTGAGCAATCGCCTCCGGCAGGGTGTCGTGGGCCTCGCCATCGGTGAAGACCACCAGCACCCGATCGGCCGCATCGGTTGCTGCGGCGAGGAGCTCGGTGCCCTGAGCCAGGACAGCGCTTAGACTGGTACCACCGTCGCTCGCAAGATCCGGATCCATCGCATCGAGATACATCCGGATGGCTCCACCATCCACCGTGAGCGGGGACAGGATGTAGCTCCGCCCGGCGAACGCGATCAGCCCGAGCCGGTCTCCCTCGAGGTCCTGGATCAGCCTGCGCGCCTCGCGTCCGGCCCGCTGCAGCCTGCTGGGTGCCGCGTCTTCGGCGAGCATCGACCGGCTGATATCGACGGCAAGCACCATGCTGAGCGCACGGGTTTGGGTGCGCACCTCGGTTCGTCCCGCGCGGGGCCCAGCCAGGGCGACGGCCGCCAGCAGCGTGCTGAGCCCCACCACGGCGGGAGCCCAGCCGCCGCGGCCTCGGGCCACTCGCCCCAGTGAGGGAGACCACCGCCGCGCCATTCGGATGCGGCGCCGCCGGGCGAGCCAGGCGGCGAAGCCAAAGGTAAGAGCCACGACGGGAGCAAGAAGCAGGAGCAACGGCGCGTCGAACGTCATGGCACCCGGATCACGAGGGTGGATCCGATCACCAGCTCGAGCGCCAACGCGGCCAGACCCAGAAGGATCAATGGCCGGGTGGTCTCGTCATAACGGGTATACCTGGTGACGTGAATCGGAGTCTTCTCCAGAGCGTCGATCTGCCGGAAAATCCGGCTAAGCGCTTCACTGTCCTTGGCTCTGAAATACCGACCGCCGGTCTTCTGGGCGATCTCCTGCAACAGCGGCTCGTCGATGCGTACCGGAAGCAGCTCGTAGCGGAAGCCACCCAGCCCGCGGCCGGTGGGAATTGGTGCTTCGCCGATGGTCCCCACCCCGATGGTGTAGACCTTGATCCCGAAGGCGGCGGCGGTCGCCGCAGCGGTGCGGGGATCGATCAGCCCCTTGTTGTTTTCTCCGTCGGTCAGCAGGAGAATCACCTTGGACTTGTCTGGTGCTCGCCGCAGCCGGTTCACCGCCGTGGCCAGACCGCTTCCGATGGCGGTCCCATCTTCCAGGCTTCCGATCTTGAGGTCCATCACCGCCTGTTCGATGACCGGATAGTCCAATGTGACCGGCACCTGGGTCAGGGCCTCGCCGGCAAAGGCGACCAAGCCGATCCGGTCGGCCGTTCGCCCGCGGATAAAGCCCACCGCCTGCCGCTTGGCCACTTCCAGCCGATTCGACGGCGCGAAATCCTCGGCGAGCATGCTACTCGAGATGTCGATAGTGATGACGATCGCGATGCCTTCCTGTCTGATCTCGACCATGTCGCCCCCGATGCGCGGGCCCGCAGCGGCAAGGCAGAGGCCCGCAAGAGCCAGCCCCCGCAACACCGGCGGAAGTACCACCCACCAGCGCCGGCGGGTGGCCATGGCGGGCAGGGTCACGTCGCTGTAGCGCGCGGCCGGCACCGCACGACGGCGCCGGAGCAGCCACCAGAGTGGGAGCAGCAGGAGCAGCAGCAGCAGCCAGGGACGCGCGAACGTCACGCTGCCTCGCCGAGCAGGCGCGCGCGCATGGCGACCGAGGAGCGGGAGAGCGCCAGCGCGTCGGCCGCGGGCGCGACTCCGAACCGGGCTTCATCCAGCCCGCGGAGGATGTCACCCAGCTCAGCCAGCGGCCAGTCGGGCCGGACCGCGGCAAGGTCGGACAGCAATCGCTCCGTGTCGAGCCCGGGGTGCGCGGCTGCCACGCGCTGCGTCACCGCGGCGCGCAAGCGCACCGCCGAGATGTTGGCTACGGCACGGTACTCGCCATCGTCGGCCCAACGGGCCAACGGCGGCTCGGCCGCAGGAGCGCTCGCCGCAGGGGCAGTGGCGGGCTTCCCCCTGCGCCGCCACCACAGGTGCAGCGGAAGCAGCAGCGCCAGCGATATGACCCAAAGAATTACCAGGGGCGCTAGGCTCACGGCTCTGATGGCCACAATTCCGGCACGCGGCTGTGGAGAGAGTGCGGAGTCGGGACCCGTGCGGGGCAGGACGCTTCTGACCTCCAGCCTCACCTGCTGGCCCCTCAGCGAGTCGACCGTTCCGCCGGGTCCGAGGAGCAGCGGCCCCGGCAGCTCGATCAGCTGCGCCCCAGGCTGCCACACCACCACCGGGTAGGTGATCTGGGCCGAGTCGCCGGCAACCACAACCCGGGGCCGGCCAAGCAACTCGATCGGATCGGCCGGATCCCAGTCGGCCGCACGGACCACGTAGCCCGGCGGGACCGCGATGGTCCGGCTCAGCCACACGGTGTCGCCCACGGTAGGAGCGACGCCCTGCACCAGGAGACTCAGGGCCAACCAGCCGGCCAATCCGGTCGTCATCCGCGGTGAATCCGGCGAGCGCGAAGCGCGAACGCACGCCGTAAGGGGATTGAATACGCGGTGCCGGTTTCCAGCCGCACGTGATCCGCACCGGCTGCCGCGAGCGCCCGGGCACGCTCCTCTCGCCGGCGGTCGGCAAGCCGGGCCACACGCAGACGGACTTCACGACTTCCCGTGTCCACCAGGACCCTCCGGCCCGACTCGGCATCGGCAATCTCGACCCACCCGGAGTCCGGCAGGTCGTGCTCTCGTGGCTCGTCGACGGTGATGGCGACGACCTCGTGGCGACCGCCGAGCCGCCTCAGGGGCCGTTCCCAGCCTTCGGCGATGAAGTCGGAGAGCACCACCACGATGCTGCGGTGACGGAGCAGGCGACTCGCGTACGAGAGGCTCGCGCCCAGGTTGGTCCGGCGGCCGGCCGGCTCGAACGCCACCAGATCGCGAATGACCCGGAGGGCGTGCCGGCGGCCTTTCCGAGGCGGGATCACCCGCTCGACGGCATCGGAGAAGAGGAGGGCGCCCACTCGGTCGTTGTGATAGGCCGCCGCCAGCGCGAGGACCGCGGCCACCTCGACCGCCAGCCCGGCCTTGGTCAGCGGCTCGCCGAAGCGGGTCGAGCCCGACTGATCCACAATCAGCATCAGCGTGAGCTCGCGCTCTTCGGTGAACGTCTTCACGTACGGACTCCCGAGCCGAGCCGAAACGTTCCAGTCGATGGAGCGGAAGTCATCGCCGTGCTCGTAGGCCCGCACCTCGGCGAACTCCATGCCCTGGCCCCGAAAGACCGAGCGGTACTCTCCGGCAAACAGGGACCCCACGAGTCCCCGGGTACGGAGCTCGATGCCTTTGACTTGCCGCAGGATTTCGGGAGCGATAGACATGGAAGTCACGAGTCGCGGGTCACGAGTCACGCGCGCCGAGGGCAGTACAAAGTCGCACGAGTGTGCTACACCTTAGAGATTCGCGACTCGCGACTTGCGACTCGCGACTGCCTTCACGGAACTCTGACGGCCCCCAGAATACGCGTCACGACATCATCGGTGGTCACGTCCTCCGCCTCGGCCTCGAAGGTGAGCACGATGCGATGACGCAGGACATCGGGCGCGAGCGCCCGGACATCTTCCGGCGTGACGTACGCGCGATCCCGAAGAAAGGCGTGCGCGCGTGACGCCTGGGCGAGGGCGATCGAGGCCCGGGGCGAGCCGCCGAAGGCGATCAGCGGTTTGAGATCGGTGAGCCCCACCAGACCCGGGTCCCTCGTGGCGCGCACCAGGTCCACGATGTAGTCCACCACCTTCTGATCCATGTAGAGGCTGGCGATGGCGCTTCGGGCGGCGAGAATCGTCGCGGGCTCGAGCAGACGCTCGATGGGAATCTCCTGGCCGCCACTCATCCGGAGGAGCACCTCTTTTTCCTCATCGCGGCTCGGGTAACCGACCCGAACCTTGAGCATGAACCGGTCCAGCTGGGCCTCGGGCAACGGATACGTGCCTTCACTCTCGATCGGATTCTGGGTGGCGAGCACCATGAACGGCTCCTCCAACCGGAAGGTGGTGCCGCCGATGGTCACCTGATGCTCCTGCATCGCCTCCAATAAGGCGGCCTGGACCTTCGCCGGGGCGCGATTGATCTCGTCCGCCAGGATGATCTGCGCAAACAGCGGTCCTTTCTTGACGTGAAATTCCTGGCTCTTCTGGTTGAACACCATCGTCCCGATGACGTCCGCCGGCAGCAGATCGGGCGTGAACTGAATGCGGGAGAACGAGGCGTGGATGATCTCGGCCAGGGTGCGAACCGCGAGCGTCTTGGCCAGCCCGGGAACGCCTTCGAGCAGGATGTGTCCCCCCGTCAGCAGTCCCACCAGGAGCCGCTCCACCATGGCATCCTGCCCCACGATGCGGCGAGATACTTCCTTCAGGATCCGCGGCACCGGCAGCAGCTCTGCCGGTTTCTTGGTCAACTTCGGGGCGCTCATTCCAGCTGGGCTCCTCGATTCCCCACGCGTCGTTGGGGATTCCTCAGGGTGACGATCTCCGGCGCGGCCGCTTTGGCTTTCCGGACGCCCGCGCCTTGGTATCGGTTTCAGGATTCTCCGGGTCCAGGTGGATGGCTTGATACAGCGCGCGCTCCTCGCGTGGGGTCAGCGGGCGATACCGGCCCGGCTGCAGATCGCCCAGCCGCACCGGGCCATACGAGAGACGCGCCAGCCGCTCGACCTTGAGTCCCATCGCCTCGCACCAGCGGCGCACGATGCGGTTGCGACCCTCCTGGAGCGTGAGATCCACGATGCTGCGACCCGCCGTCCCCGGCCGTACCTTGACCTCGCTCCGCACGACCGGCCGTCCATCGATCTCGATCCGCTCCTGCATCGCCCTCGCAATTTCCGCCGTCGGCCGGCCGTGTACGAGGGCGGTATAGTGGCGGGGCATCTGATAGCGGGGATGCGTCAGCCGGTGGACTGCCTCGCCATCGGTGGTAAGGAGGAGGAGACCGGTGGTCATCACATCCAGCCGCCCGACGTAGGTGAGCGCGGAGGGATCGGGAATGAAATCGAGGACGGTGCGACGGCCCTCCTCGTCCTTGGCCGTGGTGACCACGCCCAGCGGCTTGTGGAACGCGAGCCAGCGGCGCTCCTTGAGTTTCACCGGCCGATTCCCGACGGTAATCCGCTGGCGCTCGGGATCGACCTTCATGCCCAGCGTTGCCGGCTTCCCATCCACCCGGATCCGGCCTTCCTCGATCAGCTTCTCCGCGGCCCGGCGCGACGCGACTCCAGCCCGGGCCAACGCCCGCTGGAGCCGCATTTCGGTCACGATTCCGCCTCGACGTAGGCCGCAGCGTCGTCGATGCCTTCGGCGACGGCACGATGCGGTCTGAGGGCGATGGTGAGCTCCTCGGCTTTCGGGAGGTCGGCGAGATCCCCCAGACCGAGCAGCTCGAGGAAGAGCGGTGTCGTCCCGTAGAGGAGAGGGCGGCCCAGGGCCTCGCTCCGGCCCACTACCTCGATCAGCCCGCGTTCCTGAAGCGAGCGCAACACGCCGCCGGCGGACACGCCCCGGATCTCCTCGATCTCAATTCGACCCACCGGCTGGCGGTAGGCAATCACTGCCAGTGTCTCGAGCGTTGCCGCAGTGAGCTTCGGAGTTCGAACCGAAAACTGGGCGCGCTCGATGGCCGCGGCGTACACCGGCCGGGTCAGGATCTGATACCCGCCGGCAAGCTCAACCAGCTCGATTCCGTGCTGGTTGAAGTCGTAGTGTTCACGCAGCTGTTCCAGCGCCACCCGCACGTCGGCCGGTGTGGCATCCGGGTCGAGAATCGCCAACTCGTCGGCGGTGAGCGGGCGGCTGGCGCTGAAGAGCGCGGCTTCAAGCAACTGAGCGAGCGGCGTCACGCGCGATCACCATGGGTGAAAAGGGAGTGGGCTGCAGCAGCCGGAGGGCGCCCCGCTTGGCCAGCTCCAGAAGGGCGAGGAGGGTGGAGAGCACGTCTACGATGGTCGGCTCTGAGCCGAGCGCGTCCAGCCACCTGATCTCTTCCTGTGCTGCCAGCAAGCCCTCGATTCGACGAGTCGCGCTCTCCACGTCCAGCGGACGTGCCACGACCCGGTGGAGCACTGGGAACGGGATGCCCGCCAGGACCCGCTCGACCGCCGTCAGCAAGTCGATCAGGTTGAGGGTGAGCGGCGGGAGGGGAAGCGCCGGCGGCGGCGGCAGATACCCGCGGGCGAACTGCTCGGCTCGACGCTCGGCCGAGCGGCCTAGCCACACCGCGACCTCTCGAATCTGCTGGTACTCCAGCAGCCGGCGCACCAGCTCGGCACGAGGATCCTCCCAGCCATCGTCCTCCGACCGGCGAGGCAGCAGCATCTGAGCCTTGAGCCGCACGAGACGGCTCGCCATATCGAGGTAGTCTGCCGCCTGGTTGAGGCCCAACTCGTGAACCGCCTGGAGAAATTGATCGGCGATCCGGGCGATCGGAATGTCGGCGATCTCGATCTGCTCTTCCCGCAAGAGATGAAGCAGCAGATCCAGTGGCCCGGAGAAGGCCTCGAGCTCGATGACGAAACCGGGCTCCACGCCCAGGGTTTGGGCCGGCGCCTCAGTCTCGGCCACGGCCGATAGGTGGTCCATCACAGACCCACGCTGTACGGGGAGATGATGCGCATGAGATAGTTCGAGCCGAAGAAAGCGGGGGCCAGGAGGATCGGTAACAGGCTGCGGCCGAGAAAAATCAGCGCAAAAATCGGAAGGTAGCCAAATCGGTTCAACCCACGATACCAGGCGCCCGCACGTGGTGGGAGCGCATGATAGAGCAGATGGGAGCCATCCAGCGGTGGAATCGGAATCAGGTTGAAGAAGCAGAGGATCAGGTTCAGCCAGATCCCGTAGTGCATCATGTGCTGTGCCGTATGGAAGAGCGGAATCGCCTGGGGCACGAGCCCGGCCGCCAGGCCCAGCAGGATAAAGACCACGGCACAAACCAATGAGAGCATGAGGTTCATCGCGACGCCGGCCGCCGAGACGAGGAGGTCCCCCCTCACATAGTTTCGATACTTGCGCGGATTCACCGGCACCGGTTTGGCGCCGCCGAAGGTGTACGCCCCATTGGTCGCGAACCAGATCAGCGCCGGCATCAGGATGCTCATTACCGGATCGATGTGTGGCAGCGGATTGAGCGTCACCCGCCCCAACATGTACGCGGTATCGTCTCCCTGCCGGAGCGCCGTGACTGCGTGGGCGTATTCGTGGGCCACCATGGCAAAGACGAGCATGGGGAGGGCGAGCACGAAATTGCTGAGCTGCTCCAGGCGGCCGTCCTTGGCTCGAGGGCGCCGAAGGTTAAACGCGGCAGAGAACCAAGTCAAAGCGGCTTCCTGCTTGACCTTGCACACTCGGTGCCCTATGTTTTCGGGCTCACCTTCCGGAGCCGCTCCGGATCGACTCCACCGTTCGCCGAGGTAGCCGTGCCCCGAATCAAATCCGCCGCCAAGCGTATGCGCCAAGGCCGTACCCGCACGGTGCTCAATCGGACGCATCGCAGCCAGCTCCGCAGCGCGCTCAAGAAGGTGCGTAGTGCCACCGGTGCAGAGGCCGCGGCTGCCTATGACGAAGCGGTGAAGCTCCTCGACCGCGCGGGCCGCAAGAGCATCATCCATAAGAATGCCGCCGCGCGGCAGAAGAGCCGGTTGGCCAAGCTGGTGGCCGGGAAGAAGTAAGAGAGGTGAGCGGTAAGAGGTGAGAGGTGAGAGGTGGGAAGTGAGAGGGGGCGCCGATGACCACTCGGGCGCCCCTTTGAGTTTATAGGATGCCGTTAGAGAAATAGCTTGAGCTCGACGTCGCAACCTATTCAAACGTGCGTACCTCCCTCTCACCTCTCACCTCTCACCTCTCACCCCTCACCTCTCACCCCTCACCCCTCACCTCTCACACCCCTGCCAGCTCGGCCCCGCAGCGCTCGCAGTACCACTCGGTCGGGCGGTTGAGGGTGCCACAGTCACCGCACTTGAGTGTCTTGGCCACTGCCGCGGCAGCTTTGCCGGACGGGGCCGGCGGGGGAGTCTGGACCTCGGGCTCACGAGGTGGGGCGCTTGTGGCGGTGGAGGAGGATCCACTCGCCGCGGCGCGCCGGGGTGCGGCCCGGGGTTCCTCGTCCGACACGGACTTGAGGAAGGTGAGCTCGTCCACCTCGGCAGCTGCCGGCTGAGGCGTGGGCGGCTGGGGAGCCGTACGTGGAGGAGGCGCAGCCGGGTCTTCCATTGGGTCGGCCACGTGAGTGACGAACGGAGCCTGCTCGATCACCTCAGGCTTCGGTGCAGGCCGTGGTGCGGCGGCCGGCGGCGCAGGTGCCGGCGCGCCGGTACGAGGGGCCGCAATGAGCGACTGGACCGCGGTCAGCTGGGTGATTTCGGCGCCGACGTTTCGGAGCTGAGCTCGCAGCTGCTCGATCTCCCGGCGACTCTGGTCGCTGACCCGGCGCCATTCGTCCTCGGTGTATTCCCCGACCGAGTGCCGGACCTCCGACTCGGCGAGCGCCTCCTCCGCTGCACGGCGCTGGCGATCAAGCTCGGCCTGTGACGCATGGTGCCGCTCGAGCTCCTCCGAGATCGCGCTTCCCCGGCCGCGGAGCTGCTCCATGACGCTCTGGAGCCGGGACTCGTAGTCGCCGCGTATCCGCTCTCGCACTGCGGGAGGCGCCTTGTCACCCGAGTTATCGAGCTTGGCCAGCCATTCTTCGTACTGGGTCCGCTGCTCCAGGAGCGCTTCGATGGTCACATCAGTATCCGGAGTTTTGGCCATGGGAAGACATTCCTCTCATCCGCTCTAAGGCATGGCACCTCGCCCAACAGCAGCACGATTTCAGGGAGCACCTCACCGGCAAGCCCCTCAAATCTAATTCACTACTGGCCTGCCGGGAGCCTTTTCGGCGATCTCGCGCGCGACTTCTCGCCGGGCCACGGGCTTGCTCAACGCTCCCGCTGGTAGACCACCTGGCCCCGGACGACAGTGACGTCGGCCCTGCCGGTGAGCTGCCGGCCACCGAACGGAGTGTTCCGGCTCTTGGAGAAGAAGGTGGCGGGGTTCACCACCCAGGCCGCCTTGGGATCGGCGATGACGACGTCGGCCGGAGCACCGGGGGCTAGGGTCCCCCCCGGCAAGTTGAAGATTCGGGCCGGCATGGTGCTCATCCGGTTCACCAGGTCGCAGAGTGTGAGGAGCCCCGTCTCCACCAGCTCGGTGACCGCCAACCCAAACGCCGTCTCCAGTCCGATGATGCCGTTGGGCGCATCGTCGAACTCGCGCTCTTTGGCGTCGTAATGATGCGGCGCATGGTCGGTGCAAATGACGTCGATCGTCCCGTCCCGCAGGCCCTGGCGGATGGCCTCGCGGTCCTCCGGCTCCCGGAGCGGCGGATTCATCTTCGCGTTCGTGTCGTACCCCTCGCACCGCTCGTGGGTGAGCGTGAAGTGATGGGGACACGCCTCGGCCGTGACCCGCAGGCCCTTCTCCTTGGCGCGGCGGATCAGCTCGACCGATCCTCGCGTGGACATGTGGCAGAGGTGCACGTGACCCCCGGTGTGCTCCGCGAGCAGGATGTCGCGAGCCACCATGATCTCCTCGGCCGCCGACGGTATCCCTTTGAGGCCGAGTCGGGTGGAGACGATGCCCTCGTGCATGGTCCCACCGGCTGCCAACGTGGGATCCTCACAGTGATCGGCCACGGGAATGCTGAAGGTGCGGGCGTACTCGAGCGCGGTCCGCATCAGGTGGCTGGAGACGACCGGCTTGCCGTCGTCGCTCACTGCCACCGCTCCTGCTCCCACCAGCTCGCCAAACTCCGCCAGCTGTTGGCCTCTCTGGCCAAGAGAGATGGCGCCGATCGGATAGACGCGCGCCTTCGCGGCACGCTGCGCCTGGCTCACGATGAAGCCGACGGCCGCCTGGTTGTCGGTCACGGGATCAGTGTTCGGCATGGCACACACCGCGGAGAAGCCGCCGGCCGCCGCCGCCATCGCGCCGGTCGCCACGGTCTCGACATCTTCATTGCCCGGTTCACGCAGGTGAACGTGGAGGTCGATCAGCCCGGGCGCCACGATCTTGCCGCCGGCATCGAGCACCAGCGCCTGCTCCGGTGAGCCGATGTCGCGGCCGACCGCGGCGACTTTGCCGTCCTCCAGGTACACGTCGGCAATACCATCGGCGCCACGGGAGGGGTCGATCACCCGGCCGCCCCGGATGAGGATCGGCCTCATCGCTCCCCTCGCTCCGCTCGGGGCAGGCTCTCTTCCCCACCCTGCGCCCAGTCCGGCGAGCCGCCGGCGAGCAGGTACAGCACCGCCATCCGGACCGCGACGCCGTTGGTGACCTGTGGCAGGATGACACTGTGGGGCCCGTCGGCCACATCGCTGTCGATCTCCACCCCCCGATTCATCGGGCCCGGGTGCAGGATGAGCAGATCCTTGGGCGCGTGGGCCAGGCGCTCAGTGGTCACGCCGAATACCCGATTGTATTCCCGCAGGGATGGTAGGAACCCCGACTCCATCCGCTCGAGCTGGAGCCGCAGCACGTTGAGCGCATCGGCCCACTGAATCGCGTCTTCGATACGGGGCAGGATGGTGACACCGAGCTCGTGTACGTTCCGAGGCAGCAGCGATGCCGGCCCGCAGACGCCCACCTCCGCGCCGAGCTTCGTGAGTCCCCAGATGTTGCTGCGGGCGACCCGGCTGTGGAGGATGTCGCCGCAGATGGCGACCTTCAGCCCCTTGATCCGCTTGAACCGGTCGCGTAGCGTGAGCATGTCGAGCAGGCCCTGCGTGGGGTGCTCGTGTTTGCCGTCGCCCGCGTTGATCACGTTGGACCGGATTCGCTGTCCCAGGAACTGCGCCGCGCCCGACGAGCCGTGGCGGATGACCACCATGTCGATCCGCATCGCCTCCAGATTCTTGGCAGTGTCCACCAGCGTCTCGCCCTTGCTCACCGACGAGCCGACAGCCGCCACGTTGACCGTGTCAGCGGAGAGCCGCTTCTCGGCGAACTCGAACGAGATACGGGTGCGGGTGGAGGCCTCGAAGAAGAGGTTGACGATGGTCTTCCCCCGAAGCGCAGGCACCTTCTTGATGGCGCGCTCGCTCACCTCCTTGAACGGCTCGGCGGTGTCGAGGATGAGCTGGATCTGATCGGCGCTCAGCGGCTCGAGGCCGACGAGATCCTTCCCAAGGCTTAGCGGGCTCACCCCGGAACCCCGCGTCTACCCATCACGTCCCCCTCACTATTTCGACCGCATCCTTACCGTCCAGCTCCGACACCAGGACGTCCACCCGATCCTTGGACCCGGTGCTCACGCTGGTGCCGACGATATCGGCCTGGATCGGCAGCTCCCGGCCGCCGCGATCGATCAGCACGCAGAGGAGAATGCGGCGAGGCCGGCCGAAGTCGGCGCATTCGTCCAGCGCCGCGCGCACGGTGCGGCCGGTATAGAGCACATCATCGACGATGACGACGGTCTTCCCGTCAAGATCGGGAAGCCTGGTCTCGCCGACCACAGGCCGTGGCCCAATGGTCTGGAGATCGTCTCGATAGAGGGTGATGTCGAGCTTACCGCACGGGAGGCTAGAGCCTTCGGAGCCATCGATGAGCCGCTTGAGTCGGTCGGCCAGCTCGACGCCGCGTCGCTGAATTCCCACGAGGACGAGCTCTTCGGTGCCGCGGCTTCGCTCGACGATCTCACTGGCCATGCGCGCCAACGTGCGGCCGAACGCGCGGTCGTCCAGAAGAGGCGTACGGGAGGGCATCGAGGCGGGAAGGTAGTGGGAATGGCGGTAGGGCGGTAGGGCGAGCTTCTGTGGTGAATTGTGTTCCAACACTACATATAAGCAGTGGGCTTGGCCGCACGGACAGGGAGGGATTCGAACCCTCGGTACGCTTTTGACGTACACACGCTTTCCAGGCGTGCGCCTTCAGCCACTCGGCCACCTGTCCTGAATCGTTGCCGGGCGGCAACTTAGCCGTCTGAGAGAGGAAGATCAACGTGAGCCTGAAGCCGTGAGTGACGCCTTCATCACCGCCGCCGTCCGCACCCCTATCGGCCGGGCCGGCGGCGCGCTGGCGGAGGTTCGCCCCGACGATCTCGCGGCCATCGTCATTCGCTCGCTGCTCGAACGGGGGCGGATCCCGGCTCACCGGATCGATGATGTCATCTTCGGCTGCGCCAACCAGGCCGGAGAGGACAATCGAAACGTCGCCCGCATGGCAGCCCTCCTGGCCGGGCTTCCGGTCGAGATACCCGGTCAAACCGTGAATCGACTCTGCGGCTCGGGCCTCCAGGCGGTCACCTCGGCCGCTCACGCGGTTCGCGCCGGTGAAGGCAGCCTGTTCGTAGCCGGGGGCGTGGAGAGCATGACCCGGGCACCGCAGGTCATGCTCAAGAGCGGGCGGGCGTGGGACCGTTCGCCGCCGGTGGTGGCCGATTCGACCGTGGGCTGGCGCTTCGTGAATCCCCGCATGCCGCCTCCTTGGACGATCTCCCTCGGCGAGACCGCCGAGCGTGTGGCCCAGACCTATCGCATCGGACGGCGGGAGCAAGACGAGTTTGCCCTGGAGAGCCAGCGGCGGGCTCAGGCGGCGGTGGGCTCCGGGGTCTTTGCCGACGAGACGGTCCCCGTGGAGGTGCCGGGTCGCCCCAACAGGACGATCTCAGAGGACGAGCCCCCCCGGCGTGGGCTCACGCTGGACGCACTGGCTGCGCTCGAGCCAGCGTTCGTCAAGAACGGCACCGTCACCGCAGGGACCTCGAGCGGCATCAACGACGGCGCCGCGGCACTCTCCGTCGCCGGCGCCGAGACGCTCAAGGAGCTCGGGATCGAGCCGCTCGCGCGGATCGTCGCCACCGCCGTGGCGGGCGTGGATCCCAGCTGCATGGGCCTGGGACCGATTCCGGCGACGCGAAGGGCTCTGGAGCGGGCCGGGATCACGGCTGAGCAGCTCGACCTGATCGAGCTGAATGAGGCTTTTGCCTCTCAGGCCATCGCGTGCATCAAGGAGCTGGGGTTAGACCCTGCGCGGGTCAACATCTACGGCGGTGGAATTGCCCTGGGACATCCCCTCGGCGCCAGCGGCGCGCGCATTCTCACCACGCTGGTCCACGCGCTCCGGCGTACGGGAGGCCGCTATGGGCTCGCGACCATGTGCGTGGGCGTGGGCCAAGGCATCGCCATGGTAGTCGAGGCCACCCGTTAGCGCAGCATCTCTCGCAGCACCCTCCCCCGCGAGCCAGATGGCTTAGCAATACCGAGAAGCACCGAGAGCGTCGGCGCGATGTCGGCCACGACCGCGCTGGTGTCGTAGGTCCCAGGAACAATCCCGGCGCCGAACCACAGCAGCGGGACGTGGGTATCGTAAGGCCAGGCCGATCCATGCGTGGTTCCCCGAGACCGGCTGCTGGGCACCACGTACGGCTTCAGCTGGTAAAACACATTTCCACTCCGCCCCGGATAGAAGCTGAGCTCCGCACTCGAGGGGACGCCCCGGCGTCGTTGGTCGGCCAGTTCGCTCGCGGTCAGCGCCTGGTGGACGGCGGGCACTCGCTCCGCGGCTCGCTTGGCAATCCCTTCCGCTTGGACAAGCGGGATCGCCCGCTGTTTCAGCGCCGGGAGGTTGAGGTAAAGGAATGGGAAGTCCTGATGGACGATCCACCGGGCACTCCATAACCGTCCGTAGCGGGCCTCCAGCGCCGCTTCGGCAGCGGCAGCTACTCTCGATGGATCGAATCTTCCAGCCCCCACGCCAGGCTGACGCTTCTGCATCACTTCGGGCAGCGGGGCCACACCGTGGTCGGCAGTAAGGACCAACACGACGTTCTTCAGTCCCACCCGCGCCTCGACAGAATCGAAAAGCTGCTGCAGCAGGCGATCGGTACGGACGGTCACGTCCATGACTTCATGGCTATCCGGCCCGGACTCGTGCCCGATCAGGTCGTTGGCGGAGAATCCAATGGCCAGGAGATCGGGGTCGTCGTCCTGTCCGAGATGCTCCTCAACGATCGCCCGCATCGCGAACCGGGCGAGCACCTCGTTATGAAAGGGAGAGCTCAGGAAGGCCTCGAGGAAGCCCTTGCCCGACGCACCCCGAACCGGGCGATGGGGAAACGTCCGTCCGGTTCCGGCAACATCCTCCTCCGCGGCCACGTCATCGTCGCCTGCCGCAGCATAGGCTTCGACCGGCAGAAGCCGATCCCAGGTCTTTCCCAGGTACGCACTCGCGACACCGGAGGCATTGAATCGCCGGACCCACCCGGGCAGCTCGCCCTCGTAGAAAGTAGAGGTCACGACGAGCGTATCCTCCAGCCAATAGGCAGCGTCGGCCAAGTGGCCACCGAGCATGATCGCGGAACGGTCCTTCCCCGCCACCGTGATCACCCGGCCGCGGCCACCGGTTGCGAGCTTCATCACGTCGCCCACGGTCGAATCGAGCAGGTTCCGGGGCGAGACTCCCTGGCCCTCCACACCGATCAGGGCCACCGATGAGTCTGCGGCGCAATATTCTTCCCGTTTTCTCGCCGCATCGTACCAGCTGTTCGCAACGATCCCGTTCGCGTCTGCATAGCTTCCCGTCAGCACTACGGCGTGACCCGGACAGGTGAAGGTGTTCGCATGCTCGTAGTTGGCAGTAGTGAAAACGGCTCCGCGTTGGAGGAAGAGGTTCAGCCCGCGGGGGGCGAAGTAACGCCGGAATCGCGTCAGGTAGTCAGGACGGAATTGGTCCACCACGATGACGATGACGAGCCGGGGGCGAGAAGTGCGTGACTCCCGCCTGGGCGCGGCGAAGGCCAGAGTCACGCAAGCGGCAGCAAACAAAATTCCCTGCCTCATTTACGGCGCTCGAACTCGGCGCGTGCTTCACGGATGCTCGTCAGCACCTTTGACTTCTCTTCTTCGGTATTCCAGTCCTTGCTGGCCAGGACTCCAGCTTCCAGGCGCCCTATCCAGGCGACAAAGTAGGTGGCGTCTCGCGGCGAGCGGATTGGTTGCCCAGCCACCCTTACGTAGATTGGGCTGGTAGTGGCGTAGGGGTAAAAGTCGAGAATCGGATACGCCGGTTCATTCCCTCTAGCGCGGAGGAGATACCACCCGCTCCCCCGCACCGGCACTTGGAGACTGATCGAGACCTTCGTCCGATCACCCGAGAGCGGTATCTGCACCAGCACTTCTCCGTTGCGAACGATCTCGAGCCGATCCACTGGCACGATCGAATTCAGGGTCACCCTGGCCCGGAGCTCGCGCACACGAGCCCCGATGGCCAGCTCACTGCCGAGCTCCTTCCCGCCGAGAGTGAAACCGAGCAGCGGCCCATTAGTCGCAAAGGTGCGCCCCGCCTTCAGCCCGGCCAACCAGCGGCGGTGCTCCAGCGGGGCCCGGCTCTTTACGAACACCCGGTTCATCCCAACCGGGCCTCTGAGCGAGGCGAAGTTTGCCATCGCGTCGGTTCCCGCGCCGGCCGGGATGCGGAAGCCACAGTTGAGAAGCTGATACCAGACTTTCGCAGTGGCCTCGTAGTCGTCGACGAAGCCCAGTGCCTCGTAGTAGTCCACCTTACCCAGTGCCACGTCCACCGGCAGCTCGTTGGTCAGCGGCTTGGTGGTATCCCGCGGATCGGGGTAGACATCGAAGGGATGGACGTACCCGGTGATCCCACCCTGCTCGTGGGCCAGGTCCATGATTGTGGCATTTGTAGGAAAGAGGCTTGCCGCGGCGGTGTTGGTATACGCCGAGTAGCCCGGAAGGAGGATATTGCGGCGGAGGCCGAGCAGACCCGCATGCCCCCAATAGCTGGTGTGGTACTCCTGGTCATGCACGATCAGCGTTGTCGCGGTCGATACTGGGTCCGGCGCTCCGGTGAAGTGATCGATGTCGGGGAACCGGCCCTCCTTGTTGACGATCAGGTTCTCGACGACGTGCAGGTCCTCAGCACGAGCCTGTGCCGCCAGCCGGGCTGGAGTATTGTGGTATGTGCCACCGTAGTTCATGTGCACGTGGAGGTCGCCGCTGTACCATCCCTGGGCCGGCAGATCAACCAATCGCGCCAGCACCACCCGCATCGAGGTCGCCGAATCCGCTGACACAACGACTCGGCGTCTGACAACGCGATACTCCGGCCCCCGCGAGATCTCAACCGTCACCGCTCCGGCCGGCACGCTGAGAATGGAAGTCCCGGTGGTGTGGAAGTACCCGTACTCGAAGCCTCGCTGGCGACGATCGAACGCATCGTCGGCGTGGCGCCAGGCGTCATCGGGTGCAAAGCTCCGGCCGTCCGTTCCGGTGATGGACACTCGCGCGGGGGCCAAGCGACCGGTTTGAGCGTCGATCACGGTAAGCTGGAGCCGCCCCACAGGATCACGGTACACCCGTCGCTTGGCCTGCACCGATTGGCTGTTGCCGCTCGGGACATCCACGATGCGGAGCGCGGTATTGCCATTCTCGTTGGAGATGAATGCGATGCGGGTGCCGTCGGGCGACCAGCGCGGCGCAGTGGCGTCGCCCGCGCGGTAGGTGAGCTGAAGCGGATCCCCACCCTCCGCCGTCATCAGCCAGAGCTGGTGCCACTGCCGGCCGAGGTACGAGCTGTACACCACGCGCTTGCCGTCGCGACTCCAGTCGGGACGGGCCTTCCAGGTAGTCTCCTCGTACCGCAGCTCGCGGGGCTCGGCGCCGGCGCGCGCAGGCATCCGCCAGAAGCCACCGGAGCCCCAGATGTGACCACGATTGGAGATGAAGATCAGATCCTTGCCATCGGGCGACCAGGTGGGGGAGAGATACTGATCGTGGGCCCCGTAGTAATAGCGCGGGAGGCCGCTGTCTCGGTCCTCGGTGATCCGTTCCGGCGTGCCCAGCCCGCCATCCGGCGTCAGCGGCGCCACGAAGATGTGCCAGCGGCCTTCATAGGCGGTGGACCCGAACGCGAGCCGGGTGCCGTCCGGTGACCAGCGGGGCTCCACATTGACGGCCCCATCGGCCAGGAGCGATCGAGACTCCCCGCTGGAGACGTCGAGCAGCCGGAGCTCGATGGCATCGTCGCGATACGATGCGTAGACGACAGTACGGCCATCTGGAGCCCAATCGGGCTGGTAGTCGTACCCCGGACCGGACGTGAGCTGTCGCGCCTCTTCGCTGCCGACCCGTTGCCGCCAGAGCGAACCCTGCATCGAGTAGATCAGCTCGGTGCCGTCCGGTGACCAGGCCACGGCGCTGGGTCCGCTGGTGACCTGTGGGAGGTACATCTCGCGAAAGTAGTAGCTGTGAGGCACCTTGATTTGCCGCAACACCGGCGCACGCTGGGCCGAAGCGGGAGTCGTGAGCGTCAGAGGACCCAGCAGTGCCGCGGCAACCTTGACGAAGGTCATGGACCGCCGGGGAATGCAGGTGACCCGGAGCCTCACCGACCTGTCCGCCGCCCCCGCCAAAACACCACCCCACCGAGGATGACGAACAAGGCCGCGCCACCAATGACCTTGAGCCGGAAGATCCAGGGGTCTGTCGTGTCGGTCGGCGGGATGGTCGCGACGGTCATGGCGCCTAACGTGAGCAGCAAGCCACCGAATCCGATGACCCCACCGGCGATCTTCCCGCCGTACCACGGCTGCGGCTCGGCCACGGTTTCCTTCGACCGCACGACCAGGTAGCAGATGAAGAGGTAGATGTACGGGATGAAGTAGATCAGCAGCATCGTATCGAGCAGGATCAGATACGCCTTTTCAACCGTGGTCCCCCTCCCCAGCACCGACAGCATGAGAAAGACCGTCGCGAGCACGGCCTGGGTCAGGATCGCGACGTAGGGGGTCTTCCACCGCGGATGAACCCGTCCGAATGCCGGGGGAAAATACCGGTCCAGCCCAATCACGAATGCCACCCGGGCGGGACCGGTCAGCCACGCCCCAATGCCACCGATGTTTCCCAGTACATAGAGCATGGCCGCAAGCGGAATGATCCAGGCCAGTCCGCCGAGATCCCGGGCACCGGCCGCCATCGCCTGGAAGAAGCCTGACACGACGTGGACCTCGGAGCTGGGGACCAGCCAG
>JBBQXQ010000016.1:0-40179 GCA_038209515.1 Gemmatimonadales bacterium
TACCCGATCGGCGTGGAACGGGGATACATCACCCGAGCCCAAGCGCGCGATCGGGTGCTCACCACGCTCAAGTTCTTCTGGGAGGCTCCCCAAGGTGACGGGGTGGTGGGGACGACCGGCAACAAGGGGTTCTTCTACCACTTCCTCGACATGGAGACCGGCCTGCGCTTCCAGGCGGTCGAGCTCTCCACCATCGACACGACTCTCCTGCTCGGCGGGATGCTCTTCTGTCAGGTCTACTTCGACGGCAACGACCCGACTGAGGTAGCTATCCGGGCCTACGCGGACTCGGTCTACCGCCGGGTGGACTGGCGCTGGGCCCAGCCCCGGGCGCCACGGGTGAGCATGGGTTGGGACCGCTCCAATGGATTCATCGACAGCGATTGGCGCGGCTTCAACGAGGCGATGCTTCTGTACGTGCTCGCTCTCGGGTCGCCTACCTACTCCCTCGACCCGGCGGCCTGGAACGCCTGGACCTCGACTTACCAGTGGGGCCGGTTTCGCGGCCAGGGACACGTCGGTTTCGCCCCGCTGTTCGGGCATCAGTACTCCCACGCCTTCATCGACTTTCGCGGGATCCAGGACCCCTACATGCGGCAGCGGGGGATCGACTATTTCGAGAACTCGCGCCGGGCGACCTACAGCCAACGGTCCTACGCGATGGACAACTCCATGCGCTGGACCGGCTACGGCAAGGACGAGTGGGGCCTCACCGCCTCGGACGGGCCCGCTGATGGCACCATGATCGTGGGGGGCGAGCGGCGCCCGGTCTACGGGTACACCGCGCGGGGCGCGTCGTTCACCGAGATCCGGGACGACGGCACCATCGCGCCGGCGGCCGCGGGCGGCTCGCTCCCATTCGCCCCCGAAATCGCGCTCTCGGCCCTCGTCGCCATGCGGGAGCGCCACGGCGAGCCGCTCTTTGGGGAGTACGGTTTCCTCGACGCGTTCAACGAGTCCATCCCCGCCGACCTGCCGGTCAAGCAGGGACGAGTCGTGCCCGGACGTGGATGGTACGACACCGATTACCTGGGGATCGACGAGGGACCCATTCTGATCATGGCCGAGAACTACCGTACGGGGCTGGTCTGGCGATATATGCGCAAGCACCCCGCGATCATCCGCGGCCTCCGGCGTGCCGGCTTTACGGGCGGCTGGCTGGACCAGGCGCCCGCATCGCCGTGACTGAGTCAGCGGTCACCCTGACGCGTAGCGTAGCGACGCGGAGGGGACCAAACCGCCGCTTGGGCTCCTTCGCTTCGCTCAGGAGGACAATCTGTGGGCACTTCCTTCTCATGAGCCTACTCGTCTCATGTGATGAAGGCGGCCGCGACCACGGGAAGGCCACCCTGCACTTTTGGGCGTTCGGCAGGGAGGGTGAGGTTCTGCAGGAATTGATCCCGGAGTTCGAGCGACAGAACCCCGGTATCCGAGTCAAGGTGCAGCAGATTCCCTGGACCGCCGCCCACGAAAAGATGCTCACGGCTTACGTCGGGGATGCCACCCCGGACCTGGCCCAGGTGGGCAATACCTGGATCCCCGAATTTGCCGCGCTGGGCGCCTTGGAGCCGCTGGACCGATGGATCGCCGGCTCTTCCGTCATCGACTCGTCCGGATATTTCGGTGGAATCTGGAACACCAATGTCATCGGCGACACCGTCTTCGGCATCCCTTGGTATGTCGACACCCGGGTTCTCTTTTATCGCAAGGACATCCTGGCCCGCGCCGGATATCGCCAGATGCCGACGACCTGGGCGGAGTGGCGCAAATGCATGGAGGCGGTGAAGCGTCAGGCAGGCTCCGCTCGCTACGCCATCTTCCTGCCGACCAACGAGTGGGCCCAGCCCTACGTGCTCGCCATGCAGGCCGGCTCCACGCTGCTCGACGCGCGGGGCCGCTACGGCGCCTTCTCCGGTCCGGCGTTTCGGCGGGCATTCGACTTCTACGTCGGTCTCTACCGAGCCGGGCTGGCGCCTACCCTCGGCAACATCGAGATCGCCAATGTGTATCAGGAGTTCGCCCGCGGTCGTTTCGCCATGTACATCACCGGGCCGTGGAACCTGGGAGAGTTCCGCAGCCGTCTCCCAGCCGAGCTGCAGGATAAGTGGGGTACCGCGCCGCTCCCGGGCCCAACCGGCGACTCATCGGGTGTCTCGCTCGCCGGCGGGTCGAGCCTCGCGGTGTTTCGGGCCTCGCCCCATAAGGAGGCGGCGTGGCGGCTGGTCGAGTACCTCTCCACGACCAAGCAGCAGGAGCGCTTCCACCGCCTCACCGGCGACCTCCCCGCCCGCACCGAGACCTGGCGCAGCACTGGACTGGTGGACGAGCCCAAGTCCCACGCGTTCTGGGTCCAGCTGCACCGAGTTCGTCCCGTCCCGAAAGTGCCGGAGGTAGAGATCATCGCCACCCGGGTGCTCGAGTCCGCTGAGCAGGTGATCCGGGGCGGGCGGCCGGCGGGCGCGGTGCTGAAGGAGCTGGATCGCGACGTCGCTCAGATCCTGGAAAAACGCCGCTGGATGCTCGACCGGTCCGCCCAATCGTCCGTTAGCAGGGCACCCGCCCGATGAAGGTACCGAGCAGCGCGGAGCAGGGTGGGGCGGCTTGGCTCTTCCTGACACCCGCGCTCAGCTTGATCGGCCTGTTCTTCTTTCTGCCGGTGGTGGCGTCGTCTCTCCTCAGCTTTACCGACTTCGACATCTACGCCATCGCCGACCCCGCCAACGTACGACTGGTCGGACTCAGGAACTACGTCCGCCTGGTCGAGAGCCCGATCTTCTGGATCGCCCTCAAGAACACCTTCTATTTCGTGCTGGTCGGCGGGCCCCTTACCATGGCGGTTTCCCTGGGAGCAGCTCTCCTGGTGAACGCCCCCCTGGTGCGATTCAAGAGTTTTTTCCGCACCCTGTACTTCGCGCCTTTCATTACGACTCTGGTCGCGGTCGCGATCGTCTGGCGCTACCTCTATCACCGGCAGTACGGGCTGGTCAACTACGCCCTCGGTACCGTTGGGATCCATCCTGTGGACTGGCTGGGCGACCCGCGGTGGGCCATGGCAGCCATCATCCTGCTCGCCGTCTGGAAAAACTTCGGCTACAGCATGCTCATTTTCATCGCCGGCTTGCAGGCCATTCCTCAGGAGCTGTATGAGGCTGCCTACCTGGATGGCGCCGGCCCCTGGCGCCGATTCCGCCATGTGACCCTGCCGATGCTCGGTCCTACGCTGGTCTTCGTTGGGCTGATCACCATGATCGGATTCTTCCAGCTCTTCGCCGAGCCCTACGTGATGACCCAGGGGGGCCCGCTCCGAAGCACCACCAGTATGGTGTTGCTGATGTACGAGGAGGGATTCCGCTGGTGGCGGATGGGCTATGCCGCGGCCGTCACCTTTGTCCTCTTCCTGGTAATCCTGGCGTTCATGCTGATCCAGCGCCGGCTCCGCCTCGAGGACGCCAGATGAAGGCCCGCCTTGGAGTCGTCGCACTGTACCTGGCGCTTATCGTCGGCGCGCTGCTGGCGCTCGGGCCCATGCTCTGGATGCTCGCCGCCTCCTTCATGCCCACCGGGGAGGCGAACACCTATCCACCCAGACTGCTGCCCAGCAGCCCGACGCTGGAGCACTATCACACCCTGTTCACCCGCCTGGACCTGGGGCGGAACCTGCTCAACAGCGCCATCATCGCGCTGACCGTGACCGGTCTGTCACTGCTGATCAACTCCATGGCCGGATATGCCCTCGCCAAGCTTCGGTTCCGGCTGCGCGATCGCCTGTTCCGCACCCTCTCGACCGGCCTCCTGCTCCCGGTGCAGGTCTCGATGCTTCCGCTCTTCCTGATGTTCAAGGAGCTCGGCCTGGTCAACACGTACTGGGGCGTCATCATTCCGTCGCTGGCCAGCATCTTCGGCATCTTTCTGATCCGGCAGTACACCCTGGCCCTCCCCGACGACCTGCTCGACGCCGCGCGCATCGACGGCGCCAGCGAGCTCCGGATTTACTGGTCGGTAGTGCTTCCGGTGATCCGTCCCATCCTCGCGACTATCGCGATCTGGACCTTCCTCACCACTTGGAACGATTTCATGTGGCCGTTGATCGTCCTGAGCGACGAGTCGAAATACACCCTTCCGGTCGCGCTGGCGAACCTCTCGGGCGAGCACGTACAGGACACCGAGCTGATGATGGCCGGCGCGGTGATCACGGTCCTGCCCGTGATGCTCGTGTTTCTGCTTCTCCAGCGGTACTACATCCAGGGCGTGACGGCCGGCAGCGTGAAGGGGTAAGCAATGAGCCTCCTGCTCGCCTTCCTCGCCTTGCTGGCACAGGGGCCCGCCGACTCGGCGCAAGTCCTCGATGACTTCGAGAGCACGGGGCGATGGACTGCGCTCCCCTCTGAGGGAGTGGCGCTCACCATCCGGTCGGACCAGGGTCGAACCGGGCAGAATCGCGCGATGCGGCTGGACTTCGATTTCCAGGGCCGCGGCGGCTACGCCATTGCCCGGCGGGCCCTCAACCTGGATCTGTCCGAGAATTACGAGTTCAGCTTCTGGATCCGGGGCGACGCGCGACCCAATACCCTGGAGTTCAAGCTGGTCGATGGAAGCGGCGACAACGTCTGGTGGTACACCCGCCCGAGCTTCGCTTTCCCCCGTCAGTGGCAGCGGGTCACCATCAAGCGTCGTCACATCCGCTTTGCCTGGGGACCGGCCGGTGGCGGCGACCTGCGCCACGCCGCGCCGCTGGAGCTGGTGGTAACTGCGGCGCAGGGGGGCGCCGGATCGGTGTGGATCGACGATCTGACGTTCCGCCGCCGCCCACCCGACCGGCCGTATGATCTCACCCCGCGGGTGACGGCGTCGGCCGGTTCGACTCCGGAGGCGATACTCGATGGCTCCGAGTCGACTGCCTGGGAGGTTCGCGGCGGCAGCGGGCAATGGCTCGCGCTCGACTTCCTGCGGCCACGGGAGTACGGCGGCCTGACTCTCGAATGGGCACCGGGCCGCCATGCTGCTGACTACGTCGTAGAGACATCCGCCGACGGAACAGACTGGACCCCGGCGTATGTGGTGCACGGCGGAAACGGCGGGCGGGACGACCTCTACTTACCCGAGAGTGAGAGCCGTTATCTCCGGCTCCGAGTGGAGCGAGATGCCGGCGGCGGCCTGGCCTTGCGCGAGCTGCGGGTGCAGCCGTTGGACTGGGCCGACTCACCCACTGCCTTTTTCCACGCGATTGCCGCAGAAGCTCCCCGGGGCACGTATCCGAGGTACTTCTCGGACACCCAGACCTTCTGGACGGTGCTGGGGGCGAGCGGTGATGGGAAACGAGGGCTGCTGAACGAGGACGGGGCTCTGGAGAGCGGCCAAGGCCGGTTCTCGATCGAGCCCTTCCTGTTCACCGGGGGTCAGCTCCTGACCTGGAACGATGCGCGCCGAACCCAGCGCCTCGGTCGAGGGGACTTGCCGATTCCCAGCGTCGAGTGGAGCACGGACCGGCAGATCGGCCTCACCGTCACTGCGTTCGCCGCCGGGCCCGCCGGAGCGTCTTCGCTTCTCGCCCGATATCGCGTCAGCAACCGGGCCAAGCGGCCGATTCGCGCCACGCTTTTCCTTGCCCTGCGACCCTTCCAGGTCAACCCGCCGTGGCAGTTCCTCGGTACCGCCGGTGGCGCCGCGCCGCTGCATCTGGTTACCTATGCCCGGCATGTCGTAACCGCCGACTCCCAGACTGTCGTCGCGGTGACACCACCGGCTGGGTTCGGTGCCACCTCGCTCGATCGCGGCGACATCGTCGAACATCTCCGCACCGGCGCGCTGCCCCGGCTCGACCGGGTAGCCGATTCGGCGGGCCGGGCGTCGGCAGCGCTCGCCTATCCGCTCGATCTCGCCGCCGCCGGCAGCCGCGATGTGTGGGTGGAGATCCCGTTATACGGAGCGGGTGGCCGGGTCCGGCCTCCCGTCAGCGTCGCCGGGGCCAATGCCTACGGTGAGCGTCGCCTCAGCGCCACCGTTCGCGAGTGGTCGGACCGGTTGGATCGCGTGGGCCTCCGTCTCCCAGCTTCCGCCGGCGACCTCGTGGCCACCATCAAGGCGAACCTGGCCTACATCCTCATCAATCGCGAAGGGGCCGCGATCGAGCCCGGTGCGCGGTCCTACCGGCGGTCGTGGATTCGCGACGGCGCGATGATCTCCGCCGCGCTCCTCCGGCTGGGCCAGGCGGACGCGGTGAAGGCGTTCCTCGAGTGGTACGCTCCGTACCAGTCCCCCAACGGGAAAGTGCCGTGCTGCGTGGACTCGCGGGGAGCGGATCCAGTCCCCGAGAACGACAGCCATGGGCAGTTGATCTACCTCGCGATGGAGTACTACCGTCACACCGCTGACCGACCAACTCTCGAGCGGATGTGGCCCCACGTGACGGCCGCCGTTCAGTACATCGATTCGCTTCGTCACTCCCGGATGACACCGGTGTACCAGACGCCCGAGAGCCTCGCCTTTCGCGGGCTGCTGCCCCAATCGATCAGTCACGAGGGTTACTCCGCAAAGGCGATGCACTCCTACTGGGACGATTTCTACGCCCTGAAGGGTCTCAAGGATGCGGCTGATATCGCCGAGGTCCTGGGCCGACAAGAGGACCATGCCAGGATCGCGGCACTCCGCGACGAGTTTCGCCGGGATCTGTACGCCTCGATCGAGCGGGCAATGGTCGCGCGGGAAATCGATTTCATCCCCGGGTCGGTGGAGCTGGGCGACTTCGACGCTACCTCGACCACCGTGGCGGTCGCACCGGTGGGAGAGCTCGAGCACCTGCCCGAAGCCGCCCTGAGGCGCACGTTCGAGCGCTACTGGGAGGAGTTCCGGGCGCGTCGGGACGGCACCAAGCCATGGGATGGTTACACCCCGTACGAGCTGCGTACTGTCGGAACCATGCTCCGCCTGGGCTGGAAGGATCGTGCCCACGAGGCGCTCGATTGGTTCTTGCACGATCGCCGTCCCTCCGGCTGGCGACACTGGGCGGAGGTCGTATGGCATGACCGCCGGACGCCGAAATTCATCGGCGACATGCCCCATACCTGGGTCGGATCAGACTTCCTCCGCTCGGTGCTCGACTTCTTCGCCTACGAGCGAGAGGCTGACAGCGCGCTCGTCGTGGGCGACGGGCTGGCCGAGAAATGGGTCATGGAGCAGCCGGGGGTGATCGTCCGGAGGCTCTCCACGTACTTCGGGCCCCTTACCTATTCCATGCGCGGGGAAGGAAATCATGTCGTCGTGCGGATAGAGACGGGTGTTCGGGTGCCGCCGGGTGGAATCGTGCTCCGCTCGCCTCGTGGGCGTCCGGTGCAGCACGCTGTGTTGAACGGTCGAGCCGCTCAGGTCATCGAAAGCCGCGAGTTTGTGATCAGGCAGCTGCCCGCTGAGCTCACGCTGTTCTACTGACGGAAGGCGGCGAGGCCGATGAGTTCGCCAGAACCGCTCCCCCCGTTCGGATGACCTCGGCGTAGAAATGGGCGCTCGCCTTCGGAGTGCGGAGCTGGGTCTCGTAGTCCACGTGGTAAAGACCGAACCGTTTGGCGTAGCCCTGGCTCCATTCGAAATTGTCGAGCAGGGACCAGGCGAAATAGCCGCGCAGGTCTACCCCCTGCCGAAGAGCATCGTGAGCAGCAGAGAGGTGTTCCCGGAAATAGTGCACCCGCAGGGGGTCGTCGACCCGTCCGTCGAGTGGCTTCGGCGGATCGTAGAAAGCGGCGCCGTTCTCAGTTATGTAAAGCGGGATGTCCCCGTAGCGCTGCTTGACCCAGAGGAGCACCTGGGTGAGCGCCGGCGCAAAGACTTCCCAGCCGGTCTCGGTATGCGGGTGGTCGGCCACTCGCAACCCGCTGACCTGCACTGGCTGGTTGGACCCGTCATGCCGGGTGAGGCAACGGGTGTAGTAGTTGATGCCGAGGAAATCGATGGGCTCCTGGATCAGGCGCATGTCTCCGTCGGCCGTGCGCGGCCAGGCCGAACCGAAAATCTCCTCCAGCTCCTCGGGGTACTGTCCCAGGAACACCGGGTCGAGGTACTGCCGATTCATGTAGGCGTCCGACCGTTGCGTAGCGGCCAGGTCCTCCGCGGAATCGGAGGCCGGAGACTTCGGCTCCAGGTTCACTACCAGGCCGACCTGTCCCTTTCCGTGGGCCCGATGGGCCTGAACGGCAGCCCCATGAGCTCGAAGCAGATTGTGACTGGCAATGGGAGCCTCGAAGAGGTTGCGGTGACCGGGGGCCAGAGTGCCGTGGAGATAGCCGCCGTCGGTGATCACCCAGGGCTCATTGAGTGTCGCCCACATTCCGACCCGGTCGCCCAGGGCCTCGAAGATCAGCCGGGCGTAGTCGGCAAACCAGGGTGCAATGTCGGGGTTGAGCCATCCACCGACATCGTCGAGCGCGGCGGGAAGGTCCCAGTGGTAGAGCGTAACGAACGGCTGGATGTCATGCTCCAGCAGCGTGTCCACCAGCCGCTGATAGAAGTCGAGCCCGGCTGGGTTGGGCCGGCCGCGCCCTTTCGGGAGGACCCGGCCCCAGGCAATGCTGAAGCGGTACGCGTTGAGGCCGAGGTCGGCCATGAGCTGCACATCGGTCCGGTAGCGCCGATAGTGATCGCACGCGACGTCTCCGGTGTCTCCGCTGGCGATGAGCCCGGGCGAGTGCACGAAGCGGTCCCAAATGCTCGGGCCCGCCCCGTCGGCGAGGGGAGAGCCCTCGATCTGGTAGGCCGAGGTGGCAGCACCCCACAGGAAGTCATCGGGAAAACGAATCGGGTCACCCATAGAGGCGGGAATTCCTCATGGCCAGTGTGAAGCTCGTCGGGATCCGCAAAATATATGACGAAGGGGGACACCGGCATGTGGCGGTGCATGATCTCGACCTCGACATCGCGGATGGAGAGTTCGTGGTGTTGGTGGGTCCGTCCGGGTGCGGCAAGAGCACGACGCTACGAATGATCGCGGGACTGGAGTCGATTTCCGGAGGAGAGTTGCGCATCGGGGGTAGGGTGGTCAACCAGCTTCCAGCCAAGCAGCGCGACATCGCAATGGTGTTTCAGAACTACGCGCTCTATCCACATATGAACGCGTATGACAACATGGCGTTCGCCCTGGAGCTTCGAAAGCTGCCCAAGCGGGAGATCGAGCAGCGGGTTCGAGATGCAGCCCTGGTCCTCGGCATCGAGGCGCTCCTGGTGAAACGCCCCCGCCAGATGTCCGGCGGCGAGCGCCAGCGTGTGGCTCTGGGCCGAGCACTGGTGCGCCAGCCTCAGGTGTTTCTGTTCGACGAGCCGCTCTCCAATCTGGACGCCAAGCTCCGTGTCCAGATGCGGCGGGAAATAGCCCGACTGCACCGGCAGCTCAGTACCACGATGATCTACGTCACGCACGATCAGGTCGAGGCCATGACGCTGGGCGATCGGATCGTGGTGTTGAACCGGGGAGAGATGCAGCAGATCGATACCCCTACCGCGCTCTACCAGCGGCCTCGAAACACATTCGTCGCCGGCTTCATCGGTTCGCCTCCGATGAATCTCATTGAAGGCGAGCTCGTCGGAGGAGCATCGCCACTGTTCCGGGCCCTTGGGGCGAACTTCGAGCTTCCATTGGAGCCGGGGGCCGCCGGGCCCTCAGCTGACGGCTCGAGACGACCGGTGGTCCTGGGTGTTCGTCCCGAAGATCTGACAGTGGTGCTGCCGGGACAGCCTAATGGCGGCCGCGCGATCCCCGCTCGAGTGGAGTTAGTCGAGCTGCTCGGTGGGGAGGCACTCGTCCATCTCAGCAGCGGGTCGGTGGAGCTTACAGCGCGAATGCCTGCCCCGGTCTCAGCCGCCGCCCGCGACTTAGTCCTGACAATCCCGCCGGGGCGGATGCACCTCTTCGACCGGCAGACGGGGGAGCGGCTGGATCTCTGAGCTCAGCTCAGCCGTAGAACAGCAGGATTGGTTCGTCACGCGGGCTCGACGATGGCGGGTCCGCGTTTCTTTGTCGGTCACTGTGGAGGAGTGGTTGGAGATTGGGATGCATTTGAGATCTTTTGAATCACGAAAGCACGAAAGATACGGAAACACGAAAACAGCCATAGGAATGTTGCGTGGTACATCGGTTCGAGGAGTTATCCGGACAGGTCATAGCGGGAGCACTTGCTGTGCACCGGGAGCTAGGACCTGGTTTTCTGGAAACGGTCTATCATGCGGCCATGCGGGTGTCGCTGACCCACCGCGGCATCCCGTTCCAATCGCAACTTCCTGTAAATGTCAGCTTCGAGGGCATACCAGTGGGCCGAGCTCGCTTGGATCTGGTCGTTGGTAACCAGATAGTGCTCGAGCTTAAGTCCGTTGAGAGACTGCACGATATTCACTTCGTCCAGCTCAGATCGTATCTCCGGGCCGCACATCTCCATGTCGGCTTGTTGCTCAACTTTAATGCTCCCACCCTGACCATTAAGCGCATGACTGTAGGTCAAGACTTCGCGTTTTCGCGCTCTTTCGTGCTTTCGTGATTGTTTTTGTTGTGCAGTGTGCTGCTGTGCTCTCGAAATCGCGGTTTCCCGCCCCGTCTCGCGCCGGCTCGATTTTCTCCAGGCGGCTGCAGTACTTATTCTGGACCATGTCCGGCACCCGCAGCTTTATTCCCACGGCCGAGTGGGAAGACCTGAGGCAGATCCGTGGTCTCTGGGGCGAGCGGACCGCCATTAGCTACCTGGTATCGTGCGGGTGGGACATCGAGGCCCATCGTTTCAAGCTTGGTCGCCACGATATCGATCTCGTCGCCAGGCGGGGCAGTACGGTCGCGTTCGTGGAGGTCAAGACGAGACGATCGGTGGCGCAGGGAAGTCCGGTCGAGTCGGTGGGACGGCGGAAACAATCGACCATCGCCAAGGTGGCCTCGGTCTGGTGTCTCCGGTACGGCCGGCAGAATGATGAATACCGGTTCGACGTGGTGGCAGTGCACGAGCACGGACCGGGGCAGTACAGCATCGAGCACATCGAGGACGCATGGCGGTTGCAGGGGAGCTACCGGCGAACGTACGGCTAGGGTGCCGCGTCCATCCCTGTGACTCAAAATCAACCACTCATAGAGTCTTGCTTCGGCAAGTTTTCGGTATTAGCTTGGTGCTCGCCTACTGTTGTGTATCAAAATCAGTCACTTTTTCATTGAGGAAACAATGGCTGCTGACGAATCCCGGCTCGACGCCGACCGCCGGAAGGCGCTCGGACTGGCCATCTCCCAGATCGAGAAGCAGCTCGGCAAGGGATCCATCATGCGAATGGGCGCCGATTCGCCCCGGGTGAAGGTGGCTGCTATTCCCACCGGTGCCATCAATCTGGACGCGGCCACCGGGGTCGGGGGCATACCCCGCGGCCGCATCACCGAGATCTACGGGCCGGAGTCGTCGGGCAAAACCACGCTCACCCTCCACCTAGCCGCCAACGTCCAGAAGATGGGCGGAGTCGCCGCCTATGTGGACGCCGAGCACGCGCTCGACATCGATTATGCCAAGAAGCTCGGTGTAGACATCGAGAACCTTCTCGTGTCGCAGCCCGACACCGGAGAGCAGGCGCTCGAGATCGTCGAGATCCTGGTCCGCTCGGGCGCGGTGGATATCGTGGTCATCGACTCGGTTGCCGCGCTGGTGCCCAAGGCAGAGATCGAGGGTGAGATGGGCGAGAGCCATATGGGGCTCCAGGCCCGGCTGATGAGTCAGGCACTGAGGAAGTTGGCCGGTGCCATCAACCGTTCCAACTGTGCCGTGGTGTTCATCAATCAGCTGCGGGAGAAGATCGGCGTCATGTTCGGCAACCCGGAGACCACCACCGGCGGCAAGGCGCTCAAGTTCTATGCGTCGCTCCGGCTCGATATCCGCCGGATCGGTCCGGTGAAGGAACGCGAGACGGTCATCGGCAACCACGTCCGGGTCAAGGTGGTCAAGAACAAGGTGGCACCCCCGTTCCGGCAGGCCGAGTTCGACATCATGTTCGATGAAGGCATCAGCCACACCTCACTCCTAGTGGACCTCGCCGCCGAGGCCAACATCATCCAGAAGTCCGGCGCCTGGTACTCCTACGGCGACCAGCGAATCGGCCAGGGCCGCGAAAATGCCAAGCTCTTCCTGCGCGACAATCCGGTCCTCATGACCGAGGTCGAAGGAAAGGTCAAGGATCTCCTCGGCATGCGCGCTCCTGTCGCTGTCGGGGCAGCGGAAGAGTCGGACGAGTAAGCGGTGGACAATACTCTCCGGATTACCGCCGTCGATCCCGATCCTCGGCGCCCGGACGCCGTCCGGGTGGAAATCGACGGCGCTCGCTTCGGCGCAGTTCCCCGAGAGCTGGCCAGTGCCGAGGGATTGGCGGTGGGCCAGGTAGTGGATCTAGCCCTCCAGGAGCGGCTCGCGAGTGCAGCCGATGCGGAGGCCGCGTATCGGACCGTGCTTCGCGCCCTCGAGGTCCGCTCCTACGCCCGGCACGACCTCGCCCGTCGAATGCTCCGTAAGGGTCACCAGCGGCAGGCTGTCGAGGCTGCGCTGGAGCGGACCGCCCGGTTCGGTCTGCTGGACGACGCCACGTTTGCCGAAAGCTATGTGCGGACTCGATCGGCCCGTGGGCGAGGTCCGTCGCGGCTGATCCGTGATCTCCTGTCCATGGGCGTGGACCGCGTCCTGATCGACCGCGCTATTGCAGCGGAGTGGTCTGAGGAAAGCGACAAAATCGAAATGCCACTAGCGCTGGCCAAGAAACGGGCGGCGCAACTGGGGGGACTCTCACGGCAGACCAAGCGCCGGCGGGTCGTGGCCTATCTGGCCCGGCGGGGGTTCACCGGGAGGGATATCACGGAGATCGTTGATAAGATCGTGTAGCCCGTAAGTCACAGCCCGCCTATATTTTCCTCCATGCAATCCGGCACAATCCGCCGTCTGTTCAGCGACTTCTTCGTCGCCAAGGGGCACCGTGAGGTGCCTTCTTCGTCATTGGTGCCCGCCGACGATCCCACCCTCCTGTTCACCAACGCGGGCATGGTGCAGTTCAAGCGGACCTTTCTGGGGCAGGAGCAGCGTGACTATCTGCGCGCCACCACCTGTCAAAAGTGTGTTCGCGCAGGCGGCAAGCACAACGACCTCGAGCAGGTGGGCCACACCAAACGGCATCACACCTTCTTCGAGATGCTGGGCAACTTCTCCTTCGGTGACTACTTCAAGCGCGAAGCGATCGCGTACGCCTGGGAATTCGTCACCAGCCCGACGTACCTCGGCATCTCACCCGATCGGCTTCGTGTCACGGTTCACCACAGCGACCATGAGGCGCGGGCCCTGTGGCGGGAGATCTCGGGACTGCCTGACCATCGGATCTATGGTCTGGGCGACAAGGACAACTTCTGGCAGATGGGCGACACGGGACCGTGCGGGCCGTGTACGGAGATCTATGTCGATCTGGAGATGGCGGGACGGGTGCCCTCTGGGCGGGCGGGAAGCGGGGAAGCGGGGAAGGAGGAGATTATTCCACAAGCTGAATTCGAGCGGCTGGCCGAAGAAGGGAGATTCCTCGAGATCTGGAATCTCGTCTTCATGGAGTATGATCGCTCCGCTGACGGAAGCCTGACCCCACTGCCCAAGCCATCGGTGGACACCGGTGCGGGCCTCGAGCGGATCGCCGCGGTCATGCAGGGCGAGGACGACAACTTCCATACCGATCTCTTTCTCCCCTTGATCGAGCGGGTGGGAGAGCTGGTCGGCCGGCCCTACGACCGGAGCGCGGACGAGCGGGGCTCCTACCGGGTTCTGGCGGACCACGCCCGGGCGGTCAGCTTCTTGTTGGCCGACGGGGTGTATCCGAGCAATGAAGGACGGGGCTACGTGCTGCGCCGGATCCTCCGGCGCGCGGTGCGCCACGCCTGGCTGCTCGGGCGGCGCGAGCCGACACTGGCGCCGCTCACCACCATTGTGGTCCGTGAAATGGGGGCGATCTATCCCGGGCTCCGCGCCCGCGCCGAGTACATCCATGAGGTCACCGAGACCGAGGAAGTCCGTTTTCTCGAGACCATCGAAGGGGGACTCCGGCGCCTGGACGAGATCTTCGAGTCCGAGGCCAACGCAATCTCCGGAGCCGAGGCATTTAAGCTGTACGACACGTTCGGATTCCCCATCGATCTCACAGAGATCATTGCCCGTGAGCGCGGGGTGGAGGTGGATTTGGCTGGATTCGAGCGATCACTCGGGGAGCAGCGTCGACGGTCCCGCGACGCTCGGGTGACTCCGGCCATGGGAACACCGATGATCCCGGATGCGCCCGCGGTCCACGTCGCCCAGCCGGGACGCTGGCGCAGCGTGAAGCGGGGCAAGCAGCGGTTCGTGGGTTATGCTCGCACTGAGGCCGATACGGAGGTGCTGGCGTTCCGGCAGGACGGTCCCCGGGTCGAGTTGGTGCTGCGGGAAAACCCGTTCTACGTGGAGTCGGGCGGTCAGGTGAGCGACACCGGCGCGATCACCGGGAACGGTTGGTCCTTGGCCGTCGATGCCGTGCACAAGGACTCCAAAGGCACGGTGGTGGGCGGGACGTTTTCGGAGCCATTCGAGCCCACTTCGCTACACGCGGCGGTGGACGCTCCGCGCCGCCAGGACATCGAGCGAAACCATAGTGCCACGCACCTGGTGCACTATGTGCTTCGCCAGCGGCTGGGGACCCACGTGCGTCAGCAGGGCTCGCTGGTCCAGCCGGAGCGCCTTCGCTTCGACTTCTCCCACCACGGGCCCATCGACCAGGCCACGTTGCAGGCCATCGAAGCGGAGGTGAACGATCTTCTTCTGGCCAACGCCCCAGTGGAGACCCGGGAAATGCCCTATGCCGATGCGCTGGCGCTCGGGGCCATGGCCTTCTTCTCCGAGAAATACGGCGATGTCGTCAGAGTGGTACGGATGGGCCCCTCGATCGAGCTGTGCGGCGGCACCCATGTTCGTAGCACCGGGCAGATTGGCACCTTCCGGTTGTCTGGCCAGACCGGCGTGGCGGCAGGCGTCCGCCGGATCGAGGCCGTTACCGGGAGCGGAGCTCTCCGTGCCGTGCGGGAGCTGGAGCAGCGCCTGATGTCGGTGGCCGAGGCGCTGAAGGCACAGCCCGAGCACGTGCTGCGTCGGGTGGAACAGCTACTGCAGGAGCGTGAGCGCCTCGAGGCTCGGCTGACAGAAACGCTCCGGAGCGGCGCCGGTCCGCTCGTGCAGGGGAACGTCTCCAATGTCGCTGGCGTCGAGCTCACGGTGGCGGAAACGCCTTCGGACGACCGAGCCGAGGTGGGCCGGATCGCCGACACCTTCCGCGAGGGGAGGCGCAACGCGGTTCTGGTGATCTTCAGCTCGGCGGGACGCGGCTCGATTCACGTCACGCTAACCGATGACCTGGTCAGCGCAGGGCGAAAGGCGGGAGATCTGGTGAACCAAATCGCCGCGCTCAGCGGCGGTAAGGGTGGAGGCCGTCCCCACTTTGCCTCAGCCGGGGCGGGAGACCCGGAGCTGCTCCCGGCCGCTCGTGCGGCCACTCCGGAGCTGGTCGGCACTTGGCTCGGTGGAATTGCCCCTGCCGGAGCGCGTGGCGCCTGATGGCGGTGGCCGACTGGCTGGACCAGCACACCAGTCAGGCGCCCACGGCGCTGCGAGCCCGGGTTAGGCAATACGCCCTTCTGGCAGCGGGCGCCTCACTTCCTCATGTTCTCGCCTCCGCCGGACAAACCGCGCTCGACCAGGTTCTCTCCCATCCCGGTGATCGCTCCGCGGCTCTCGATCTGCTTGCCGCGGATGCCCTGATCACGCTCGCTATGCTGGCGCAGGCTGAGACCAACCCCGATCGTCTGGATGAATTCGCCACGTCCGTGATTCAAGCTCCGCGGACACTTTCGTGATCGACCTCCACAGTCATCTGCTACCCGCGGTGGATGACGGATCTCGCTCGGTGGAGCAGTCGGTCAAAGTGCTCAGCGAGATGGCACGGCAGGGCATCACAGACGTCTGTCTGACTCCGCACATTCAATCCGGCCGGGCGGAGGCCGGCCCCCCCTCCGCCCACCTGCGAGCATTCGAGGCACTGCGGGCCGCGGCACCGGCGATCCCCCGCCTGCACCGCGGCGCCGAGGTAATGCTGGACCGGCCGGTCACCCGTCCGGTGGCGCTCGCTCGAAACGTGACCCTGGCGGGGACCCGATACATACTCGTCGAGTTCCCTCGCCTCGTGGCCTACGATACGGTCACCAACGCGCTTACCCAGGTCGTCGAGCTGGGCCTCGTCCCGGTACTTGCCCATCCTGAGCGGTACAACTCCTGTTCGGTCGGGGCTGTGCGCCAATGGCGCGCACTCGGCGGGAAGATGCAGGTGGACGCGACGACGTTGCTCACCCCCCAGGCACGGGGCCAACGTGCCCGTCAGCTCGTGGCAGAGGGACTGGCGGACATTCTGGCAGGCGACAATCACGGCGACGATCGGACGGTTGCGACTGGTGCCAGCTTCCTGATGGCGCAGGACGGCGCGGAGCAGGTGGAGCTGCTCGTCGTGGGCAATCCGGCCGCCATCCTCCAGGATGCTGTCACCTTGCCGGTACCACCGCTTCGGATCCGGCAGAGCTGGATGAAGCGAATCAAGGAGTTCCTCGAGGGCGGCCGATGAGCCGGTCCCGCATCGATCAGGGGCTGGATGATCTGGCCGGAGTGGCCCAAGCCACCAAGGGGTTGAGCGAGCGTGTCGCCGGGCTGGCCGGTCGCTATGCCGGTGTGCTTCGGAAGGGCGGAACCCTGTTCTTCTGTGGCAACGGTGGAAGCGCCGCCGACGCGCAGCATCTGGCTGCGGAGTACGTCGTCCGCTATGCGGCCAATCGGAGGCCGCTCGCCGCGCTGGCTCTGACCACCGACAGCTCCATTCTCACTGCGTGCGGGAACGACCTCGGCTTCGAGCAGATCTTCGCGCGTCAGGTCGAGGCGCTCTGCGGGCCCAACGACCTTCTCATCCTGCACAGCACCAGCGGTCAGAGCCCCAACCTGCTCGCCGCCGCCCGTGCGGCGCGCCAGCTGGGCGTTCCGACCGTCGCCTTCCTGGGAAAGGGTGGTGGCGCGCTCGCAGGCCTGGTCGATGAAGCGTTGATCATCCCGTCAGACCAAACCAGCCACGTGCAACTGATCCAGATGGCACTCCAGCATCTGATCGTGGAGTCGGTCGAGAGCGAGCTCTTCGGGGCATGATCGATCTGACCGGGCAGGCTGCGCTGGTCACCGGCGGCAGCCGGGGAATCGGACGCGCGACCGTTCTGCTGCTGGCGCGCTCCGGCGCCGATATCGCCTTGACCTATCACACCCGCGCCGGGGACGCCGAGGCCACCGTGGGCCAGGTCGAGGCCCTGGGCCGCCGGGCCTATGCATTGGGGGGAGACCTGGCCGATCCTGCGGTGGTCGAGCGGATCATGTCCGAGGTGGAGCGGAAGCTCGGCCGGCTCGACATCTTCGTTGCCAACGCGGGGATCTGGCCGGCTGACGAGGTGAGCCTCGCCTCGATGCCGACCGAACGCTGGCGCCGCACCATGGAGGTGAACCTGGACTCCGTGTTCCTGTCCACTCGGGCGGCTCTCCGGCTGATGCGCACGGGCGGACGGGTGGTGATCGTCTCCAGCACCGCCGGCCAGCGGGGCGAGGCATTCCACGCCGACTACGCCGCGACCAAGGGTGCCCTGATCTCGTTGACCAAATCGCTTGCCGTGGAGTGTGCGCCCGATCTGCTGGTGAACTGCGTCGCGCCGGGTTGGGTGGACACAGAGATGAGCCTGCCGGCATTTGGCCAGGACAATCGTGATCGAATCCGTCGGAGCATTCCACTCCAACGCATCGCAACGGCGGAGGACATTGCCGGCCCGATTCTGTTCCTCTCCAGCCATCTCGCCCGCCATGTGACCGGGGAAGTGGTGAACGTGAACGGGGGGAGCGTGTTGTGCGGGTGACAGCGTGAACAGCGAACAGTTAACAGTAAACGGGGGCGGGTACCCGCAAGGCGGGTGGATGGTGGTTCCTGTTCACTGTTTACCGTTGACTGTTCACGTAGTTGTCTGCGCATGATTCATCTTCTGTTTACAGGTGGCACCATTTCAATGCACCGCGATGCGGCAGCCGGGGGCAACATCCCGACGCATAGCGGGCAGGCGCTGGTCGGGTTCAGCCCGGGCCTGGATGCCATCAGTCCGTATCGGATCGAGAACTGGGCGATGGTGCCGGCGTGCCATGTGGGCCCCGATCGGCTCTGGGCCCTGCGTGAGCGCGTGCGACAAGTCGCCGAGTCGGGCGAGGTGCGCGGGATCGTCATTACCCACGGTACCGACACGATCGAGGAGACGGCCTACCTGCTGGACCGGACGCTCGATCCGAAGGTGCCGGTCGCCATCACCGGCGCCATGCGCACGTCCAGCGATGCGGACTGGGATGGCCCGGGCAATCTGCTCGCCGCGGCCACCGTCGCCGCGAGCGCCGCAAGCGCCGGGCGCGGCGTGATGGTGGCCTTTCATGGGAAGGTGTTCGCCGGCCAGACGGTCGTAAAGTTCCACGCGACGGACCCCGATGCCTTTGCCGCTCCGTACGCGGCGCCAATCGGGCGGGTGGAGGATGGCTGCGTGGTCTACGAAGCGGGTAGGCGGGGTAGCGGGGCAGGGGGGCAGCGTCTGCAGCCGAGCGGACTGACGGCCCGGGTGGCACTCATACCCATGGTCATCGGCGACACTGGCGAGATGCTGGACCTCGCGTGGAGAGCCCACGATGGCGTCGTGGTTATCGCGTTCGGCAGTGGGAACGTGCCGCCCGGAGCCGTGCCGGCCATCGGCCGCTGGATCGACAATAAGAAGCCTGTGGTGATTGCAACCCGCTGCCCCACCGGCGTGGTGACGCCGCTCTATGCCTTCGAGGGCGGCGGCAGTCGCCTTGCGGCTATGGGCGCGATCCCCGCCGGCCCGCGGAGCCCCTCGCAGGCGCGGATGGAGCTCATGATCGCGCTGTCGGCCGGTGTGGCGTACGGGAGCTGAGGTGAGCTTCCCCGACACTCTCGAGATTCCAGAGCCCATCCTCGAGATCGCACGCACGCTCGAGGGAGCCGGCTTCGAGGCCTGGTGCGTCGGCGGCACCCTCCGGGATACGCTGTTGGGGTTTCCTCAGTCCGACTACGACATCGCCACCACCGCAATCCCGGAGCAGGTACAGGCGCTTTTTCCCAAGACGATCGGCGTGGGCATCAAGTACGGTACTGTCGGCGTGCTCGACCGGAAGCGGGAGCTGCACGAGGTCACCACGTTCCGGCGGGATGTGGCTACCGATGGCCGGCACGCCGTGGTGGCCTACGGGGTGACCCTGGAGGACGACCTGGCCCGGCGCGACTTCACCATCAACGCCATTGCCTATCATCCTCTCCGGCACGAATGGCGCGACCCATTCGGCGGCGCCCGCGACCTGGAGAGCCACCTGGTTCGTGCGGTCGGCGACCCCGCGCAGCGGTTCCGGGAAGATTACCTGCGCATCCTGCGTGCGCTCCGATTCGCGGCCCGCTTCGACTTCAGTATTGACCCCCAAACGTGGGAGGCGGCGCGCGCCGCGGCTCCGGGACTGGCGCGGCTCTCCGCCGAGCGGGTGCGAGACGAATGGTTCAAGAGCCTGGGCACTGCACGCTCGCTGACCAAGCTCGTGTCGCTCTGGAAGGAGGTCGGAGCCGCTCGCGAATGGATACCAGAGCTCGACGCTGAATTGGGATCCAGCGCCAACATCCCGCCCCCGCCGGCAGGCGCACGAGATCCGGTGCTGCTGACCGCGCTGCTCTGCTCCAGTCCCGCGGCCGTCCTCAAGCGTCTCAAGGCCTCCAATGCAGAGATCGATCGCGCCCGGGGGCTGGAGGCGGGTCCCGAGGCACCGGGTGGTAAGGATGAGCGCTCCGTCCGGCGGTGGTTGGCGCAGACCGGCGAATCGGCGGAGGATCTCTCTGCGCTCTGGTCATTGCGCCAAGGGGGTGAACCACCGTGGGGTGAGGCCGTGCGGAAGATTCGCCGCCGGGGCGACGCGCTGACTCGGACGGACCTTGCCGTCAGCGGTAGTGACCTGGAGTCGCTCGGGGCCAGGGGGCCACGGATCGGTCAGATGCTCGCAGAGCTACTCGATCAGGTGCTGGAAGATCCTGCACTGAATACCAAGGACAGGCTGCTCGATCTCGCCCGGAAGATGGTATGACCCCGCTCGTCTTTGCGCTGGCAGCGGCACTGGGCAATGTGGTCGGTGCGTTTGCTGTGGTGCGTCATCTGCAGCGCGGCCTTCGCTTCATCGACGGTTGCCTGGCATTCGGCGCCGGGTTCATGCTTGCCGTGACGTTGCTCGGCGTCCTGCCCGTGGTCTTTGCCGGCTCGACAGCGGCGCCGCTCTGCGTAATCCTGGGATACTTCGCGGTTCATCTGGCGCAGCACGTGTTCACGCCGCATTTCCACTTCGGCGAGGAGACCCATCGTGTCAGCTCGTCTGCCGGCGACACTGCCTTGCTCGGGCTGACCCTTCACACCTTCTTCGACGGCGTGGCAATCGCCAGCGGGTTTATGGTGTCGGGCCGGCTCGGCATCCTGCTGTTCCTGGCGGTGCTGCTGCACAAGCTGCCGGAAGGAGTGACGATTGCGAGCGTCATGGTGGCGGGAGGCCACAGCCGCGGGCGGGCAGTCGGCGGGGCGGCGGTGCTCGGAGGGGCCACGATGTTGGGCTTCCTGCTGACTGAGCGGGTGGCACCCCTGGCCCAGTACGGCCTCGCCCTCTCGGCAGGGGTAACGCTGTACGTCGCGGCATCCAATCTGGTCCCCGAGTTCCAAGGCAAGCGGGGCTGGCTCACCCCATTGGCCTTCTTCGGCGGTGGCGTGGGATTCTTCGTGACCGAGCGACTCCTGCAAGGCTGGCCCCCATAGCCGGGGAGGGGTGGACATGACGGGATTCGGTGCACATCCTAGAGACGGCGCGCACGCCGGCCTGGGGGATCGGATGATCGTGGGCATTCGGCTGGCTGGTGTGCGCGCCGTTTTTCTTGCAGTCCGGCAACCCCCTTGCTCATGGCCTGGGTGACCGGAATGCCTCGCAAGACTTCCTCGACCAGACAGAAGTCGCTGTTCACGGCGGGACGGGAAACCCGTCCGCTCGCCGCCCGGATGCGGCCCATCACACTCGACGAGTTTGTGGGACAGGAGCATCTGCTGGGCACCGGGAAGCCCTTGCGCGACGCGATCGAGCGAGGGACCCCCGGCTCGATGATCTTCTGGGGGCCGCCCGGGAGCGGCAAGACCACACTGGCGCATCTGGTGGCCAGCTGCACCGAACGGGAGTTCGTACCCTTCAGTGCCGTCACCGAGGGTGTCCCCCGTATTCGCGAGATCGTGGGCCAGGCTCGTGAGCGACTCGAGTCCGGTGGTCCGCAAACCATTCTGTTCATCGATGAGATTCATCGGCTCAACAAGGCTCAGCAGGACAGCCTGCTCCCTCCGGCCGAAGACGGTACCCTCACCCTCATCGGCGCCACCACTGAGAATCCCAGCTTCGAGGTGATCGGTGCGCTGCTTTCGCGCACCAGGGTCTTCGTGCTCCAGCCGCTCACACCGGACCACATCGAGCGGTTGTTGCGCCGCGCGTTGAGCGATGCCGACAGGGGCCTCGGAAACCTACAGCTTCAGGTCGATCCCGAGGCGTTGAGCCTCATGGCGGCGGAGGCAGATGGCGATGCCAGGCGAGCGCTCACGGTGCTGGAAGCCGCTGCCGCGCACGTAGGGGAGCGGGGACAGGTGACGGTTGAGGTGGCCCGCGAGGCGATGCAAAGGCGCTTTGCCCGATATGACAAGGCCGGAGAGGAGCACTTCAACCTCCTCTCCGCCTATCACAAGTCGCTGCGAGGAAGCGATCCCCAGGGAGCCCTCTACTGGATGGCACGCATGCTGGAGGGTGGCGAGGATCCCATGACGCTGTTCCGGCGCGCCATTGCGATGGCGGCGGAGGACATTGGCGTGGCGGAGCCGAACGCACTCATCATGGCCGTTGCCGCCCGCGATGCCTTTCACATGCTGGGTCCCCCGGAGGGCTACCTTCCTCTGGCGGAGATGACGATCTACCTCGCGACTGCTCCCAAATCGAATAGCGCCAAGATAGCACTCGGCGCCGCCATGGACGCGGCCCGGGAGACACCCGCCGCCCCCGTGCCGCTGCACATCCGAAACGCGCCGACGCCGTTGATGAAGGAGTTAGGGTATCACCGCGGGTATCGATATGCCCACGATTCACCCGACGCCTATCTGCCACAGGAATACCTGCCGGATGTGCTCCGGGGTAGAAGCTTCTACACGCCCGGGGCGTTTGGACACGAGAAGAAGATCGCGGAGCGGCTGGAGTGGTGGGAGAAACTCAAAGGCGGGGAAGAAAAGCGCGAGCGGGAAGAGAAAGACGTGTGACTGCGCGCACGGCCCATAACGGGGCACTGCGCCATTGTCGGAACCAGGCAGTGGGTATATTGCGATCATGACGCCCCCGCTTGGAGGCACCCGGTGAGAGCACGTACGCGGCCGCCTCTGCTCACGCTGCTTCTCTGGAGCGCGGCATGCAGTGGGCTGGGACTCAATTTCAGGGAGCCGGACATCCAGCTCGACCATGCAGTGGTACAGGGAGTCGGGTTGACGGGGGGCAACCTGGATCTCGTGGTCAAGGTCGGGAATCCCAACAACTTCTCGCTCCAGGGTACCAAGCTTCAGCTCGGCGTTGATGTCGAGGGTTCGCATCTGGGCGACATCACGTACGACAACGACTTTACGGTATCCGAGAACGGTCAGACCACAATCACCCTACCGCTCAGGTTCGGCTGGTCCGGTGTCGGGAGTGCGGTCCGCGCGGCGTTGAGCTACGGGGACCTGCCCTACAAGATGAACGGCCAGGCCACGCTGAGATTGCCAGGAGGTGCCAGGACGGTGGTCTCCTTTACCCACGAGGGGCGCGCCCCCTTGATCCGCTCCGGTGGCAACGTCGCCATTCCGGGCGCCGGACAATAATCAGAGGCAAGGTCACCCTATCCGATCACTAATCCCGGTCCGCGACCCCATCGAGCGTGCGGTGCTGGTAGCGGCGCCACGCAAAGGGTCGCCCGACGCGCGGCACGTCGCCGAACATTTGGAAGAGCTGACCCGGCTGGTGGACACTGCCGGTGCCGAAGTGGTAGGCCGCATCACGCAGCACATTGCGGCGCCCAGTCCCGCTACCCTCATCGGTGAGGGGAAGGTGGAGGAGGTGGCAAGCGAAATCGCCGCCTCCGAGGCCACCCTCGTCATTTTCGACGAAGAACTATCCCCGGTGCAAGGCTCCAACCTCGAGCGCGAGCTCAAGGTCCGGGTCATGGATCGGGCGGAAGTCATTCTCGACATCTTCTCCACCCGTGCCCGCAGCCATGAGGCCAAGCTCCAAGTGGAGCTGGCGCAGCTCCAGTATCTGCTGCCGCGGCTCACCCGGATGTGGACCCACCTCTCGCGTATCCGCGGTGGTATCGGGCTTCGGGGTCCCGGCGAAACCCAGCTCGAAACCGACCGCCGGATGATCCGCCGTAAGATTCAGGGGCTCAAGGAGAAGCTCAAGGGCGTGGAGAAGCATCGGGAGAATCTGCGCGCGGGCCGCGACCCGATGCTGAGCGTAGCCCTGGTTGGGTACACCAATGCCGGGAAGTCCAGCATCCTGCGAGGGCTCTCCGGCCAGCATGAGATCGTGGTGGAGGACCGGCTCTTCGCCACCCTCGACACGCTGACGCGAGAGGTGGATCTCGGGGAAGGGCAGCGCGCGCGGGTCACCGACACCGTGGGCTTCATCCGGAAACTACCACACCATCTGGTCGCCAGCTTCAGGGCCACGTTGGAAGAGGCGCGAGCGGCCGACGCTCTGCTCCATGTCGTGGATGCGAGCCATCCCGACTGGGAGGGGCAGCTCCGCGTGGCCGAGAAGGTGCTCGCCGATCTCGGCCTTGCCGATCGGCCATTGATTCTGGTCTTCAACAAGATCGATGCAGTGCCGGACGCACTCGGCTTCACCCGAAGAATCCGCGAGCTGTACCCGAGTGCCACGATCACCAGCACCATGCGCACCGACGGCCTGACTCCCCTCAAGCTCAAGCTGCGCGATCTCGAGCGTGCGGGACGGGTGTCGGTTCGGGTCCGGGTCCCACTAGCCGATGGTGGCCGGCTGGCCGAGCTCTACCGGGAGGGCGAGGTACTGAGCCGGGAAGAGAACGGCGAGTCGTTCGAACTGGTCGTGCGGTTGGAGCCCTGGCGCGTCCAGCAGCTTCGCGCCGGTGGCCTCGAGATCGTGGATCTGAGAGTGGAACAGGCTCGGCTCCGCCGGGCGAGCGGCTCCGCTTAGCCCCTACTTCCCTCCGCTCAAGACCTGCTCCAGAATCAGCCAGCGATTCATCCCCGCAAACTTCTGGTGCATCTTGGTGGATGGCGGAATGCCCGCTGACTCATCTTCCTCAATCTGAAGATCCGCGAGCGCGTCGATCCCACTCTTCAGGAACTTCCGGAGCCCCTTCTCCATTGCCATTCCAGCTGTGCGGAAGTTGAAAAGGGTCGAGAACTGCAGGGTGAACCCCAGTTCGCCGAGCTGCTGGTTGGTGATCAATGTCCCCGCCTTCTTTGCCTTACCGAAGTAGAGCGAGGGCGACAGGTTGAACCCCAGCATCTGCTCGGGGTAGTACTTCCGGACGCCTTCGGCGAACTCCTGCGGCTGGTCGATCTCGGTGTTGTTGAACTCGGGCCAGATCACGTCCACGCCGAGCTCCGCGGCTTCCCAAGCGTCTTCGACCGCCATCTGTACGCCGCCGGGCTCTCGGTCCGGCAACGCGCCGTCGATGGAGTCGGTCCGGGCGATGGTGACCACATCCACGCCCGTGGCCTGCGATGCTGCCTTGATCGCTTTGAGCTTGCCCAGCCAGTCCTTGCGCGGGACCAGGACCTTGTTCCGCTTCTGCTTGCCGACGTTCACGATGTGACCGCAGGTGCGGTTGGACGGGTCCTGGTTCTCCAGGTGCACCCCGGCGGCACGCGCCCGGATCAGCTCCACTGCCAGCGTAAAGGTCTGGGTGGGACCGCCGAAGCCGGCCTCCATGTCCACGAACGCCGGCGGGGCCTCGAGGACTTCCTTCCCTTCGGTGTCGTAGTAGTGGGTGTTCCGCGCCCCCTCGATCCCCATCCACATCTCGTGTACCAGCTTGACCATGTCGTGCGAGGCGTACACCCCGATGTCGGGGAACATGCTCTTGGTAGCGGCCAGCTGCCAACCGCTCCCGTAAAGCGCCTTGAAGCCGAGCCGGGTCATAATAGCGGACGAAAAGGCGTCGTATGCTCCAGCTGTGTGGAGGAACGATTTCCGGACGTGGGCTTCATGAAGCAGGCGACGGAGCTTGTCGGCCGGCTCTTCGGTTTCCGGTGGGGCAAAGAGCTTGGCAACGGCTTCGGCGGGATAGACCGCGTGGGCGGACTCGGCGCGGGTCGCGGTGGCCATTTGGTAGTCTCCTTGGTATGCTGCGGTCACTTTGTGAAACTATTCACATGATAATGCTTGGACCCTAATCACGCCAGAGTGGCCGGCGAGATCCGCTGGTCTGCAATGTCGTGCATGCGAGGGTTCTGCTATCTTCCCCGCCATTGTGGACACCCCCGGCATGTTTATCACCAAACCCTTCATCAAGGACCGGCGCATCCGGTTCGCGCTCGTCGGCTGCGGGCGTATCTCCGAGAATCACTTCAATGCCATCGAGAAGCACGCTGCCCGGGCCGAGCTGGTGGGCGTGTGCGACGTGGATCCCGCTGCCCTAGCCCGGGCGGAGTCCCGCACCGGGGCCCCCGGTTTCCGGTCGCTCGAGGCGCTGCTCCCCGGTACCAACCCCGATATCGTGATCCTGGCGACGCCCAGCGGCCTGCATGCCGACCAGGCGATACAGGTTGCGGCGGCGGGACGACACGTCATGACGGAAAAGCCCATGGCCACGCGCTGGCAGGATGGGAAGCGCATGGTTCATGCCTGCGATCAGGCTGGCGTTCACCTGTTCGTCGTCAAGCAGAACCGGCGCAACGCCACACTGCAGCTCCTCAAGAACGCGGTGCAGAAGGGGCGCTTCGGCCGGATCTACATGGTCAACATCAACGTGTTTTGGAGCCGGCCCCAGTCCTACTATGACAGCGCTCCCTGGCGGGGGACCTGGGAGTTCGATGGCGGCGCGTTCATGAATCAGGCGAGCCATTACGTGGACCTGCTCGATTGGCTCATCGGACCGGTCGAAAGCGTACAGGCCTATACCGCCACCCTGGAGCGGAATATCCAGGTCGAAGACACCGGCGTAGTGAGTATCCGCTGGCGGACCGGGACACTGGGCTCGATGAATGTCACCATGCTCACGTACCCCAAGAACCTCGAGGGCTCCATCACCATTATCGGCGAGAAGGGCACGGTGCGGGTGGGCGGGGTCGCGGTGAACCGGATCGACCACTGGGAATTTGCCGATTCCGACCCGGACGACCAGAAGGTCGAGCAGGCGAGCTACGAGACCACGTCGGTGTACGGGTTCGGCCATCCCGCCTACTACGACAATGTGATTCAGTCGCTCCGTGGCGAGGCTGTGCCCGATACCGATGGACGTGAAGGGCTGCACTCGCTGGAGCTCCTGATCGCCACGTATCAGTCCGCCCGCGATGGGCGCCGGGTGGCGCTGCCGCTGGAGTACTGACCCGATGCCACCCGCAGACAAGATCCTCGAGACCGCTCGTCGAGTCATCCGGCTCGAGGCCGCGGCGGTCGCGGCGCTGGAAAGCCGGCTGGGTCAGCAGTTTGTGCAGGCCGTTGAGGCCGTTCTACACGCGTCTCGCGTGATTGTGTCGGGTGTGGGGAAATCGGGCATCATCGGGCGCAAGATTGCCGCCACCCTCACCTCCACCGGGACCCCTGCCATTTTCCTTCACGCCATCGACGCACTCCATGGCGACCTCGGCATCGTTGGAAAGGCCGACGTGGCCCTTCTGCTCTCCAAGAGCGGTGAGTCGGAAGAGCTGCTCGGCCTCCTGGAATGCCTGGGTCGTTTTGGAGTGACAGTCATTGGCCTGACGGGGAATCTCGACTCGACACTCGGGCGGCAAGCCAAAATCGTTCTCGATTGTACCGTTGACGAGGAGGCCTGCCCGTACAATCTCGCGCCAACTACCTCTACCACCGCGGCGGCGGCCCTGGGAGATGCCCTGGCGGTGTCGCTCCTGGTACAGCGCGGTTTTCGAGAGGAGGACTTCGCTCGCCTGCACCCAGGTGGAAGGCTTGGCCGGCGGCTGCTTCGGGTGCGCGACGTGATGGTGACCGAGGGCATTCCGATCCTGCCGCCAACGGCCAGAATGCGCGAATGTGTCGTGTTATTGGCAGAGAAGCGAGGAACGGTGGCGATTGTCAATGATCGCTCTATCCTCCTCGGCGTGGTGACCTCGGGCGATCTCACCCGACTCATGGAGCGCGAAGAAAATTTCTTGGCGGTACCGGTTGCCGACGTGATGACTCGGACGCCATGGACTGCCCAACCCGACCAACTCGCTGCCGTCGCCGCGGGCGTTATGGAGCAACACCGGGTGATGGCGTTGCCGGTGCTCGAAGATGGAGGGCGGGTAATAGGTTTCGTGCACCTGCATGATCTCATGCGCGCCGGCGCGCTGTAGCGGAACGGGCTTGCCTGGGTCTCCCGTGCTCGTGTCGCTGTGACACATTGCCCCGGTGCGCCGATCATTCTGTTCCCACTTGTGAAACTCTTCACATGCGGACATAGTTGCTAGGGTTGCGCCGGACATTGATTTGGCTATGTTCGCGCCTGACCGGGAGGTCTTAAAAGGGAGTGCAGGAGCTGGCACCGTTTGGCGTAAGTCTTGCGGGCACGCAGCACTTGCGGGCACCCTATCAAGTAGTTTTGGTACTGGTCCGCGTCCGGGCTACGAATTGTTGAGGATCACGCACTCCCCCTGTGCAAGTGGAACTCACCTCATGTCTGCGGTAAGCCCCTCGATCGGTGCCAAGCCGAAGTCCCAGCCAACCGTCAACGTTCCGGCGGCCTCCTCCGCGCTAGCTCCCGTCTCAGGCCCACCTTCCGGCACGACATCCTCCCCCCCGGCCCCCGGGACGACGGCATCGCCTCACCTGCCCATAGCAAGGAGCCCACTCGAACGAGTCGCCCTCGCTCAGCGCGCTCAGCAAATCATGCGCGTTCATCTCATCCGGTCAGCAGTGCGCGTGGGCGTTTTGATGGCCGGCGACGCAGCCGCGCTGCTGGTGCTGCGGCTGCTGCTTCGGGGTGTGCGAGACGAGTCCTGGTTAGGTGCGGCGGTCGGTTCGACGGTGAACAGCCTAGTACCCCAGGGGGCCCTGCCGCTGGTCCAGCTACTTCCGGCGGTGTTCCTCGGCCTCATCGCTCTCGACACGTACGGGGCAAGCGACCGTCGCCGCGATGCCGGCCGACTGGTGGCCGGCGGGACACTGGGGCTCGCGTTGCCGCTCTGGGGTCATCTCTGGAGCCACTTCTCGCCCTTATTGCTTCCCGGCTTCATCCTGGTTGCGGGAGTGATCGGGATGATGCTCATCATCGAGCGATACCTCATCGATCACGCCGTGCGGAAGCTGTGGCCTATCGGCCCGGGCGCGGCTCGCGCGCTCCTCATCGGGCGGCACGACCATACGAGGCGCGCACTCGAGCACCCGAGCCTCTCGGATGCGCGGGCATTTGCCTTCGGCGGCATTCTGGATCCCGACGAGTTCGGGCTGCAGTCAGGGCATGGCGACTTCAGCCGCCTGTGTCAAACTATCAAGCAGTATCGCGCCGACACCATCGTGCTTACCGGCCCATTGGACGACCAGGCGCTTGCCCTCGTGATCGACGCAGCCGCAGCGGCGGGGTGCCAGCTCTACGCCATACCCCGGTCGTTCGCCGTGGGGGGTGTGGAATCCCGCATGGTCTGGAGTGGGGGCGCTCCCCTTGTAGCGCTCAACCGCCCAGGGCTCCGTGGTCGTCAGCTAGTGATCAAGCGGACGCTCGATATAGTCGTCTCGGGTCTCGGCATGGTTCTCCTCAGTCCCGTCTTCGTCCTCACCGCGCTCGCGGTCTACATCTCGTCGCCGGGACCGACCTTCTTCCGCCAGACCCGCGTGGGACTGGGCGGGAAGGCGTTCAAGATCACCAAGTTCCGCAGCATGGTGCATGATGCGGAGGCGCGGCTGGACGATCTTACACCCAAGAGCCTCTACAGCGATCGCCGGCTCTTCAAGGTCAAGGACGACCCACGGGTCACCCGGTTGGGCAATTTCCTTCGCCGCACCAGCCTGGACGAGCTTCCCCAGTTCTGGAACGCGTTCGTCGGCAACATGTCGCTGGTCGGCCCCCGGCCTCCGCTGCCGAGCGAAGTGGACCTCTATGAAGAGCACCACTACACGCGGTTCGACGTGAAGCCGGGGATTACCGGCCCCTGGCAGGTCAATGGCCGGAACACCATCACCGACTTCGATGAGGTGATCCGGCTGGAGACCGACTACATCCGGGAGTGGACCATCTGGAAGGACCTGGGGATTCTGCTGCGGACCATTCCCACCGTGGTGCTCATGCGGGGCGCGCACTAGGCTACCAGGACCGCCCGGTCGTTCGGTAGCAGCGGTAGGTTTCACTCACGACATCAGCAAACTCCCTCCGGAATCGATCGGGCGCAAAGCGGAGCGCATTTTCCCGGCAAGCATCCGGGCTGATCTTCTGGCCCTCCCGCTCGAACCGTTCAACCGCTTCGATGATGGACTGTGCTGACTGCTCGGAGAAGAGAACACCGGTCGGAGTTGGCGAGTCGAGGTCGAAGAGGGTCTCACGCACCCCACCCCTGCCGTACGCGACCACCGGCGTTCCGCACGCCTGCGCCTCCAGCGGAGCTATCCCGAAGTCCTCTTCCGCCGCAAAGACGAAGGCGCGCGCCCCGCGAAGATGGTCCCGCAGCACTTCGAACGGCTGCTGGCCGAGAAACTGGATGTTGGGTTTGCCCCGGACGCGCACGCGCCGGGCTTCGGGTCCATCCCCGATGACCACCAGGCGCCGCTCGGGCATGGCCGCAAAAGCCTCGACGATGAGATCCACCCGCTTGTACGGCACCAACCGCGAGGCGGTCACGTAGAAGTCGTCGCGGGCGCTCCCGGGGGTGAAACCCTCTACGTCGACCGGGGGATAAATGACGGTGGATTGCCGCCGGTAGGCCTTCCAGATCCGCCTGGCGATGAACTGGGAGATCGCGATGAAGCGATCCACGCCGGTCGCCGTTCGGGCATCCCACAGGCGAAACCGGTGCAGCATCCAGCGCGCGAGCATGCCTCTGACGCCGTGATCCAGCCCGGTCTCGCGCAGGTACTGATCCTGCAGATCCCAGGCGTACCGCGCCGGCGAGTAGCACATGCAGAGATGGGGCTGATCGGGTCCGGTGAGCACGCCTTTGGCCACTGCGTAGGAGCTCGACACCACGAGGTCGTAGGCTGACAGGTCGAACTGTTCGATAGCCAGCGGCATGAGGGGGAGGAAGCGGCGGTAGCCTCGTCGAATGCCGGGAATGCGCTGGAGGAAGGAGGTGCCGACCGGTTTGCCGCGGAGGAATTGCCGTTCGGTATCGGGCAGGAGGTCGATCAGGCTGTACACGTCGGCGTCAGGGTAGAGGGCCAGCATCTGCTCGAGAACCCGTTCCGCCCCCGCGTAGGTCACCAGCCAGTCGTGCACGATCGCGATCTTCATGCGGCGAGCAGTCTCTCCAGCACGCCCAGCACGGCTGCGGCAGACCGGTCCCAGGTGAAGTGACGGGCGCGCTCCAGCCCCCGGCAGCGGAGCGTTGCGCGGAGCTCCGGCTGGCGGAGAAGCCGCAGAACGGCCTCGGCGATGCTCCCGGAATCGAGCGGATCGAAGTAGAGGGCCGCATCGCCGCAAACCTCCGGCAGCGAGGCTGCGCGCGAAACGATCGTGGGGCATCCGGCGGCCATTGCCTCCAAGGGAGGAAGACCGAACCCCTCGTACAATGAGGGCTGCACCACAGCCTCGGCGTGGGAGACGTATCGCTTGAGCAGCTCCTGAGGAAGAGCGCCCAACAACTGGACTCGCGGAGCGAGCCGTTCGGCCGCTTCCCGGGCGTCCGCATCCTCGCTTAGAAAACCTTCATTCTTGCCGAGGATCAGCAAGTCGCACGAGACGCGGGAAGCCAGCTGCTCAAACGCGTGCAGGAGCCGGCTCAGATTCTTGTGCGGTTTCACGTTGCCTACGTAGAGAAGGTAGGGCCGCGGATGGGGTGACGGGGACGGGGGAATCTCGAACCAGCCTCGGTCCACTCCCAGGTGCACCACCTGGGGCTGCGCCCGCCGGACCCCGACCAGACGCGCGAACTCCGCCCGGCTGAACTCCGAATCCGTCATGATCGCATCGGCCGAGCGGCTGACCCGGTCAAACATGAACCGGGCGTAGGCCCGCCGATGGGGTCCACCAACGAACTCGGGCAGGGCGAGGTGCGCCAGGTCGTGAATCGTCACCACCAGGCGCCCCCGCCAGGCGACCGGAATATTGTAGTGGGGGGACCAGAGGATATCGGTTCTCCTGGGCACCCGCCGGGGGAGAGCGATCTGCTCCCTGATCGAGTAGATCGGAGCGTCGAACTTGATCACTCGGGCGTTAGGGGCGCGCGTCCACGGAAGCACGGCCAGCGTAGGCCCGGGACCGATCAGGACGAAGTCGATCTCGGGCCTCGCGGCAATCAGCCGGGGGAGCCACTCGGCGATGCAGGTGCCGATTCCGGAGGCGCCGATCATTCGGGCGTCGACCGTGATCGTGTTTCGCGAAGCGGCCGGCATCAGGCAGCCGAAGTCCTGTCGTGCCCGTCAGTCTGCATAGAGATAGCGCGCCAACACGGCGGCCGATCCACGCCACGTGGGAAGTAGACCGGAGGCCAACGCCGGAGACCGAGAGCGGGTGATCACGCAACGCAGGCCTTCGCGGACCCCTTCGGCAGTAGGCTGTACGTAGAACGCGTCCTCACCTCCCGCCTCACGGATCTCGGGAAGGTCACTCGCGAGTACGGTGGCGCCACAGGCCCTCGCTTCCAGAACCGGAAGACCGAACCCTTCATAGCGTGAGGGAAAGACAAAGGCATGGCAGCCGGAATACAGTGTGGCTAACTGATCGTCGCTGACAAAGCCGAGCGGCATCACCGACTCGGGGTCACCGGCGGAGTCCGGGGTGGTACGAAGGACGGCGCGAAGGCGCTCATCCTTCCAGCCGGCGCCCCCGGCCAGGACCAGGCGGTACCCCCCTAACTCTCCTTCCGACTGCATCGTTCGGAACACCCGCATCAGGAGCTCGAGGTTCTTACGTGGCTCCCAGGTGCCGACCGCAAGGAAATACGGTTGGGAGATGCCGAACAATTTGAGCGTTCCCTTGACGGCCGCGGTGCCGCAGGGCCGAAAGACGGGCGATACGGCCGGCGGCGCCACCGCCGCGAGCGGGCCCCCTAGCCAAGCCTGAAGACGCGCTGCGGTGCCGTGGGAGATCGCCAACCGCTGATCGGCTCGGCGCACGTCCGGGCCAAAGAACATCCGGTGCGCCAACAGGTGGCTCGATCCCATGGTCTCTGGCGCAATTCGGAAAGTGAGGTCGTACACGGTCGTGAGCCGCCGCACTTCGGCAGGAAGGGGCGGGAGCAGGGTAGCCGAGGCCCAGAAGACATCGAGGCGATCCTCTCGGCACAAGCGACCTGCCCGGAGCTTGAGCCAGGCAATTGGCTTGAGGCCTCGCGCCCACCGGTGCGGCTCGACCCGGCAGCGCCACCGGCCTGATATAACGGGAAGCTCAACCGGCTCCGGCGCGTACACGAAGAACTCCGCCTCGGGGATGAGGGTGTCGAGCTCCCGACAGATCTCGAAGACATACCGTCCGACTCCCGTGCGACGCCCCTGCAGCGCACGGCCGTCCAGTCCAACCCTCATTTCGTGAGCGCGAGGCAGGCCACCGACTCGGCGGCTACGGGTTGTCCACGTTGCCATCCGGGAATCGTGTGCAAGTCGACATACGTAGCGCCTGCCGAGTCGCGCCGGTCGCTGAGCCGCCAGCCTGCCGGGGTATAGCGAAACACGTGCTCCAGCACAGCGCTTGGCTGGAAGGCCTCGGTCACCCGATCGACCATGCCGCCGTCGAACACCTGGAGCCAGGCGAGGTCGGCGTGGCGGCCATAGGGCACGCTGAGGTATAGTCGCCCGCCTGGACGAAGGATTCTCGCCATCTCGCGTATGGCGGCTACATAGCCCGAGGGATCGCGTTCAACCGGCGCGCCATTAGTGTAGAATCGCGCGTTGTCCAACCCTACGTGCTCCAGCGTGGACAGGCTGACCACGTGATCGAAAAACGCATCGCGGAAACAAGTGCGACGGAGATCCTGGAAAGTGTAGGAGATGCCCTCGCGCCAGAAGCTCTGGCGCTCCGGTGCCAGGGTGCAGATGTAGACCGTCTTGTCGGCGAGGGTGGGACGGCTCAAGAGAAAGCGAAAGTTCAGGGCCGAACCCGCGTCGAGCAGGAGTCCCGGGCCGGGCGGCAGATGAGTAAAGAGCCATGGATACTCGACGATGCGCTCGTCCAGGTCGAGACCGTAGCCGTCCGGCAGGCGATCGAGGTGGAACTCCCCCCGATCGAGCACCCCGCGCACGCGCTCTTCCTTATATGCGCCGTAGCCTGTGGTGAAGGGACGGCCGCCACGAGCCCGGTACCAGGCCGATTTCAGCCGGCCTGAAGCGACCTCCACAGCATTTCCATTGATCATCGGGCAGGTGCTGAGGCCAGGATCCTGGCCGTTTCGTCTTCGGCGCTGGTCTCGGTCTCGGCCGGATAAGTAAAAGGCCTGGTGAAAAGAATTCCGTCGCAGATGACGTCCAACCCCAGACTCCGGCCGGGCGCGAGCTCGCGATAGGATCCGAGCTCAACCCGGTAGGGCACGTCGCCCTTGCTCGGCTGCATGAACTCGAGCGGGATCATGCGCCGAAAGAAGAAGTGAAAGGCATATCGTCGCGCGCGCTCTACCTGCGCTTCGGACATGCCCGCCGACAGCGGCAAGCGCTCCAGGAGCGCGAAGTAGTCCGCCGCAGTGGCCGCGTCCATCGTCAGCCCCTTGTTCCGGATCCAGGCCTCTCCCGCGACGATGACCGGTATCCCCATGCTGGTCAGCTCGACTCCCGTCTTGGTGCCGTATATCAGCACCGCGTTGCAGCGGGACATCACGGCGTACGTGCTCACCTGGCTCTCAGGCCCGATCACGAACACGTTCGGCGGGAGCGTCGGGAAGCGTTTGCGGATCTCCGCCACGATCGGCTGACGGGAGACCAGGCTGCCCCTGAGCTCCGCCGGGTGCACCCGCATGATCAGCTGCAGATCGGGCCGCCGGGCGAACCACTCGATAGTGGATACCACCCATTCCAGCATGTTGGGGAAGGCGTTGGCTGGATAGTGCAGCTGGGCATCCCACATGACGTTGGTTAGCAGGCCGACGCTGGGCTTGGAGAAGTCCGTGCCCACCTCGCGGCTTATCCAGTCGAGATCGGCCATCGGCCGGTCGTGAAACCAGATCCAGTCCTGGGTTCCGTGCCAGCGGCTGTCGAGGTACTCGAGCAGTCCTGACTCCAGCGACTTGGACCACCGCACGTGTTCCCAGCTCTCGGTGGGCTCTGTCAGCAGCGTGTGATGGTAGGTGTCGCCGTGACTGAAAATGAAACGCTGCTTTCGGTAGGCAGGATTCCAGTTCACCACCCGCACCCCCGCCTGGCGGCAACACTCGCCTATGGGTCCCTGCGGCACGTAGATCCCGTGGTGAAACACGGCGACCTCATAAGGCACCTCCCGCAGGAGGGCGCGGGTGGCGAAGGACGTCAGCAGGGCTGCCCCGAAGTAGCGGCGCAGCACCGCTTCGGCCTCAGGCTCACCGTCCAGAGTGGCACGGGCGTAGAACCGTAACGCGCCGGCCAGCGCGTGCTCTCCCACGGCAATGCCATCGAAGCTGTAATCCGGGATCTCAGCCAGCCGAACCCCGGCTGCCAAACTCGCGGCAACCTTGCGGTCGTCGTTCGTGAGGTATTCCCCGTAGGTACGTACCCGGATTCCGAGGGCTCGAAAGACTGCTGCTCCGGAGTCAAAGCATCCGTGGCAGAGATCCTTGGACGGCCCATGGCGGGCAAACCGGCGCTGGTTGGGATACCAAGTCACGTCAGCTGCCAGACACGCAGGCAGCATCGAGTCGCAGAGGAGGACATCGACCTCGGCGCCGCGCAACGTGAGCGCCGCCGTCAGCGCGCTCTCCAGCGAGGTCCCGGCGAGATGACTCCCCACGCTGGTGGCCATCAGTACCCGGGGGCCGCCGCGAGCCGCCGCGACCACCTGCTCCCATGCAGGCCGCTCCGTGCCTATGATGGCGGTCCAATCCGGCTGCTCCGTCGCCAGGCGGTGGCGCCGGGCCAGCAACCGCGCGTGGCGCTCGAGTGCCGGCACGCGGCGGAGTTGATCCCGAAACAGCTCCCGAATGCCGATCACACGGACTCCAGTGAGCGCGACAAACCCAGACGAGCCAGGAACTGGTCCGGCTCCGGAAGTGAGGGCAGGAGCCACCACGGTTCGGTCGCCCGGAGCTGCTCCAGGGTGTAGCCGCCGGTGGCGACAGCCACTGCGCGCGCACCGATCGCCTTGCCGCACGCGACGTCATGGGGAGTGTCCCCGATGACGTAGATCTGTTCCGGCGAAAGGGTGCCGACGATCTGTCGCGCCTGGGCCAGTGCGGTCCGGGCGATGGTGGCGCGATCATCGGCCCCGTCGGCGAACGCTCCCCCCTCGAAAAACCTGGCGAGCCCATGGTGCCGAAGTTTGGCCGCGGCTCCACTCCGGGTGTTGCCCGTGAGCAGCGCCGAGTGGACATCGGGCCTGCCACGTAACCGCTCCAGGATGGGCAACACGTTGGGGAGCACTGCGCCGGGTCGCCGCCCCAGGCACTCCGGCAGGCGCCGCTGGTAGCTCTGCAGCAGGCCGTCCGCGTCGGCCGGACCGAGCCCATGAGTCTCCGCCAGCCGGCGCGCAATCTCGACGTCGGTGAGGCCGGCGGTCTGGAATTCGGAGAGATCCACCGGCTGCCCCATCTGCTCCGCCACTGCCTCCTCCCACGCGTGGATGCCCGCCCGGGCCGTGGTGAGCAGTGTCCCGTCGATGTCCCAGAACAGAACGGTGGTCATGCCCGCTGCCGCTCGCGCTGCACCACGGCCGCTACCCGCTGCGCCAAGCTGGCCGCATCGAGCTCGTGGGCCACCAGCGCCTCGGAGTTCTGACCGCACACCGGCAGCGCATCCAGCCCGAGTTGGCGGACCACCGCGCCCGAGGGCCCGAGGGCCGCAATGCGGGCGGCCAACATCTGTCCCTGACCGAACGCGACGTAGTGGTCATCGAGGGTAAAGACCTGCCGGCAGTCGCCTATCGTGTCGAGCAGCCAGGAGTCGTCGACCCGATTCAGCCAGGGGAGATTTATCACCGTGAGCCCGACGCCCCGATCCTCCCGCAGCCTTACCGCCGCCTCATAGGCTTGCGCCAGCAAGATGGGGCCATAGGCAAAGAGAATCGCGTCCTCGCCCTCGGTAAGTGCTACTCCCCGGCCCTCCGCGAGACGGTAGTCGGCCGGCAACTGGTAGGGAACGTGACAGGGGATCGAGACCAGCCGGAGGTAGCAGCTCTCCGCTGTGCCGCGCACGCAGTACTCGACCACAGCCGCCACTTCTTCCTCGCACGACGGCTCGAGCAGGACCAGCCCGGGAACGCCTGCCAGCGCCGAGATGTCGCGGACCGACTGGTGCGAGTGGCCGGGACCGCTGGGCAGCAGGCCGGCCAGGGAGCCAACGTATACGATCTTGGTGCGTTCGGTGGCGTTGTTGTAGATCTGCTCGTTGGCTCGAGTGGAAAGAAAGCAGGCAAAGGAGTGGACAACCGGAAGCAGGCCCCGGAGTGCCATACCACCCGCCTGAGAGACCATGTCCTGCTCGGCAATCCCGCACTCCACGTATCGGTCCGGGAACCGTTCTCGGAAGGCGATGAGCCCGCAGTCCAGCTCGAGGTCCGCGTCGAGGGCCACCAGCTTCGGGTTTCGCTCAGCCTCTGACAGGAGCGCACGGGAGTAAGCCGGTATCAGCCGTTGCGCGTCCTGTGCATTGGGGCGATCGGAGCGCGGCCGGCTCTCGAGCTGCAAAGGGGGCTCGCGCAGCACGGCGAGCTGGCCGGCTGCATGCTCCGCGAGCTCCTGGAGTGCCCGGACGTAGCTGTCGTCGTCGGGGGCGCCGCTGTGAAATCGGTAAAAGCGCTCGCCGGTTTTCATGGCAGCACTCTCCATGAACGAGACGCCTTTCCCTTTTACTGTGTCGGCGATCAGCACCTTGGGCTGATCGCTCGTATGACGCAGACGGAGGAGCGTTGCGCCGAGAGCCGAGAGATCGTGTCCGTCACAGCGCGCCACTTTCCAGCCAAAGACCCGGAACTTTGCTTCGAGATCCCCCAGGTCGCTGACATCCCGAACCCAGGTATCCGATTGGATCTTGTTGTGATCCACGATTACGGTGAGCTCGCCCAGGCCACTGCGAGCCGCGCCTGCCAGCGATTCCCAAATCTGTCCCTCTTGCAGCTCGCCGTCTCCCGTGAGGACAAACAGCCGATTGGTCTTGCCCTGTGCCCGGTGGGCAAATGCCATCCCCTTTGCCTTGGAGATTCCCATCCCCAGCGGTCCGGTGTTGGTGACGATTCCCGGAGTGGCTACGTCGGGGTGGCCTGGCAAACCGCCGAGGCGCCGCAGCCGATGGATCTGCTCGAAGGGGATGAGACCGAGGCCGAGGAGGACCGCGTACAGGCCCGGGGCATCGTGTCCCTTGGAGGAAAAGTAAAGATCGTCCGGTTGCAGCTCGTTGAGGTACAGCCAGGAGACGATGTCCAGGCTGGAGAAGCTGCTCCCGATGTGCCCCGATCCCGCCTGGGCGATCATGTAGAGCGCGTTGATGCGGCAGCAGGTCGCGAATAGCGCGGCCCGGTCCATCGGCCTTATAGGCAGCCGCCGCAGGCGCTCGAACTCCGTCGGGGGAACGTAGTGCAGGTCTGGCATGCGCTCAGGGCGAGCCCAAGGCGTCCGCGGCCGAAACGTACGGAGGGACTGCAGGCGCGGGCAGCTCGGCCGCCCCACTCGAGACGAGATGCTCGGCGTACATCCAGTCCTTGGTGTCGTTGAGGTCGACCCCTTCGTAGCCCTGGGTGAAGAACGGCAGGATCCGGGTCCCGGCGATGGTTCCCTCCTCCATTGGCACCCGCGTCCAGGCGATCTCGAGGCTGGCATTCTGGACGAACACTTCGGGCAGGGCCTGGTAGGCCATGCTGTGCCACGGAGGATTCACCGGACCACCGTCGAGCAGCGGCACGATCCGATCATCGTGGAGGCGCCACATCTTGCCGGGATGCTGGCGGCACAGCTCCACAGCCCGTAGCGAATCGACGTCGTGGCGGGTGCCAAACCTGTCCCAGGCCCGGCGGATCGTTGCGCGGCTGCGGAACGGGCTGGTTGGCCGGAGGATGCTGAAGCAGGAGTAGGAGCGGCCTTCTTGGCGCAGCTGTCCCAATGCGTGCCGCACCCAATCGATATCCGGCGACAGATCCGCTGCCAGATCGGCCGGGCGCAGGAACGGAACCTCGGCCCCGTAGTGTCGAGCGATATCGGCCGTGAGGGGGGAATCGGTGGAGACGATCACGGCGGCGAACACGCCGCTTTCACGCGCCGCCGCGATGGTGTACGCAACGAGCGGATGGCCGGAGAGTGGGCGCACGTTCTTTCCGTGCAGCCGCTTCGATCCGGCACGGGCGGGGATCAGGGCAACGATGGAGACGGTGGCGTTCAACGGTGGGAGCCGGGCATGGGGGCGACAGCGCTACACCCTCGTTGGTGTGTAGTTGATGTATACCGTCTTCCAGTCCGAGTACACGTCCAATGCCTCGGTTCCCGCCTCGCGCCAGCCGTTCCCGGACGCCCTGAGCCCGCCGAACGGCATATGTGGCTCGCTGCCGTACGTGCCCCCGTTCACCACGGCTACGCCGGAACGGATCCGGCTGGTGAAGGCCATGGCCCGATGGACGTTCGCCGTGTGAATGGCCGCGGTGAGCCCATAGGGCGAGTCGTTCGCCAAGGCGATGGCGCTCTCGAAATCGGTTACCCGGTAGAGCGAGGAGATCGGGCCGAACAGCTCGGTTTGCGAGAGTGGGTCGGTGTGCGCTCCCTCGAGGAGCGTAGGTGCCATGAAGAAGCCGCCGTCGTAGCCGGGCCCCGTGAGCCGCTGGCCGCCGATCAGCACCCTGGTGCCGTTGTGACGAGCAGTCGCGACCGCCTGGAGCATGCTCTCGAGCTGTTGCTGGTTGATGACGGGTCCGAAATCGTCGTCATCGCCACAACCCACCCGGAGGCGCTTGGTCCGCTCGACCAGGAGATCGCGGAACTTCTCATAGACCTTGTCGAACACGATGATCCGGCTGCCGGACGCGCAGCGCTGGCCGGCGTTGCTGAAGGCCGACAGCACCGCCCAGTTGGCCGCGAGCTCGAGGTCCGCATCGTCGCACACGATTAGGGGATTCTTGCCGCCCAGCTCGAGGCAGATCTTGGCCAGGCGGGCGCCGGCGGTCTGCTGAATCCAGCGGCCGACGTTGGTGGATCCGGTGAAGCTGATCACGTCTACGCCGGGAGACTCGACCAGAGGTGCGCCCGCCTCTTCTCCCAGCCCATGGATCACATTGAGCACCCCGAGCGGGAGTCCTATCCCGGCCGCGAGGCGAGCGAAGGCCCAGGCCGTGGCGGGCGCGTCTTCCGATGGCTTCAATACCACCGTGTTACCGCAGAGGAGAGCAGGGAAGACCTTCCAGGCTACGTTCGCGATTGGGGTGTTTGCCGCGATGATCAACCCTGCCACGCCAAGGGGCTGGCGGACGGTCATGGCCGCTTTGTTGGGCACCGCGCTCGTCGTGGTGCGCCCATAGAATCGGCGCCCCTCCCCGGCCACGAAGAACCCCATCTCGACT
>JBBQXQ010000017.1:0-36169 GCA_038209515.1 Gemmatimonadales bacterium
CCACCCCCACCAACGCGGCACGCCAGCTCCAGCCGCGCCGCGCCGCGGGCGTCAGCAGCAGCAGCGCCAGCGCCGCGATCCCCGAGCGAAGGCTCGCGATCTGCCATGCGGTGAAGTCGGCCCACTTGATCGCGGCCCCGCCGGTGGAGAAGAGCACCGCTGCCCCGATCAGCTCGAGCCGGGCGCGCGTTGTGGCAGTCATGGCGGGAAGGTACGTGGGAGCCTAAGGGCGGGAAAGGCGGTCCTTTCCCTCCTCCGCAGTCAGGACGGGCCGCGCCGGGTCGCTCAGGTCCATCCAGTGCCACGGAATCGGACGCACCTGCGACTTGCGGCCGAGCCCCAACGCGCGAAAGGTCGGAAGCTGTCCCATGAAAGCGAGAAGCCTCGGCAGCCTCTCCAGGGGGCCGACCAGAAACTCCTTGACCAGGTAATCCTCTCCCTCGGGCTCGATCCGGGCGTCCTCGATGCGGCCGATGGCCCGGCCGTACTGGTTTCGTACCGTCTTGCCGAGCAGGTCTTCAAACTTCACCGCACGTCGCGCCATCACGCCCCCGGTATCCGGCCGATGACGTGCTCGCGCACCCAATGCTCCCACGCGAGCGCGGAGGTGCGCTCCGTATCCAGGTCCACCTTCACGTCTATCCCGATCTTCAGCACCTTCGACCACGGCACCTCGAGCGGCGCATCATCCTTAGGCCCCCAGCGGCGGCGCTACCGGACCAGCCACTCGGCAAAGCCCGGGTGGATCCGCCGGGCCGCTGTTCCGCCACCGACAACCAGGCGGGCCACTCTGGGCGGCTTCCCGTCCGGGAGCTCCAGGACGATTCCGTCGACCTTGCCCATCAGCTCGCACTTGCGGTCGATCACCTGCTGGTCGAGGATGTCGCGCCCCAGTTCCATGTCAGCTCCCTCCCAGGAGCTGTAGAGGGATCGCCACGATGGCCACGATACACGCCAGCACACTGATGAAGAGCACCGCGGCGTTGGCGATCCAATGATTACCGTTGTCGCCCAGGTACCGGGGATCATTCATCAGGATCAGCAACGGCACCACGGTCACCGGCAGGGAGAGTGCGGTGAGCGCCATCGAGAAGATGGTGAGCTTGAGCGGATCGATCCCGCTGAAGATCACCAGCCCAGCCAGGAGGATCATCACGGTGTAGATCAGGCTGAACCGCGCCGCCTCCCGCGGCTTGAGGTTCTCTCCCCATTTCCATCCGAACCCCTGGGCGATCAGATAGGCTATCTGGAGCGCGATCTCGAGCGCAGCGCCGAAGCAGGCGATGCCCAGTGACGCGACGAACAGAATGAATCCCCAGCGGCCCAGCGGCTGTGCCAACAACAGGGGGATCTGGTCGTACTTGTCGATCTGGATGCCACGGGAATGAAAGACCATGGCCGCACACGCCAACACTGCCACCGCGATCGACCCGCCGAATCCCATTCCCAGCCCCGCTATCAGACGGTTTACTCCCAGATAGCTCTCGTCCCAATGATCCTCGATCGCGCCCGCCGAGTAGAAGTAGAAGAGATAGGGGCTGACCGACGCACCGATGATGCTGACGGCCATGAACCAGTATTGAGCGGCATCCTGGTGCGGCAGACTGGGCAGGAGGTGAGTGCCTATCTCATTGAGCGGGGTATGGAGCTTGAAAGCGCCGACGATGAACACGAGGGTGACCAGCCCCAGCAGCGACGCGCCCTTCTCTACCAGGCTGAAGTTGTGAGCCCAGAGAAGGAGCCACACCGCCACGGCCACGATTGGCGCCCACCACTGAAACCGGACGCCGGTTGCAAGCTGGAGGGCGAGCGATACTCCGCCGATCTCCGAGGCCAACACCAGAAACGACACGAGAACCACGGCGACGAGCGGAATGGTGAAGAATCGGATACCGAAGCGCTCCCGCATCGCGTCGGGGAGGGTGTGCTTGCTGACGGCGGCCAACCGCCCGGCCATCTCGACCAGGAACGCGATGCAGATCGTACCCAACGCAAGCGCCCAGATCAACTGAAAGCCGAACGCCGCGCCCGCCTGGGCTGAGGTGGCGAGAGAGCCGGCCTCGAGAAAGCCTCCGATCCCGGTAACCAGCCCGAGTGCGATCTCCAGGAGCTTGCTCATTGGGAGAGCTTCTTTGCCTTCTGGCGGGTCTTTTCCAGCTCCTGTCCGGCGGCATCGAGCGTCTGCCGGGCGTACTCGGCCGGCACCGCGCCCCTCTGCACAGTTCCGTCGTCAGCTGCGCCGTTGCGTCCCACGACTGCTGGGTCTGGTGCAGCTTGCGAGCCTGCTCACTAGGCGACCCTCTGCAGGCCGCCAGCAATACCAGCGAGGCGAGCAGCAGTGCCGGACTCACCCGAGCGCAACTCTGGGAGCGGGCTCCTTCAGCCAGGCGCTCGCGATCGCCAGTGCCGCTATCAGATACGAAAGATTGGCGGGGACCCACATGATGAGCCCGGCGAGCTGCTGGTCTTCCAGCGGGGTGAGTCCCCATGCGGCTGTGGCCGGGGCGTAGAGGGGATACCAAGCGCGAGAGGAAAAAGTGAGCAGCGCGCCGAGCACGGTGGTGTGCACCGAGGTAGTGAAGAGGTAGAGCACCGCCGCAGGCCTTCCGACCCGGCCCGCCCGTCCCCGGAGGAGAGCCCACCAGAAGAGCAAGCCGGTTCCCAGGAAGCTCAGGTGTTGCAGGGTATGGACCCGGTCGTTCCGCAACGTGGCCTCGAAGAGCGCAGGCGCATGCCAGAGCCAGATGGCCAGGCCGTGGAGGGTCCACGCCACCAGCGGCAGGGTCAACAGCTCCCAGGTGCCTCGCACGGGAGCCGCCCCTGCCCAATCACCCACGGTCCGGCGCCACGTTATCGGCAGTGCCCAGACGAGGGGAACCAGGGGCCGGCCGAGGATGAGCAGCGGTGCCGCGGCGGCCATCAGCAGCTCATGCTGCGCCATGTGCGCGGAGAACACCCCAGTGAGAAGAAGAGGGCCGCTACAACTGCCGCGCACCGGTATTGAAGCGAGGTCACCGCGCTCAGCCTGGTGGACTGTTTGGTTGTGCCCAGTGGCCGTGTGCTCCGGCCATACGGGCCGTATCATGAACCGGGCAGGATCACCGTGCTGTGACCCACGCTACATTACCCTCCCATGCGCACCATCATCGAGCCGTTCAAGATCAAGGCGGTTGAACCCATCCGCATGACCAGCCGCACCGAGCGGGAAGGAAAGCTTCGGGGCGCGGGATTCAATGTCTTTCTGCTGCGGGCCGAAGACGTTCTCATCGACCTTCTGACCGACAGCGGCACCTCCGCCATGAGCTCGGAGCAGTGGGCGGCCGTTATGCGAGGCGACGAGTCCTACGCGGGCAGCCGCTCGTGGTATCGGTTCGAGGAAGCCGTGCACGACATCTTCGGGTTCCGCTACGTGCTTCCTACCCACCAGGGACGCGCAGCCGAGCGGATCCTCTTCTCGATTCTGTGCCGGCCGGGGCACGTGGTCCCCAACAACACCCATTTCGATACTACGCGAGCCAATATCGAGGCCACCGGCGCGGAGGCTCGCGATCTGATGATTCCGGAGGGACGAGTACCCGCGGCGCGCCACCCGTTCAAGGGCAACATGCACGTGGATCTCCTTCGGCAGTTGATCGCTGAGGTGGGGCGCGACCGCATTCCACTCTGCATGCTGACGGTCACCAATAACTCCGGCGGAGGACAGCCGGTATCGATGGCGAATGTACGAGCGGTCTCCGCCGTCTGCCGCGAGCACGGGATTCCCTTGTACATCGACGCGTGCCGCTTTGCCGAGAATGCCTATTTCATCAAGCTGCGGGAGGAGGGCTACGCCGACAAACGACCGGTCGATATCGCTCGGGAGCTCTTCGCCCACGCCGATGGTTGTACCATGTCGGCCAAGAAGGACGGGATGGCGAACATTGGAGGGCTGCTCGCCACCAACGACGAGCGGCTCGCCTTGGAGGAGCGGAATCTCCTGATCCTGACCGAGGGGTTTCCCACCTACGGGGGCATGGCGGGGCGGGACTTGGATGCGATTGCGGTCGGGCTCCGGGAGGCGCTCGACGAGGACTATCTGCTCTACCGCATCAAGTCCACGACGTACCTCGGCGAGCACATCTCGAAGGCGGGCGTGCCGATCGTGCAGCCACCGGGCGGCCATGCGATTTATATCGATGCCGCCGCCTTCTTCCCTCAGATCCCCCCGCTCGAGCTCCCCGGCCAGGCCCTCGTCGCCGAGCTGTACCGCGAGGCCGGCATCCGGGCGGTGGAAATTGGCACCGTCATGTTCGGCCGCCGGAGCCCGGATAGCGGCGAGGAAACGCCCGCGTCCATGGAGCTCGTGCGCCTGGCGATCCCCCGCCGGGTCTACACCCAGAGCCACATCGACTATGTGGTCGAGGCAATTCTCCAGATCTGGGAGCGGCGGGAGAAGGTCTCTGGTTACCGATTCCTCGAACAGGCACCCATGCTACGCCACTTTACGGCGCGGTTTGAGGAATTGGCGGGGAAGCGGTAGCGACATCTACCCGCTTCCCCGCTTCCCCGCTTCCCCGCTTATCTCATACACCTCTTCCCGCACCGGCCGAAATCCCCGCTTCAGATAGTTCGGCAGAGCCGCCGGGTGGTCGAGGGTGCAGGTGTGCAGCCAAACCCTATGAGTCCCGCTTTCCCACGCCGCTTGCACCGCGCGCGTGAGCAAATGCTTTCCCCACCCTCTTCCAATGAAATCCGGAAGCAGCCCGAAATAGGCGATCTCCACCGAGCGATCGTCGTGCGCTCTCAGCTCGAAATACCCGGCGGGGGCGCCGCCCCAGGACATCAGCCAGATCGAGACCCCGGGCGTCGCCAGATGGCGGCGGATAGTCGCCTCACTCCACCCCAGGCGGTCGGTCCAGTGGAAGGCCCGGCCGACCTCCTCGTACAGGTAGCGGAAGAACGAGACGGGGCAGTCTTCTATCCGCTCGATCCGGGGCTCCGGCAGCGGAACGGGCGCAGACCGAAGCTCGCCTGGAGACGTCATTTCGAGGAACGTTCGGGTCACTTGGGTCGCGCCCACCGGCAGCTCTCCCGAAAGGGGCATCGTCACCGGAGTGTACCCAGTACCCGGATTAGTTCGCCATGGGAAGTGCAACAGTTTGCACTGTCGGCCCTCCATAAGACAGCGGCCCCAGACTTTCGCCCGGGGCCGCCGTGTCGCTGCTGACTGCCGCGCTTACTGCTTCGGCGCCGCAGTGGTGTCCGTCGGAGCCGCGCTGGTGCTGTCGGCGGGAGCTGCGACGCTGGTGCTGTCGGTCACCGTAACGCCGGTGCTGTCAGCGCTCACGCCCGCATCCTGCCGTACCGCGGTGGTGTCGCTGGGGGCCTGCCCCATCGTGCTGTCGGTCGGCGTCGCGGTCGTGCTGTCTGTGGCGACCGCGGTGGTGTCGCCCCGAGCCGGCGCCGCACCGACCTCGTCCTGACTCCGGTTGTGGCAGGCCGCCGAGACTGCGGCGACCGCTGCCAGCATAAGCAGTTTCCTCATACGTCGTTACGCTCCTACTTGGTGGATGTGGTAGCCTGGACGAGACAAAAAGCGGCCCCGGACAGAGTCCGGGGTCGCCGTGAAACCCAACCGACCAACTACTGCTTGGTGCTGTCCATCGGAGCCGCGCTGGTGGTATCCGACGGAGCCGCGCTGGTGCTGTCCTTCGAGGCGCCGGCCGAGCTGCTATCCGCTTGGTTGGTCAGCGCACTGTCACCCGGAGTCGTCGGGGCGGCCGTGGTGTCGGCGCTCATGCCAGCGTCCTGTGACGGCTGGACCGCCGTGGTGTCAGCCGGAACCTGACCCATGGTGGTGTCGGTCGGTGCAACCTTCGTGCTGTCGGTGGCAACCGCGGTGGTGTCGCCCCGGTCCGGAGCCGCTCCGACTTCGTCCTCCGACCGGTTGTGGCAAGCTGCCAGCAGCGAGGCCGCGGCAGCCAGCGTCAAAAGGTGTCTCATGGATTGCTCCTCGAGCGAAGGGACCCTGCCCGCCTGAGGGTCTCTTTCGCCGTTGTCCGTGTGCCGCGGGCCGTCTCACGTGGTTTCAGCCGCGCTGTTCCCAGCCGCGTCGCGAGAATGTACTCCCACTTTTGCAATCCCGATAGGTCACAGATCACAGTTTACGGAAGTGGGTGTCCACGACCTAAACTTGCAGCTCCGTCAGGCCCCGAAACAGGTCCAAAGCGCCTGGATTGGCCAGGGCGTCCCTGTTTGCGACGGGACGGCCGTGAATCACCTCCCGGACCGCCAACTCGGTGATCTTGCCGCTGATGGTGCGCGGGATATCTGCCACCTGGACGATCTTGCGGGGGACGTGATGAGGGCTCGTGTGATCCCTCACCCGCTTCCGGATGCGTTCGGTGAGAGCCTCGTCGAGCGTGAGTCCCACTTGCAGGCGCACGAACAAGACGATCCGGATGTCCCCATCCCATTCCTGGCCGACCACCAGGCTCTCGACCACCTCCGGCAGCTGCTCGACCTGACGATAGATCTCCGCCGTGCCGATCCGGACACCACCGGGGTTGAGCGTGGCATCGCTCCGGCCCAGGATGATCAGGCCGTTGTGCTCGGTAAGGCGCGCCCAGTCGCCGTGACGCCATACACCTGGGAAATGATCGAAGTACGCGCTCCGGTACTTCTCGCCGTTCACATCGTCCCAGAACCCCACCGGCATGCTGGGGAAGGGACGGGTGCAGACCAGCTCTCCTTCGGCTTGCCGGAGCGGGCGCCCCTCCGGATCGAACACCTCCACGCTCATGCCGAGACCGCGGGTCTGCAGCTCACCGCGCCACACCGGCCCAATGGGGTTGCCGAGCGCAAAGCAGGAGATGATGTCGGTGCCGCCGCTGATGCTGGCGAGGTGAAGATCGCGTTTGATCTTCTGGTACACGTAGTCGTAGCTATGCGCCGCGAGCGGACTTCCGGTCGAGAGAATGGCGCGTAATGCGGTGAGGTCGTGGCTGACCCCCGGCTCGAGTCCCTCCTTTTGCGCGAGCGCCAGATACTTGGCACTGGTGCCGAACACCGTCACCCGTTCGCGCTCGATCATGTCCCACAGCAGCCGCGGCGGCGACAGCGGCGCGCCATCGTAGAGTAGCACGGTGGCCCCCACGGCCAGACTGGAGACCAGCCAGTTCCACATCATCCAGCCGCACGTGGTGAAGTAGAAGATCCGATCCTCGCGCCGAAGATCGGTATGCAGCACCAGCTCCTTGAGATGCTGAAGCAGGGTGCCCCCCGCACCGTGCACCATGCATTTGGGGAGCCCAGTCGTGCCGGAGGAGTACATGATGTAGACGGGGTGGTCGAAGTCGAAGCGGGTGTGCTTTGCCCTCCCCGCTTCCCCGCCTCCCCGCTCCCCCGCCCACTCGCCCCACAGCACCGCTCCCGGGATGCCCGCGATGGCTGGCCGAGTGGCGACGTACGGCACCACGACGACACGCTCGATCTCCGGTATTCGCCTCCGCACCTCACCGACCCGCTGGAGCGAGTCAATCTCCTTTCCGGCATACCGGTAACCATCGGCGCAGAAGAGCACCCGGGGGCGAATCTGGCCAAAGCGATCGAGCACGCCATTGGCGCCGAAGTCGGGCGAGCAGGATGACCAGATCGCGCCCAGGCTGGTCGTGGCCAGCATGGCGATGGTGGTCTCGGGGAGGTTGGGGAGAAAGCCGGCAACCCGATCGCCCGGGTGGATACCGTGGCGCTTGAGCGCCCCCGCGACGCGCCCCACCTCGCGGCGCAGCTCGGCGTAGCTGAGCTCGCGCTGTCGGCCCTGCTCGTTCCAGAAGACGATCGCAGGGTGATCGTCGGCGTAACGCAAGAGATTTTCCGCGAAGTTGAGCCGCGCGCCGGAGAACCAGCGGGGGCCGAGCTTGGGGTTCGGTGGCGCCATGCGATCGAGCCCGAAAACAACATCATCCCACGGAGCTCGGCCCGGCCGCTCGTCCGCAATCACGCCGCAGAAGCGCCAGACCTCAGGCCAGAATGCCTCCGGGTGCTCGACCGACCAACGGTACAGCGAGGCAAAGTCCCCGACCGCTTCCGAACCAGCCGGCTTCTGCTCTTTGATGTGCGTGATGAATGCGGTGAGATTCGCCCGTTTCACGCGGTCAGGGGCCGGCGTCCAGAGCGGTCCTGACCCGGTCGCCTCGCTCAGGGGGACACCCGGTTAGGCGCCGCTGGCTTTGTCCTCTCCGTCATCTCCGCCCTCTCCGCCTTCTCCGTCCTTACGAAGTCGGTGGATTGAACTGCGCGTGTTGCGCGTCGAGCCAGGACTTGTGGTAGTCGGGGTCTTCGATTGACAGCGCCGACTTGGCCACCTTCAGCGGGCGGAAGGTGTCCATCATGACCGCCAACTCCTCGGTGTACTTGGCCCCGATGCTCGCCTCCGCCCGGCCCGGATGCGGGCCATGCGGAATGCCGTCAGGGTGATGAGTGATGCTGCCGAACTCGATCCCCTTCCGGCTCATGAACTCGCTCGATGCGTAATAGAGCACCTCGTCCGAGTCCACGTTGCTGTGGTTGTACGGCGCGGGCACGGCCTCGGGGTGGAAGTCGTAGGGCCGCGGGCAGAAGCTGCAGACCACGAAGCCGTCGCCCTGAAAGGTCTGATGCACCGGCGGTGGCTGATGCACCCGGCCGACGATCGGCTCAAAGTCGTTGATGTTGAAGGCCCAGGGATAGAAGTATCCATCCCACCCCACCACATCGAACGGATGGTGGTCGAGGATGATCTCATTCAACCCGTCGTACTGCTTGACGAGGATCCGGAAGTCACCCCGCTCATCATGGGTGCGGAGCTGACTCGGCTGCCGGATGTCCCGCTCGCTGTAGGGCGCGCCCTCGATCAGCTGGCCGAACTCGTTGCGATAACGCTTGGGCCAACGGACATGGCCCCGGCTCTCCATGATCAGGAGCTTGTTCTGCTCGGCGCCCAGGTCGAGCCGGTAACGGTGCATGATGCCCCGATGGATGACCAGGTAGTCGCCCTCGCGATATGGCAGATCGCCGAACACCGTCTCCAGGGTGCCGGTCCCCTTGCTCACATACACCAGCTCGTCCGCCTGGGCATTCTTATAGAAGTGGGCGTCGTTCTCGTCCGGCTCGACATAGAGCATGGCCACTTCATTGTTGAAGAGCAGGGGAACCCGGTCGAGCGTGGGACTCCCACCCTTCTTTACCTTTGAGGTACGGAAGTGCCGGTGCCGGAGCGTCTGGTCGTTGTCCGCCTCGTACTTTATTTCCCGTAGCCGCTTGGCTGATTTGACCGTGGTCGGCGGATGGGTGTGATACAGCAGCGAGGATGTCCCGGTGAATCCCTCGTGCCCCATGAGCTCTTCGGCGTAGAGCCCACCATCCGGTTTCCGGAACGCAATGTGACGCTTGCGCGGGATCTGCCCCGACGTGTGGTAGATCGGCATCTTCTTTCTCCCGAAAAGACGGGAGTCGGGAGCTGGGAGTCGGGTCAGAACCCTCTGACTCCAGACTCCTGACTCCTGACTCCCTACAGATTCCCTCTGGCCGCCTGCTCCCGCTCGATCGCCTCGAACAACGCCTTGAAATTCCCCTTGCCGAAGCTCTTGGCGCCTTTGCGCTGGATGATCTCGTAGAACAGCGTCGGCCGGTCCTGCACCGGCTTGCTGAAAATCTGGAGGAGGTAGCCCTCGTCATCCCGGTCCACCAGGATGCCCAGCTCCTTCAGCTGCGCGAGCTTCTCGTCGATCCGGCCGACTCGCTCCTGCACCGTGTCGTAGTAGCTCTTGGGCACCTGAAGAAACTCGACCCCGCGATCCCGTAGCGCGGTGACGGTCTGGATGATGTCGTCGGTGGCGATGGCCAGGTGTTGGACTCCGGGCCCGCGGTAAAACTCCAGATACTCGTCGATCTGCGACTTCTTGCGACCCTGGGCCGGCTCATTGATGGGTAACTTGATCCGGTCGTTCCCGCTCGCGACCACCTTCGACATGAGCGACGAGTATTCGGTCGAGATATCCTTGTCGTCGAACGAGATCAGGTTCCGGAACCCCATTACGTCCTGGTAAAACTTGACCCATATGTTCATGGCGCCGAGCTCGACGTTTCCGACACAGTGGTCCACGTACTGGAGACCGATGGGAGGGGGGCTGTAATGCGGCTTGATCGGCTGGAACCCGGGCATGAAGAGCCCCCGGTAATTCCGCCGCTCCACCAGGCTGTGGATGGTATCGCCATAGGTGTGAATCGCAGCCAGCACCACCTCGCCGGCGTCGTCCTGGAGCACGGTCGGCTGCTGCGCTGGGCGGGCTCCCCGTTCCACCGCCACCTCGAAGGCTTCCCGCGCGTCATCGACCCAGAGCGCGATATCCCGCACCCCATCACCATGCTTGGCCACGTGGGCCACGGCAGGATGGTCCGGGGCGATGGGAGAGGTCAGGATGAGGCGGACCTTGTTCTGCTGGAGGAGGTAGGAGGCCCGGTCTCGGGTCCCGGTTTCCGGCCCCCGGTAAGCCACCAGCTGAAAGCCGAAGGCCGTCCGGTAATAGTGGCTCGCCTGCTTGGCGTTCCCCACGTAAAACTCGACGTAGTCCGTCCCGTTGATCGGGAAGGTATCGGTCACGGTTTCGGCGGCTCGAGCGGTGCCTGTCTGCATGATCCCCCCTGATCGGAGCGCGACAGTGGTGGCGGTTCAGCGTGGCGGCAGTAGGGTGACGCCTAACCGAAAAATAATCATATGATCGATCAACTGGGCCGGCGCGGGCCCGAATGGTTGGTGCGCAACAGCCACTCTCCTGGTCAAAATGGCCCTCGCAAGAGGTAGCGCGTAGTGAGGCAGGCCACAAAACTCGGGGCTTCGTTGCCGTGGTCTGCACTACAGGATAGCTTCTCTAGTGACCGGGAGAGATAATGGCAGGGCAGGATATTGTAGTGGTCGGCGGGTCAGCCGGCAGTATCGAAGTGCTCGCCAAGCTCGTTGGTGGTCTGCCGCCGGATTTTCCGGGCTCCGTTTTCGTTGCCGTGCATTTCCCTGGCTCGGTGACGAGCACGCTCCCGCGCATTTTGAGCAGGTCCGGGCCCCTTCCCGCCGGGCACCCGCGCGACGGAGAGTCCTTCGAGCCGGGTCGGATCTACATAGCCCCGCCCGACTGCCACCTGCACGTATCCGACGGTCAGATGCGTCTCACCCACGGACCCAAGGAGAACGGCCTTCGACCGGCCGTAGACCCGCTCTTCCGCACGGCCGCCCTCAGCACGGCGCGGCGGTCGAGGTAGGGTGAGCCGTGAACCAGCACCTAAGAGACTCGGCGGACGAGGTGCATACGGCTTCCGAGCAGCAGACGGTGGCGCCCGAAACCGGTCCCGAGTGGCATGCCCTGCTCGGTTATCTCCAGAGCGGGCGCGGGTTCGACTTCCATGGCTACAAACCGGCTTCGCTCTCCAGGCGAATTCGAAGCGCATGGACATGGTCGGGCTGGACGACTTTGCCCTGTACCAGGACTGTCTCGAGGTTCACCCGGACGAGTTCGCCAGCCTCTTTAACACCATTCTTGAATAATGATGAGCTCCGCCAGCGGGGAGAGGACCTCAACTCCATGAATGGCGACGTCCGGGGCGCCATCGTCCTGATGGAGGAATCGGGCGATGGGAGGCACTGATCGCCGCGAGGGCGTCAATTCCGCTGAGGGACAGCGGCAGGTAGCCGAAGAGGTCCGGATGAGCGCCGAGGCCCAGCGGCAGGGTGCTGAGCAAAGCCGGGAAACCAGTGAGTCCGACCGGACCGAGGCCGAGGAGTTCCGGCTGCTTCACGAGCAGGTACGGGACCTCTCCGAGGAGGCCCGTAGTGCCGGCGAAGACGCGCGGATGGCCGGAGAGGAGGCCCGAGACGCCTCGGAGGCGGCGCGCCGCGCAGCCGAGGAGCAGAATCTCATCCTCCAAGAGCTGCGGGAGACCGTCCGGCGCTACGAGGGGCTGATCCCTCTGGGTGAGGTAAGGGAGCGATAGGGGTGACTCCACAGGACTTTGGCAAGCGCCTGCATACCATCCACCAGCGGATCGATGGGTTGGCTCGTGACAGACCGACCCCGTCCGATGAAACGATGGAAGAGCTCCGCGCTGCTCTCGAGGAGCTGCGCCTGGCCGAGGGCGAGCTCCGGCAGCAGAATGAGGAGCTCGCCGCCGCACAGCTCCAGCTCGAGATCGAACGTCAGCGGTACCTGGATCTCTTCGAGCTGGCGCCCGATGCCTACATCAGCACCGACCTCCTTGGTGTCATCACCGAGGCAAACCAGTCGGCCTCCCGGCTGCTCCGGAACCAGCACCGGCCATTGCGCGGGCGTCCGCTCGCCACCTTCGTGGCCACCGAAGATCGGCCACAGTTCCGGGCACTGCTCTCCCAACACAGCCGCCGCTTCCCGGGCCCCATCACAACCATGTTGAGAATTCAGCCCCGGCAGGGCGAGCCGATCGAGGCCGAATTCACCTACTCGACTGCCCACGACTTCACCGGCAACGCCGTCGGATTCCGCTGGATCATCCGCGATGTCACCGAAAAGGAACGGCTGGCGCGGCACGTGCGCGCGCTGACCGCCGAACTGGAGCAGAAGGTCGTGTCGCGCACCGCCGATCTCCGGGCCGCACAGCAACTCTCCGACGATCTCCTGGTCAAGGAGCAAGCGGCGCGGCACGCCGCTGAAGCCAGCGAGGCCGAATCGCGACACGTGCAGAAGCTGGAGAGCATCGGAGTCCTGGCGGGTGGAATCGCCCATGACTTCAATAACCTGCTGCACGTCGTACTGGGTAATGCCGATATCGCGCTGAGCCAACTGTCTCAGACCGCTCCGGCCCGCGAGCCGCTGGAGGAGGTGGTCCGCGCCACGCTTCGTGCCGCCGACCTTACCCGCCAGCTGCTGGCCTACTCCGGCAAGGGCGCCTTCGTCATCCGGCACCTCGATCTCTCGAGCGAGGTGCGCGAGATGGCCACCCTGCTCCGCACCGCGATCTCCAAGCAGGCCGTGCTGGCCTGGGAGCTCGCACCCGAGCTGCCGGCCGTCAGTGCCGATGCCACCCAGGTCCGCCAGATCGTGATGAACTTGATCACCAACGCCTCCGAGGCGCTCGGCGAGGAAGGCGGGACCATTACGCTCCGTACCGGCGTGGTTCACTCCAGGGAGCTCAAGGACGACCGGTTCGGCGAGCCGCGCCGGGGTGAGGGAGGTGAACCGGCATACGGGAGGTACGTGTACCTCGAGGTCGCCGACACCGGGGTCGGGATGGTCCAGGACACGCTGAATCGAATCTTCGATCCGTTCTTCTCCACCAAGTTCACCGGCCGCGGGTTGGGCCTCGCGGCCGTCATGGGTATCGTGCGCGCGCACAACGGCCTCATCCGGATCCGCACCGAGCCCGGACAGGGCACGTCATTCCGGGTGCTGTTTCCTCCAGTGGCCGGGACGGCCCGCAAGGAGGAAGAACCCTCGGGCATCCGGAGCGGGTGGCGGGGAAGCGGGACCATCCTCGTGGTGGACGATGAGGAAGGGGTTCGCGAGGTCGCGGAGCGGATGCTGCACGAGATCGGCTACTGCACCATCGCGGCGGAAGACGGTCGTCAGGCCATCGATATGCTCGAGCGAACCAAAGACAAGATCACCGGCGTGCTCCTCGATGTCTCCATGCCGCACATGGGCGGACAGGAAACCTTGCTCCGCCTGCGCGCAACCCATCCTGACCTGCCGGTCGTCATGATGAGCGGGTACACCGAGCAGGTCGTGGCCGAGCAGCTCGGCGAATCCTCACACAGTACCGGCTTCCTGCAGAAGCCGTTTGTTGCCGAGGACCTCGTTACCGCATTTCGGCACTTCGCGGAGGCCCTGGGCTGAACGGCGTGCAACTTCTCCGGGGCGGCGCATCTCCTCGCAGCCTACAACCCGGGGAAGCCCATGTTCAGCTCGTCCACCTACCGCGCAAAGTTCAGCACCCGCCGCCTGGCGCGGCGTAAGGCGTTGTACTCCGTCTTCTCCGCCGTCTCCGTCTTCTCCGTCCTCTCCGTCCTCTCCCTCCTTCCACTTCACGCCCAAGGCTGGATCGAGAGCGAGGGGGTCGTGCGGGTGGGCTCGGAGGTTCGAGTGACGGTCGACGGGCGCGTGGCGCGCGTCGAAGTCGAGGAGCGTTTCCGCAATACCGGCACCCGCGTCGCCGAAGGCAGCTATCTCTATCCCCTGCCCGGCGAGGCCGTCTTTACCAACTTTTCGCTCTGGATGGGAGATCAGGAGGTCAGGGGTGAGACGATGAACGCGGAGCAGGCACGCACGATCTATGAAGAGATTGTCCGGCGGCGGAAGGATCCTGCCTTGCTCACCTTCGCGGGCCACGGCCTGGTTCGAGCCCAGGTGTTTCCCATCGAGCCAGGCGACACCCGGAAGGTCGTGCTCCGCTACACCCAGCTACTGACGCGCGCAGGTGACGCGCTGCGGCTCCGCTATTCCTTCGGCAACCGCGGATCCAACTCGGGCACCGGCTACAACGTCACCGTCACCAATGCGGCGGGATACGGCACCCCATATTCCCCGACCCACCAGATCGACACTCGCCGGGCCGGTGAGCGGCTCGAGATCTCCCTTGCCAATGAGGCGGCCGGTCAGCTGGAGCTGTTTCTCCCCGTCAGGCAAGGGCTGGTGGGCACCAGCCTGGTGACTCACGCGCCCGGTGGAGAAGATGGCTACTTCATGCTGCTGCTTGCGCCGGCCGACGCCGAAGCAGGCGCCGGAGTCCCCCGCGACCTCACCCTCGTTGTGGACGTGTCCGGGTCAATGTCCGGCACCAAGCTCGAACAAGCCAAGGGGGCGCTGAACCAGGCGCTTGGCACCCTGGGCTCGAAGGACCGCTTTCGTGTCATCACGTTCTCGTCTCAGGTACGTCGCTTCCGGGACGGCTTCGTTCCGGCCACGCGAGACAACTTGACCTCCGCCCGGGAGTTCATGGACGGACTGGGCGCCGATGGCGGAACCAACATCGCGGGTGCCCTGGACGCGGCGCTGGACACCCCGGGCGACGGCGAGCGTCTGAGCATCGTCCTCTTCATGACCGATGGGCTCCCGTCGATCGGAGAGCAGGCACCGGACCGCATCGCGGAGCAAGCACCGGGCGGATCGGGCGGTCACGGGTGTTCACCGTCGGGATCGGCCACGACGTCAACACCTACCTGCTCGATCGACTGGCATCGAGCGGACGAGGCACCGCGGAGTACGTGGCCCCGGGCTCCAGTGTTGAGACTGCCATGGGCTCCCTCCTCTCCAAGCTCCGCTATCCGGCATTGGTGGACCTCCGGATTACCGAGGCGCCGGTCACGCTGTCTCAGGTCCTCCCGGCTCAGCTTCCCGATCTCTTCTATGGCGAGGAGTTGGTGGTGTTCGGACGGTACAAAGGACACGGTTCCGGCACCATTGTGGTGACAGGTGAGCGAAACGGTAAACGGGAGCGGATCCCGGTAGCTGCTTCCTTTTCGGCTACCGAGCCCGCCAATGACTTCATCCCCAAGCTCTGGGCCGCGCGACAGATTGGCGACCTCACGCGCCAAATCCGGCTGGAGGGGGCATCGAGTAGTCTGGTAGACCAGGTACGCCAGCTTGGCCTCCGTTTTGGAATCCTGACCGAATACACCTCGTACCTGGTCCAAGAGCCTGCCGACATCGCCCGGCCCGCCACCCCGATTCCGTTGCGGGAGGACCAGATGGGGGGAGCTCAGAACTCCGCGGCCCAGACCGGTGCCGGAGCCTTTGAGCGGGCAAGGACCAGCGCCAAGTTGGCCGACTCCAAGACCTTGGCTGCGGCAGACGCCGCTGCGTCTGACCGGCTGGAGTCCCTGTCACCGGCAGGTGCTGCCGCGCCGGAAACGCGAAGGGCCGGCGGACGGTTGTTCATCCTGCGGGGGCGGGTCTGGACTGACGTGGCCCAGGCCGATAGGATCACTGTCACTGATGTAGCAGCGTACAGCAAGGCATATTTCGAGTTGGTACGACAGTTGCCAGAGGTCGCTCCCTACCTTTCCGTCGGCGAGGAGCTCCTGATAGCCGGTCGGAAGGCCAGCATTCGAATAGGCTCTTCGGGCGTCGAGACTTGGCAACCGGGTCAGCTGGCGGCCCTGGTCCGCAACTTCAGAGGCACATGACGGCCGATCTGACCGAACTGTTCGAACAGTATTACGGGTCTCTCGTCCGGATGCTTTACCGCCGGACGGGCGACCGGGACCGGGCGGAGGACCTGGCCCAGGAAACGTTCGCCCGGGCGGTGGCGGCGCCGCCGAATAATCCGCGCCCCTGGCTCTTTGCCGTCGCTCTGAACCTGGTGCGGGAAGATGGACGGAGGGCCCTCCGCCAGGGCCGTCGGCTGGAACTGCTCCGGACCGATGAGCGCCCGGAACAGGGTCCGGAGAACGACTACGAGCGCAACGAACGGAGTACCGCGGTGCGTGCCGCGCTCGCCATGCTGAACGACCGGGATCGGGAAGCCCTCCTGCTGAAGGCAGAGGGCTTCAATTACGAGGAGATCGCCGCTACGCTGGGACTCTCCAAGGGTGCGGTGGGAACGACTCTGGCTCGCGCGCGGCGCCGCCTGGTCGAAGCTTATCAGTCCGAAGGACGGGGGAAGAATGTCGCATCTTGATGAAGGCACACTCCACGCGCTGCTCGATGGCGAGCTTGATGTCACCGAAGCGCGTGAGGTTCAGAGCCACCTCGGCACCTGTGTAGCCTGTGGCTCGCGCCTTCAGGAGGTGAAGCAGTTTCTGGCAGAGGCTGATCGCCTGGTCGGGGCTCTGGAGATGCCGGCTGGAGCCGCTGCTTCTCCGCCCCGGCCACCACATCAGTCCGCACCCCCCTCCCGCAGGCAGCTCCACGAACCGGAGACGTGGGAGGAGACGCCGGTCCTTCTGGTGCTGGACAACGCCGAGGCGCTCGCCCGCCGGCGCCGGTGGTTCAAGGGTCTTGGGTGGGCGGCAATGATCGCGGTCGTGATCGGCGGTGGACGCGCGCTGCTGAATGTCGTGGGACAACACGGCTCCTTGCCTCCGGCTCACGATATCACCATGGCTGCTCGTCCAGGTCCCCCGGCCGTAGCCAGCCCAGAGGAGACCGCAGAGCCTCGGCAGTCCGCGGCCCAAGCCCCGACAGCGCCGGGCCGCACCTTGGCAAAGAACCGCACCCCAGCTGCGAAGACCGCCCCGGACCCGAAGGCCGCGGCCGCAACGCCTTTGGTTGACAGTACGCGTGAGCGGGCCGACACCGCCGCCGATGAGTTCACCGACTCGGCGCAATCCGACACGGAGACTCTGGCAGCCGCCGGGGGAACGGCGGAGTCAGTCTCGACAGATTCAGTGGCGAGGGATACACAGGCAAAGGATACGGCCCGGCCCGATGATGACCTGGCCACCCGGCGCGCCGCAGCGGAGGCCTTGGCTGAGCTGGACCGCCAACGCCGGCGGGAGCGGGCGGCCGCAGCCACGGCGGCATTGCCACCGGCAGCACCTGCGCGAGCCGACGCACCAGCCGCTACGGAGCCGCCGGCGCCCCGCACGCCGGAGCAGCGATCGCAGGTCTACCTGCGCATCGGTCTCGATGAGGCCGCCAAGCAGCTCGGCTCGCCCGTGCACGTCATCGAAGGCATGACGCCGGAACTCATCGGTCTGACCTACGGCCGCCTGGTCGCGGGCGCCGACCCCAACCGGCCGGTGGTGCGGGTGGTGTATGCGGACTCGCGTGGCCGAATGATCCTGCTGGATCAGCAACGGCTGCGCACCGGTCAGGCTCCCAGCGCGGCCGAAGGAAGCCTGCGTTGGTCCGTTGGCGATGTAATGCTCTATCTGCGGGGAGAGCCGGGGCCGGACGTACTCCGGAGTCTGCAGCGGCGGGTGCGGTAAAGTCGCGAGCCACGGAGTCATGAGTCGCGAGCGAAGCCTCCAGTAAGTCCTACGACTCGCGACTCGTGACTCGCGACTCTCCATCGAGCAGCCCTCTCACCTTCTGCATCAGCTCCAGCCCCACAAACGGCTTCTGAATGAAGGCGGAGTCGCTTCGGGTCACCCCGCGGCGAAGCACCTCATCGTTGGTGTACCCCGAGATGAACAGGACCTTTAGGTTGGGGCGTTTGGTGATCAAGCGGTCCACCAGCTCGCCGGCTCCCATCTCCGGCATGACCACGTCGGTCACCAGCAGATGAATCGGATGGTTGTAACCGCCGGCCACGGTCAACGCATCCCGGCCGTGCCGAGCCTCCAGCACAGTATGGCCGTGGTCGGTCAAGATCTTCCATATGAGCTCGCGGACTCCATCTTCATCTTCCACGATGAGCACGGTCTCATCGCCCCTCAGCGATACGCGCTCTTCGGTCGCGACGGGCTCGTCACCTTCCACCCGGGGCAGGAAGACCTTCACGGTGGTGCCCTGGCCCGGCTCGCTCGACACGCGTACCACGCCCCCGTTCTGCTTCACTATGCCATAGACGATCGACAGTCCCAGCCCGGCGCGGCTGCCGGGCGCCTGGGCCGTGAAGAACGGCTCGAACACATGGGACAAGGTGTCCCCGTCCATGCCGCTGCCGCTGTCGCTCACGGCGAGCACGATGTATCGACCCGGCTTCACCGAGCGCCCGCGGGTCGAACCGCTGATGAGACGCTCCCCGGTCTCGATGGTAAGCGTCCCGCCGGCCGGCATCGCGTCCCGTGCGTTGAGTACCAGATTCACCAGGACCTGCTCCACCTGACCCGGATCCACCTTCACTTCTCCCAGTCCGGGCCGGAGCTGGGTCACGAGCTTGATGTCGGCGCCGATGAGCCGCTGCATCAGCCCTTCCATGTTCGTGACCACGGTGTTGAGCTCGATGGTACGCGGCTCGAACGATTGGGTCCGGCCGAAGGCCAGGAGCTGGCGGGTCAAGATGGCACCGCGGTCAGCCGCCTTCCGGATCTGCTCGAGATCCTTGCGCCGTGCGTCATCGCCGGACATGTCGCGCAGAAGGAGGTCGCTGAAGCCACGGATGGTCGTCAACAGATTGTTGAAGTCGTGGGCCACACCGCCGGCCAGCCGGCCCGCGGCGTCCATTCGCTGCGCCTGGCGGAGCTGCTCCTCGCTCTGGTGCAGCGCCGCGCGAGTGCGGGTACGCTCGCTGATGTCTGTCGCCAGCACCAGCCGGGCGCGCCGCCCATCCAGCTCCATCTGATGGGAGACCAGCTCCATGTCGACGATGGTGCCGTCTTTCCGCTGGTGCTGGGCCAGCGCGACATCCTCTCGCTGGAGGCCCGTCCGCTCGAGCCCGTGGTGCAAGCCAGGTGCATCCTCGGGCGGAAGCAGGTCCATGATGTTCATCGAGAGAAACTCTTCCCGGTTGTACCCATAGTGCCGTACCGCCGCGTCATTCACCGCGAGGAACGCCAGAGTATCCGCGTCGAAGACCCACATTGGCTGCGGGTTGCTGCCGAAGAGCATGCCGTAGCGCTGGTCCGCCTCCTGCGCGGCTCGAAACAGGCGGGCATTATCCACCGCGAGTGCGGCCCGCGCCGCCAGCTCCTCCGCGAACGCCAGGTCGTCAGCATCGTAGCTCCGGCCCGACTCCGCCCCGACGGCCAGCGTGATGGTGCCGACCGATTGGCCTCGGGCGGTGAGTGGCACCCGGAGAAACGCAGTGGTCGCGAGCGCCCGAAAGAGCTTGAGCTGTTCGGCGTCCTCCGCGCTGACCCGGAGCAGGTCGTCCGTCACCTGGCCTAGTTCGGCCCGGCGGTGTGCCGCCCCGAATGGCGGCTGCCGCGGTTTGTACTCGCAGAGAGCGCGGACCAGCAGATCCTTGGTCGGATCCCGATGCGCGCCCGCGATGAACTGGAGTACCCCCTGATCACTGGCGACGTGGATGGCGCACCAGTCCGCGAGCGTCGGAACGATCAGCCGGGCGAGGTCCCGGAGGGTGGCCTCATAGTCCAGCGATGAGGCCAGGGCGATGTTGGCCTCGGCAAAGAATGCCAGCCTTCGGTCCAGTCGTTCCGCCTCACCGCGAGAGAGCTCGAGGGCACGGGCCCGCTGCGCCGCATCCCGGAGACGCGTCACCAGCACGACCGCCGCCAGGGCCGAGAGTGCCAATCCCAGCAGGGTGTAGGCGTTGCCGGGCGTGTAGTGCAGGATCGACCCCGGCGTCGAGAGGAAGTGAAGGGCGTACAGAATCATCAGGGTCGCGCTGATGAGCCCCGGCCGGAACCCACCGCTGTAGGTCGAATAGACGACGGTCAGCAGGAGAAACGCGAATGGATGGGAGAGCTCGAGATTGTGCCGAGCCAGGAGGTCGAAGCCGATGGCGGCGGCAAGTGTCAGGAGGGGACCCCTGACACTCGGGCCAATGCGGGCCAAGTCGGCACGCGAAGGCACCCGCGCGGCGGTGCGCGCGAGAAGACCTGACCCGCTGATGCGGTGCGCTGCCCCGCTTTCGCCCATTGTGTACTCCGAAGCCCATGCGGCCGGCCGGAAGACGGCACGCCGAAGGTGGTAAGGTCCAATGTAAGGTCGTATAATGTCTGTGACAGGCCCCACACCGGGTCGGGGAACACCTGAAAGCCTGCCGCCCGTCCCCCACCAATCGAGAGATCCTTATGGCAAAGAAACGCACCGTGAAGCGAGCGCCTGCCAAGAAGCGCACCGGAGCGAAGCTCGGTTCCAAGCGCCGCACCAAAAGCAGAGTCAAGAAGGCGAGCAGGGCCAAGAAGACGCTCAAGAGCGTGCGAGTCGCCGGCGAGAAGACCTGGAAGGCCCTGAAGTCCACCACTGCACATGTGGTTGAAGGAGTGAAAGGGACATTCGGAAAGGACGAGAACGGCCGCTAGTCTGAAGAGCCCGGTGCTCCGCTCGCCCAGTGGAGCACCCGCTGGCCCGAGCCCCCAACCCTCCCGCCGAAGATCCTTGCGACCCCGGGAATCGGGCGATAAGCTATCACCCGATCCTCCCAGCTAACGCACCTTCCGCAGCCCATCCGCCATTTGGAAAGGATCCTCGTTCCATGGACCTGTGTCGTCGGCTACGCCCCCCGGCCCCGTGTCTCCTGTTGACCTCATTGCTACTCGCGGTACCAAACATCCTTCAAGCCCAGGCGCAGGCCACCACCGGAGTCATCCGGGGCACGGTCTCGGATTCCGCGGGCACGCCCTTGGCGGGTGCTGTGGTCACCCTCCGAAACCGCGAGACCAACGCGGAGCGCACACTCACCACCAACGCGAGCGGCGTGTACGTGGCCACTCTGCTCCGGGTCGGCTCCTATGATGTCGGCGCCCGTGCGCTGGGTTTTCGTGAGTCCCGGCGGGACAGCGTGGCGGTGCGATTGGGCGAGACGGTTGAACGCAACTTTGCCCTCGCCCCGCAGGTCGTGCAGCTGCAGGAGCTCACCGCGCTTGCGCCCGAGGCGGCCGTGGACAACAGCTCGGTATCGGCAACGCGGCTGAGCGCCGAGGCGGTTGAGGGATTGCCCAACAACGGGCGGAACATCTTCAACTTCACCACCCTCACGCCCAACGTGGCCATCGTGCAGGGACCCGACGGCGACGAGATCAGCATCGGCGGCCAGCGCGGCATCCACAACAACGTCTCCGTGGACGGCGCCGACTTCAACAACCCATTCTTCGGTGAGCAGCGGGGTGGCCAGCGGCCGGCGTTCACCTTTAATCTCGACGCGGTGCAGGACTTTGTGGTCGTCGCCGACGGCGCCAACGCCGAGTTCGGGCGCTCCGGCGGCGGGTTCCTCAACATCATTACCAAGTCGGGCACCAACCAGTTCCACGGCTCGGCTCATTACTTCGGCAAGTACGACGCCCTCTCGGCCGACTTCAGCCACACCTTCCCCGGTGGTGGCACGACCGGCTTCACTCCCGATTTCACCCAGCACCAGTTCGGGGGGACGTTCGGCGGTCCGATTGTTCGCGATAAGGCATTCTTCTTCCTGGCCTACGACCAGCAGGAGTACAACGAGACCAAGCAGACCGACCGACTGGCCCAGATCGACCCCACTCTGGTGGCGTTCACCGACACCGCCTTCGGCGGCGCCCTGCAGGGCGACTTCGGCCCGATCAGCCGAACCAACGACGGCAACGCGCTCCTGGGCAAGCTCGATTTCAAGCTGAGTGGGAAGCACACCGCGAGCCTCAAATACAATTACACCCGCTCCAGCCAGCAAAACGGCACCTTCGACGTGGACACGTGGGGCCGGAGTGCCAACGCGCTCGAGCAGGATCACTCGCACGCGGTGAACGGGAGCCTGACATCGCTATTCAGTTCGTCGCTCTCGAACGAGTTCCGGTTCCAGTGGGCTCGGGAGGATCGGCCGCGTCCTTACACCGGTGCCCAAAACCCGGCAACCGGAAGGCCGTTCCCAGACACTTCTGTCGGGTTCTTCGGCCCGGATGGATTCGCCGGATATCGAGTGGGGATGCCGTTCTTTATTCCGCTCCAGACGGCCTACGACTACCGGTTTCAGGTGCTCGACAACATTTCGCTGCTTCGGGGCAACCACCTCTTCAAGTTCGGTGCGGAGTGGAATCGGACCGGGGTGAATCAGACATTCCTGGGCTTTGCCAATGGCATGATGGGATTCAGCTCGGTTGCAGGGTTCCTCGGTTACGCCGCCAACGGCAACCAGTATGTCGAGTGCTCCGATGACGTCACCAACACGCTCGTCACGACCAGCAACACCGCCAGCTGTCCCATCGGAACCCATATCAGCGGCCCGGTGGATCTCTATCTCCAGCAAGCCGGCGTGGGCGGACTCACCGTGGCGGACGCCGGGACCCAGACCATCATCCAGCACGAGCTGGGGGTATTTCTCCAGGACAGCTGGAAGCCGCGCGCCAATCTCACGGTGAATTACGGGTTGCGCTGGGAGGCGCAGATCGAGCCCAGCCTGATTACGCCGATCAATCAACTGTTTTATGCGCCGTTCATCGGCCAGACCGTTACCACGCCGGCTGGAACATTCGCGTTCCCCGGCAACGGGACCATCCCGAGCGATTACGGCATGTTTCAGCCGAGGCTCGGCTTCGCGTGGGACGTCAAGGGCGACGGCAAGCAGGTGCTCCACGCCAACGCCGGCCTCTACTACGCCCGTATTCCGGGTCTCAATCTGGCCAGCAGCCGGAGCACCGACGGCTCCAGGGGCCAGACTCTCTTCCGCAACAGCGCGCTTACCGGCATCCTCGGCGCGCCACCGAACTTCGGAGAGCTGCTCCCCAGCCCGGCAGGCGGCCCCTTCTTCCCCGGGGTGTACGTGTTTGACAAAGACTTCCAGAACCCACGCACCTTCAGCGCTTCGGTGGGCTACGAGCACGAGATTGGAGCCGGCGTTGCAGCGGGTATCAGCTACACCCACGCGCGCGCGGATCACTTAACCCGATTCCTGAACGCGAATGACGCGGTCTTCGGCAACCCCTGGGGTAGCGGCCTGGCACCCGGCGGCACCAACGGCATCGGCACGCTGACCGTCGTGCAGAGCACCGCCAAGTCCCGCTATAACGGCATCACGGCCGAGCTGAGGAAGGCAGTGGGATCCCGGCTGCAATTCCAGGCCAACTACACCCTGTCTTACGATAAATCCGATGACGACAACGAGCGGGATCCGTTCACCCTCCGCTATGCCCGCGCCGACTCACTGGGCAAGGAGTACAACTGGAGCGACCGGGACCAGCGCCACCGATTCAATGTCTGGGTGCTCACCATTCTCCCCGGTGACTTCTACGTCAACAACCGGTTGAGCGCCTATTCCGCCCAGCCGGCCTCGGAGACGTGCGGCGCGGGCAACGTGGGTACCGGTCAGCGGGCCTCGCAACCGGCTCAACGGATCTGTCCGGATGGGCACGTGCTTCAGCGGAATACGATCCGGCGGGACAACGCCTACCTTTCTTGGGACATCCGTCTTTCGCGGCCGTTCAACTTCGGTCGCCAGGGAGCAGTGGAGCTGATCTTCGAGGCGTTCAACGTCACCAACAACGACAACTTCAAGGACCCCTCATCCGGCGGTACCTACCTCAACTTCGATGGAACCATCCGGAGCGGGCTGGGCGAGCCGCGGCAATTCCAGGCCGGGGTTCGCTATCTGTTCTGAGTTGAGCGACTGACGCCTCGGTACTGCGGCAGGGTCATCCGATCGCCGACGCTGAGCTCCGGCTCGGGGTCGGCGACGCCGTTTAATCGTCGACCACCGGCACCAGAGCGTTCCGCACCTTGGCCGCGAGCTGACCGGGACTGAAGGGCTTGGCCAGGAAGTCGTCGACTCCGGCCTCTCCGAAATGCTGCATCAGCTCGATGTCGCCGTAGCCGCTCATGGCGATGATGGGAATATCGGGTCGGATCCGGCGTAGCTCGGTGGCCGCTTCGGCTCCGCCCAGAGTCGGCATGGCCAGATCGAGAATGACGAGTCTTACCCGGTCACCCAGCTCTCGAAGCCGCTGCACTACCTCCCCCCCATCCTTGGCCATCTCGACGGTATACCCCGCCTCCTCGAGCACGCTCGCCACCAGCGACCTCACCCCTTCCTCATCATCGGCCACGAGGATCGTGCCGCCGCCATGGGATTCGTAATCGATGCTGGTGTGACCACTGATCCGCTCTGCCCGCCGCACCTCTCCCGGGACCGGGAGGAGGATGGTGAACGTGGTCCCCTTCCCCGACTCGCTCCGCACGCTGATGGCACCCCGGTGGCCGCGCACGATACCGAGCGCCGCGGAAAGCCCGAGGCCTCGACCCAGAAACTTGGTGGTGAAGAACGGCTCGAAGATCCGGCTCCTGGTCTCCTCGTCCATTCCGGATCCGGTATCAGTCACATCAACCCGGACGTAGTCACCGGTTACGATGGGGAAGCCTTGAGTCCTGGGACGCTCGCGGCGTTCGGTTAAATGCTCGGTCCGCATCCTCACCGTCAGGGTACCGGACTGATCGCCGATTGCCTCGCCCCCATTGATCACCAGGTTCATCACCAGCTGCTGGAGCTGGGCGTGGTCAGCATCGATGAGAATGCAGTCATCGGGGACATCCATCACCAGGGTGATCTTCTTCGAGATCGACGCCCGGATGAGCGTGCTGACCTCGGTGACCAGCCGGCAGAGGTCCACCGGCTGGATCACGAACCGGCCCTTGCCGGCATAGGCGAGCAGCTGGCGCGTGAGATCGGCGGCCCGTTCGCTGGCCGCCAGCACGTCCCGAAGAAGGGCGGCGGCCTGGTCGGAGCGGCCCGCAACGATCGCCCGGCGCGCCAACCCCGCGTTACCCATGATCCCGGTCAGCAGGTTGTTGAAGTCGTGCGCGATGCCCCCGGCCAGGACCCCGATGCTCTCCAGCTTCTGAGACTGCTGGAGCGCCTGCTCGTTTTCCCGCTCGGCCGCCTCAGTCCGCCGCTGCTCCGTCAGGTCTCGCACTACCAGCACCGCGCCGGCGACGCTCCCGTCTCCCCGGATCGGTGCGATAGAACAGCTGATCGGCACCGAGTGACCATCCTTGTGGATGAAGAAGCCTTCCTGTCCCCGGACCGTTTCTCCGGCGACGAGTGCCCCAGCAGGGGGGCGGTCCCCGGGGGAACTGGATACCTCTTCCGGGCAATGCAGCTTCTGATGCAGAAACTGGCCCACCAGCTCCTCACTGATCCAGCCGAACATGGTCTCAGCCGTGGGGTTGGCGAACGTCGTCCGACCGTCGCTGTCCACCAGAAACAGCGCCTCGGCAGCATTGCTCGCGATGGCGTCCGCCAGGTTGAGCTGGTATTGCAGCTGCTCCTCCGATTGCTTGAGGTCGGTATCGTCCTTGATGATCTTGGCCAGGCCGACCAGGCTCCCGGCGTCGTCCCGCAGCCCGACCATCACCCCGTTGGCCCAGAACCGTGAGCCATCCTTCCGAAGATGCCACCGGGAGTCCTGCGCCCTCCCGGTCTCCATGGCAAACTTGAGCTCGCGCTCGGGGACGCCCTGGAAGTTGTCTTCTGGGATAAACAGGACGGAGACATGCCGGCCGATGATCTCGGGGGCTTCGTAGCCGAAGATGCGCTCCGCACCGAGGTTCCAGGTTTCGACCACGCCAGCCGGACTTACGTGGAAGACCGCGTAGTCTACTGTCGCTTCAAACAGCAGGCGGTAGCGGTCGGCATCCATGATCGGGCACTCAGCGGCTCAGGTGGCGCTTGCGACCTCGTGAGCGAGGTATAGGTGCATCAAGCTGGCCCTCCAAGGCCAACCCGGCTGTGACGTGGATACCCACGGCGGGCAAGAAGTTGCCAATGAGGCAGGGGCACATGTGAATGGGGTCACAGACGCGTGCAACGCGGGCAGCTATTGTCTGGGGTCCTGAAGTCGAGGTAGCTCTCTCATTGGAGGGTTTCTCCATGCTCGTATGGCTTGCAGTTATCCTGTTGGTTGCCTGGCTGCTAGGGTGGGGAGTCTTCCATGTAGCCGGCGGCCTCATCCACCTGTTGCTCGTGATCGCCCTGGTGGTGTTCCTGATCAACTTCATCACCGGTCGACGCGCGGTCTAGCGGCCTGGCAGCAGTCCACCGGGGGCCGTCTTTGGGCGGCCCCGGTGTTTTTGCCTGGGTATCCGAAGCCCCCCTGGCGCCACGTTCGAGCCATGCTAAGTTGCGATTATACCCGCAACTACCAGGGGATCTATGGAAGAGGCCGCCACGGCCGTTCCTGCCGGGCCATCGGCAAAGGAGCCTAGGCAGACCGTACTCGTCGTCGATGACGAGGAGGGCTTGCGGACGCTGGTCTGCCGGACGTTGCGAGCCGAGGGCTACGGCACGCTGGAGGCCGCGCACGGCGCCGAGGCGCTCGAGGTCATCGAAAAGGCAGCCGAGCCGGTCGACCTGGTGGTGACCGACGTCGTCATGCCCGGTATGGACGGACGGGAGCTTGGCCGCCGTTTGGCCCAGCGCTGGCCCACCCTCCCCATCCTGTACATCTCGGCCTACGATGTGAACGACATCTTCCGGCGAGGCTCACCCCGGAGCTCGGCTCCCTTCCTCCAGAAGCCGTTTCCCGCCGAGGGGCTGATCACCAGTGTTCAGCAGCTGCTCGCCAGTCATTCGCCCCGCTAACAACGCTCCCCCAGATTTCGTCCCGCCGGTCCGCCACCCAAATAAGTAGCCCAGGTCGAGCAGCCAGTGCCCACCACTCACTCGACGGTGACGGTCAGGAATCGAAGCTGCCCCTGTCGCCCGACTTGCAGGACCGCCGCGGAGTCAGGGCCAACCCGGCCGATCGCACTGCGAAGGTCGGCCAAGGTTCTGATTTGCACGCCGTTCACTCCGTAGATCACATCCCCGGGCAACGGCCCGGCCGATCCCGCGTCCAGTGCCACTCCTGCGACCACCACTCCATGGGGATCTCGAATCCCCGGTATCAGGCGGGCCAGCTCCGGCGTGAGGTCCAGACCGAGGATACCAAGTCGTGATATGAGGTTCTGCTCGGGGGTGACCAGGTCACGGAAGCGGTCGGCCTCGTCCTGCCGTTCCACCACCGGAACCCGGAGCGTCAGCCGCTGAACGCCTCGGCCGACTTCGAGATTCACCGCACTGCCGGGCCGCCGCTGGTAGAGGGTCACGTCGAATTGGCGTCCGTTCTCCATCGGCTTGCCGTCCACCGAGAGAATCAAGTCGTTGATGCGGAGCCCGGCCTTGGCCGCCGGGCTGTCGGTATAGACATCACCCAGCACCACGCCCCATTCGCGCGACAAGCGTAGCCCTGCCGCGAGGGCCGGCGTGATGGTCTGTGCAAAGACGCCGATCTGTCCGCGCCGCACCCGCCCATTGGTCCGGAGCTGGTCGTAGATAAAGCGCACGATGTTGGCGGGCGCCGCGAAACCGACGCCCTCACTGCCACCGGATTGGCTCAGGATCAGGGTATTGATGCCCACTACTACCCCCTCATCGGTCACTAACGGGCCGCCGCTGTTGCCTGGATTGATCGGCGTGTCGGTCTGGACGTAGACCATCCGGTCTTCGTCGCGGAATTGGCGGCCCACCGCGCTGACGACGCCCATCGTGACGCTGCTGGCGAGCCCGAACGGGCTGCCGAACGCCAGCACCACCTGCCCGGGCGCCAGCGAGTCCGAATCGCCGAGCCGCGCGACCGCGAGGCCGGTCAGAGGCACCTTGAGGACGGCGAGATCGGTTTCAAGATCGGTTCCCACCAGCTTCGCTGGAACCTCCTGGGAAACCGGCGCGAGCCCTGAACGTCCGGGGACACCGGTGACGGCGGGACGGGGAAGCACAACCGTGAAGCGCCGTCCGCCTTCGATCACGTGCGCGTTGGTCACGATGAACCCGTCGGGGCTCAGGATGACCCCCGAGCCGGTGCTCCGCTGGGTGCCCAGCAAAGCGGAGGGGCCCGTCGCCCCGCCCGCAACGGGGCCGTACGCCGCCACCCGGATCTGGACCACGGCCGGCGCAACCTTGGCGACGACTCTTTGGAGCGAGTGGCTCAGGGCCGTGAGGTTGGCAGGACGAGACATCCTCTGGCCCGAGGCGGAGGCGGGGGCGAGCCAGCTGATCGCGAGCAGAGCTGCACAAGCGGCGCGGTTCATGGTTCCCGAAAAGATACTCTCGGGGACCAGATCGCCAACGGGGTGGTTACTTTGCCTGTTCGTCTATTTTGAGAGGATTCATGCATTGTCGCCGTTTCGCACCCATTGCGATCATCGCCCTCGCGGCTGCAAGCACTGCTTGTACTCAGGTTTCAGGCAAACCTGCGGCCCGCGCTCAAGCATCCAGTGACTCCGCCGCCGAGGGCACCTGTCCGCCGCTCGAAACCCGGAAGCCGAATGCGCCGGACCAACGGCCCGCCTTCTCCGGCCAGACCCGCGCCTGTGGGGTCAAGTCAAGCGTTGCCTACGATGTCGTCGTGCTCGCGAAGGGCCTCGAGCACCCGTGGGCCGTGGAGCCGCTCCCAGATGGCGACCTGCTCGTCACCGAGAAGCCCGGCCGCATGCGCATCATCACCGCCAAGGGCGCGAAGGGTCCGCCGATTACCGGTGTGCCTGCGGTGGATGATCGCGGCCAGGGCGGCCTGCTCGACGTCGCCTTGAGCCCGACATTCGCCTCCGACCGGACGATCTACTGGAGCTACAGCGAGCCGCGGAACGGCGGCAATGCAACGAGTGTCGCACGCGGCGTGTTGTTGCCTGACCGGAAGAGCCTGGGAGAGGTGAAGGTGATCCTTCGAGCTATGCCGACCTACGACGGCGACAAACACTACGGCTCCCGGCTCGCGTTTGGTCCGGACGGAATGCTGTACATCACCCTGGGCGAGCGATCCGACGCGCCGATGCGACCGCAGGCGCAGCGGCTCGATAGCCACATGGGCAAGATCCTGCGCATCAGCCCCGATGGCTCGGTCCCGAAAGACAATCCCTTCGTCGGTCAGGCCGGCGCGCGGCCGGAGATCTGGTCGCTCGGGCACCGGAACGTGCAAGCGGCGGCGTTCGATCCGGAGGGACGCCTCTGGGATATCGAGCATGGCACCAACGGCGGCGATGAGCTTAACCGGATCGAGAAGGGTAAGAACTATGGGTGGCCGGTCCAGGCTTACGGCGAGGAGTATTCCGGGGCCCCGATCGGTGGTGCCGCAACCGCGCGAGAGGGGACCGAGCAGCCCGTCTACTACTGGGATCCGGTGATCGCTCCATCCGGGGCGCAGTTCTACACCGGCGAGGCGTTCCCGGCCTGGAAGGGCAGTCTCTTCGTGGGTGGCATGAAGGACACGAAGCTGGTGCGTCTGACACTGAAAGACGATCGCGTGACCGGCGAGGAACACCTGCTCACGGACCGGGGTCAACGTGTGCGTGACGTGCGTCAGGGTCCCGGCGGCGTACTGTATGTCGTGACGGACCAGGGGAACGGCGAGCTCTGGAGAATCGGACCTAAGGGAGCCTCGTGAGTATCGATCCGCTGCTCGCGTTGGCTTCCTTCGGGATCGGTATCGTCGTGGGCCTGACCGGCATGGGTGGCGGTGCGCTCATGACCCCGGTGCTGGTGCTCTTCTTCAACATACCCCCGCTGACCGCGGTCTCGAGCGACCTGGTTGCGAGTGCGGTGATGAAGCCGGTCGGCTCGTTCGTGCACCTGCGCCGGGGCACCGTTCATCTTGGCCTGGTCAAGTGGCTCTGCCTGGGCTCGGTTCCCGGTGCCTTCAGCGGGGTACTCATCGCCCGTTCGCTCGGCCATGGCCAGGAGGTGCAGCACGCCATTCGGATCGCGCTCGGGGTCGCCCTCCTTTTGGCGGCAGCCGGGCTGATCGTGCGGGCGTACATCCGGCTGGTCGAACACGCCCGCCGCCGGGATGGGCGGGCGCCGCCGCTGCCCGAGGGCCCTCCCTCCGTCAACCTGCGGATAATTCCAACCATAGTGCTCGGTGCACTCGGCGGGATCGTCGTCGGGTTCACGTCGGTCGGATCGGGGTCGCTGATCATCATCGCTCTGATGATGCTGTACCCGACCCTTACAGCCAACGAGTTGGTGGGCACCGATCTGGTGCAAGCGGTCCCGCTGGTAGCGTCCGCCGCCCTGGGCCACATCCTGTTTGGCGATTTTCAGATGGAACTGACGACGTCGCTGCTGTTGGGCTGCGTCCCTGGTGTCTGGGTCGGCGCCCATCTGTCATCCCGCGCTCCTGGCGGGTTGGTCCGGAGAGCGCTGGCATTCGTCCTCCTGGCTTCCGCGCTGAAGCTCCTCAACGTGTCCAACACGGATGCGGCAATCGCTCTGGGACTGGTTCTGGTCTTTGCCCCCCTATTGTGGATGCTGGTTCGTCGGCGCCATGGCTTCCCGGCGCTGGTCTCGAGGAGCCGCCGGACAAAAACGTGAAGAGCAGCATGGTCATGCTGTTCATGGCCGGCTTGGATTCCACGCGGGCGAGTTCGCGTTCTGGACGAGAAGCCGCAGCCCGGACCCGTCCCGCTGCACGATCCAGAGATCGGACTGCCCACTCAGATCAGTGGTTCGCTCGAACACCACCCGCTGGCCGTCAGGGGAGATGCTGAAGCCGCGGACGTACTCGTTCGCGAGCTGCGTGATCTTACGGACGCTGCCCGTGGCAAAGCTGTACTCGTACAGATTCGAGCTCTCGTCGATCACGTCATCATATCGCGCGGCGGCGAAGAGGAAGCCCGATCCGTCCGGCAGCCAGCGGAGGTCGAGGATCTGCACGTAGTCGGGGTAGGTGACGAGTGGCGCGCCGCGCTCGCCTGATCCCTCCGTCATGCGGTAGATGTGTCCCTGTCCCACGCTGAAATCCGTCTCTGCCGCGAGGACCTGGTTCGCCTGCGATGCCAGCGGCGACCGCTCGAACGCACAGAAGGCACCGGAGAAATCGGGGGCAAGGAGCGGATCCCCCAAGGTGCCGGCGGAAGGCGTGGCGGAGATCTTCTCGAGCGTGCAGGTGGCGGCGCCGGCGATGAAGCCGACGTTCGTCCCGTCGCTCCGCCAGGTCGGCCCCCCCGCGCCGAGGTGCTCCAGTCCACCGCTCGGGGTGATGACCAGGAGCCCCGCGTCACGAGTGCTGCTGGCAACGACATCCGCCGCCGCCCCGATCCACCGGAACGCGCCGCTGATCGCCACCACGGGCTGCACGAAACCGCCGAGGTCGGCGACGTTGGGGAAGGTCAGCGTCGTCGAGCTGCCGGGAGCGATGAGCGCGGACTGCGGCTCCGCCGCCCCCACGGCGTAGATCACGTAGGGACCGCCATCGCCGGTATTGTTCTGCACGGTGACCTGGACCGTCCCCTTTGGATAGCCGGCGAGCTCGGCGTGGGTAGGTCCGTTGGTGAGCTTCCGAAGATGATTCCCGTCCGGGAGGACGGTATAGATGTCCCGCTCGTAGAACGAGGTCGCCATCTCGTGGTCGCTGGAGAACGCCAGCGCCCCGCCATTCGGCCGCCAGCCGATACCGCTGACGGTGAATCCCAGCCCTGATGGCGCCGTCCAGATGCTGTGCTCGGCGCTGCCGTCCGGCTCCACGAGCCGGATCTCTCCGCCCCGGGCGAAGGCGATGGTGCCCGTAGAGGTGAAGCTGGAATCGGTCGGTTGTGGCTCAGGCTCGTTGGGTGTGGCGACATTGCTGTCTCCCCCACACGCCGCGGCCATGAGCAGCGTGACCCCGGCCGCGGCGGAGAGCGGCCGAAGGAACCCGGCCTTCCCCTCCTGTTTGCGGGTCATCCGGCCACCGCAGGCGGCGAGGAGAAGGTGATGCATTCGACGGTGCCTTTGATCGTGGCACCCTTCTCGTCCTTCCCGTCGATCTCGAAGGTGCCGCCGTTGCCCTTCGGCGTCAGCTTCAAGGTTCCACTGCCGACGTTCTGACTTTTTTTCACCGTGTCGATGCGATGATCTGCGGAGCCAACTTGCACGGAGAGCGACATCTGGTCGGCGCCTCCGGCGAGCGGACGCCAAGTCGTCAGCGTGAGACTGGTGAGCCCGGTCTTCTCCTCGGTGTTGTACTGGACCGACCACATCTTCGCCCGCATGTCGTAATACGAAGCCACCGGCGCGTAATGGCACATACCCTCGCCGCTCACCTTATAGCTCTTGCCGCCGATGGCGAGCGAGATCTTGATTGTCTCGCTGGGTCCCCCCATGGCCAGGAGGAGTGCGCCGAGGGTCAGGGAATAGGTGGTTCGCATGTTGTTACCTCCGGAAAGAGAGAAAGCGTGAAAGAGTGAAAGAGTGAAGGTGACTCACTGCACCCGGGTGACCTCGATCCGCGCGTTGCGCCTGCCATCCCTGCGCTCGGGGCGCGAGGCGCCATAGCCGACGGCCAGCAGCCGTCCCGCCGCCACGCCTTCGGAGATGAGTCGCGCCTTCACCGCGACGGCCCGCTCCTCGGAGAGGCGCTGCGCCGAAGCGGCATCGCGCGTTGGGTCAGTGTGTCCCTCGATGATGAAGACCCCGGCGCTCCCGACGAGCGCGCGGGCCAGCTCGCGCAGCATGGCCTCCGAAGCCGGGTCGATTCGGTCCGATCCGGGCGCGAAGCGGATCTCCCGCAGCACGACCCGACCCTGGCTGAGCTGCTCGGCGAGCTGACCTTGCAGGTGAGCGTCGGTCGGGGATTGCGCCCGGACCGGGGTGCACACGATCGAGAGGCAAAGGAGCAGGCGCATCACCCCAGCACCTTGAGGCGGAGTTCAATCACTCCCTGCTTGCACAGGAAGTCCTTGCGCTCGATATGGCCGGATAGGATGCCGGGAGCCGGGAAGAGTCTCAGGCCGGTGGGCAGCCCGATATAGCCCTTCCCCTGTTCGAGGGCCTGCTCCAGGTCTTGCGAGGAGAACTGGTTGAGGCAGGCCCACCACCAGCGGGCATCCGAATCGTGCGAGTGGCCTCCACTTTCGGGACACTGCACGATGGTCATCTGTTCCGTCGGGACACCGGCGAGAGCGTTGAAATTCCACATCATGCCGATCTTGCCGTCGGGGTGAACCATCAGCTCCACCCTCCAGAGTCCGTCGTTCGCCTTGGCATTGGTGTATGACGTGCAGCCGGATCCGGTGGTGATCTTGAAGTCCCGGTAGACGATTGGCGTCCACCCCCGGGTGTCGTAGGTCGTGGTGCCGGCCGTCTTGTTGAGCTTCACCGTCGAGCCGAGCTTCATCGTCGCTTTTGTGTCGGAGAACTCGTAGAGGAAGGCCGACTCGAAGGAGAGCTCGAGGCTGTCGGGCAGCATCGCGCCGCCGGCCGTGCATTTGTCGATCTTGCCTTGAGAAAAGCGCGGACCGTTGGGGTCTACACCGAAGATCGTCAGCGCCGCGTGGCGGACGGTGATCATCAGCATCGCCGCCTCCTGCTCACCGCCGACCTTGCGGATGCAGTGGTAGTACGCCCGGTCGAATGCATGCACCAGGATCGGCTCCATGATCGGCAACAGCTTGGAAAGCGCCTCCGGGTCCTCCCCGATCAGCTCGGAGAGCCGGGCGTAATACACGCCCGTCTGGACCGCATCGAACATGACCCGCCAGTCGTCGGTTGACTTGGCCGCGTCGAGCTTGGGCAGCACCACGTGGTTGTAGAAGTCCAGGAGCAGGGCACTGAGCTTGGTCGCGAACTCCGGGTCGCCCTTGACTCCGGTGAGCTGTGCGGTGCGCTCGGCGTTGAACAGATCGCCGATCCGCTGCTCCAGCTGCGCCGCCGGATCCGCGGGCGCCCTCTGCTGGAGTGCGTGCACATCGGCCGGCGTCCCGGCGGCCACGCCCCCACCGCTGAAGTGGAGCATCCGCATGGCGATCGTTCGGCCACGCTCCAACGGATACAGGTGGAGATCGGCCCCGCCGCCCAGATAGCCGAAACCCACCTGCTGCTCCGCGGGGACCTCCCGGGCGGGGTCGATCCGCAACAGCACCGGCGCGTTGAACCGAAGCCCCTCCGGCTCGAGGTGAACCGCCGCCACCAGCCCGTCACTCATGGGGAGCCCGTCCATGGTGGAAACCGGAGTCATGGTGATGGTGGTGTCCCCGTCGAGAGCCTTGGGCGGGATGGTGAGGGTGAAGCGGGAGCCGTCGCTGCCGGTTGCGGTAATCGTGCCGCCGGCTGCCGGTATCATCGCCGAGGCCGAGTGGGTGCTGTCTCGGGTCACCGTCACCTTCACCGGGTTGGGCTGGAGCGGAAAGATTCCTGTCTTGCTCGGCTCGCTTCGCTCTCCCCGGCACGCCCCCAGTGCCAGCGCCACAAGGAGACAGGTCGTGTGGCGCGTCACGGCAGCACCTTGAGGCCGAGCTTGATGACACCCTTCTTGTAGACCCGATTGAAGTCGGTTCGTTCGATCGTGGCCGACAGGATCCCCGGAGCGGGAAAGAACGTCATCCCCGTGGGGATGCCGGCGTAGCCGGGCGGATTTTCCTGGGTCAGTTTCTCTTGGAGGTTGTTCAGTCCCTGGAACCACCACTGCGCCTGCTCTGGGGGTTTCGAGGTCCCATCGCAGTCAATCAGCCTGACCTCCTCCCAGGGAATCCCTTCGAACTTGTACAGGATGCTGGCGGCGATTTTGCCGTCGGGATGAACGAACAGATCGACCTTCCACTGTCCGTCGTGCAGCTTCACCATGCTGTACCGCGGACAGCCGGACTGGGCGATGAAGCGGAAGTCCCGATAGGCAATAGGAGTCCAGCCCCTGGCGTAGTAGGTGGTAGAGCCGGGTGTTTGATCGAGCAGCATCGTTGTCGAGCCCGCGCTGAGCAGTGCCTGGGTGTCTTCGGTCGAGTATTCCATGGTGGTTTCAACCGACAGCTCGAGGTGCGGGGGCAGCATGGCGCCACCGGCCGAGCATTTGTCGATCTTGCTCTGGGAGAAACGCGGACCGTTGGGGTCCACCCCGAACATCGTCAGCTCCGCGTAGCGGATAGTGATCATCAACAGGCGCGCCTCCTTCTCACCGCCGATCTTCTGGAGGCAGTGGTAGTACGCCCGGTCGAACCCCCGGACCAGAATCGGCTCCATGATCGGGAGCAGCTTGGCCAGGGCCGACGCGTCCTTCCCCACCATGGCGGACATTCGGGTGAAGGCAACTGCGGTTTGGATTGCGTCGAACATCACTCGCCAGTCGTCGGTGGACTTGGCCGCATCGAGCTTCGGTATCACTACGTGAGCGTAGAAGTCCTGCAGCAGTTCGGAGAGCTCGGTCGAGAAGCGGGGGTCGACCGGGCCGCCGGTGAGCTGCGCGCCGCGCTCGGCATTGAGCAGCGCAGCGATTTGCTGCTCCAGCTGCGCTGCCGCATCGGCGGGGGGCCGCTGCTGCAGAGCCTGCACATCGGCCCGGGTCCCGGCGCCCACACCGACGCCGCTGAAGTGCAGCAGCCGCATCCCCAGGGCACGGGTGCTGTCCAGCGGGTAGAGGTGGAGATCGTTGCCGCCGCCGAGGTAGCCGAAGCCCACTTGCTGCTCGACGGGGATCTCCCGGGCCGGCTCGATCCGGAGCAGCGCCGGGATGTTGAAGCGAAGACCTTCCGGCTCCAGGTGGACCGCCGCCACCAGCCCGCCGCTCAGCGGGAGCCCGGCGATGGCCGAGATCGGAGTCATCGTGATGGTGGTATCCCCATCGAGCGCCTTGGGCGGGATGGTGAGGGTGAAGCGGGAGCCGTCGCTCCCAACCGCGGTGAGGGTGCCGCCGCCGGCCGGCACGGACGCGCTCGCG